>JAZKZC010000062.1:0-9514 GCA_045612465.1 Eubacteriales bacterium
CGTCAAGTACCATGGAGCTGAATGAAACGTAGTAATTTGATGTTGAGGGAATACCGAGGTTGCCCTGAACTGTATTCATCCAGTCGCCGTTAACAGCGGCAAGTATCTTCTTATCCCCCTCGGAATAATTTTTCACCGTGCTGACGAGCGATCCTCTGCTCGTTGAGTACGTTCCGATATTGAACACCTCGAGAGAAAGTCCCGGGTTGTTTGCGAGATTCCCCTCAACGATGTTGATTATTCTGTTTGCGCCGTACCCTCCGCTTGAACCGAGGTGAACTCTTGTATAATCTGCACCCGTGTCGATTCCGTTTACCGTAATATTCGTCGTTACGTTGGAATCCTGACCCGTGAACGAATATGCATACGTTTCACGCGTCATAAAGCTTGCAAAAGCGCCTGCTATAATGACACCTGCCGTCAGCAGTGCGGTGCATCTTTTAAATAATTTTTTCATAGCTCCTCCTGATATTTTTACAAATAACCGCGATAACAATAATATTTTATTTCTAAAACAATCTGTCTACTCTTTCATTGTACATATTTTTGTACTAATTGTCAAGTATTAACGCGTTTTTTTCACATTTAATAATGCAGAATTAACAAAAAAGAACATTTTAACACTTGACATTAATATAAAATGCGTGTAAAATGTAATGGATGTCGGACTTTAAAAAAATAAAAAAATGTCCTTATCGAAGTCTTTTAAGTTCAGAATTGAGGTAACTGTTATGAAAAAAATGCTCAAAAAATGTACCGCACTGCTGACGGCAGGTGTCGTTCTTGTCGGTACGTTTGCACATTTGATGACGCGTGAAACGTATGCATATTCGTTCACGGGTCAGGATTCAAACGTGACAACCGATATAAAAGTCGGCGGTTTTGATACGGGTGTTGACTACACACGTGTGCATCTCGGTTCGGGCGGTTCGTCCGGATACGGTGCAAACAGAATAATAAACATCGTCGAGGGTGACTTTGTAAATAACCCCGGTCTTTCAATCGAGGTTATGAATATCGGTACATATTCGACAAGCACGGGTTCTATCGTCAGCGCAACAAAGAATTTTTCCGACGGTAAAAAGACTATCCTTGCTTCCGTCAACGGCGACTGGATGGCAAGTACCAAAACTCTCGGCGTATCCGTATCCGGCGATCATAATTACTACGTATCGATGAGTCCGATGGTGCTTGACGGTGAGATATGGTGCAGTCAGATGTCCTCGCAGGAAAAGTCCAACGCAGACTATTACACACTCGGTATGTCGAGCGACAGACAGCTCGTTATCGGTAAACCGAAGGTAAGAACCACAATCAAAAACACAACGACGGGCGCATCTTTCCAGGCTGACGGTCTTAACCGCGCTCCCGCAGACAACGCGCTTTACGTTTACAACAACAGAATAGGCTCGTCAAACTACATTCCCACATCATCGTACGAGGTTGCTATACGCGTTTCGGGTTCAAACAAATTTATGAACAATGAAACGGTAACCGGTACGGTCATCGGACTTTACGCATCGGGAACGACCACAAGACAGAACTTGACCAACGATGTCATCGTAATTTCCGCACGCGGTTCAAAAATATCGCAGCTTGACGGAAAATTCTCAATTGGCGATACTGTAACGGTAAAATCATACCTCACGCAGACAAATGCAGGTAATGATGCAAACACCAAGTGGATGAACTGTGAGGAAGCTATCGGCGGTCAGATACTCGTTATGAAAGACGGCAATATCAACAACGATCTTACAGATTCAACGCAATACCCCACAAATCTCGTCGGTGTAAAGGCTGACGGAAGCATTATGTTCGCTATGGTAACAGCTGACTCGCACGGAAGCCGTAACGGTCTCCGTTATGACCAGATACCCGATTTCTGTCAGGATATAGGATTTGACACGTGCTTTATGCTTGACGGCGGCGGTTCGACGACGATGGTAACGCTTGACGAAAACGAAAATTACGTTGAACGCGCTTGTTATGCAGACGGCTATATGCGTAACCTCTGGAACGCTGTAGCGCTCGTTTATGAGCCTCAGCTTCCCCCATCGGTATTCGATGCCGACTACTATTACAATAATTATACAGACCTTCAGAATGCTTTAGGAAATAACGAGGATGCACTTTTTAACCATTTCTTCTCCTCAGGTATCAAAGAAGGCAGACGCGCGAGCGCAACGTTTGATATAGGATATTATCTCAGCAATAATGCGGATTTGAAAGCAACATTCGGAAGCAACAATATGGCGGCGCTTCAGCACTTCCTCCAAACGGGATATAAAGAACCGCGCGCCGTTGCTCCTTACGAGAATCTCGGTGAAGAATTCAACGCAACAATAGACCTTGTATCGTCAAACATTTCTCTTGGAACGTTCGGCGACAACGTTATCGCAGCAGACTCAACTTTCTCAGCCGCATCGCGCACGTGGAATTTCAAGCGTAATTCCGACGGAAGCTATACGATTACCAACAGTGCCGAAAACAAGGTGATGAACGTGACCGATTCTTCATACCAATCGGGCACGAACATAGTTCTCAGTGCACCCAACGGAAGCGATGCTCAGAAGTTCTTTATACACAAAACACTCGACGGTAATTATCTTATCAGACCTAAATGCGCACCTATGTGTGTAATAAGCATCTCAGGTGCGATCGCACAAGCGGGAGGCAACGTACAATCCTACACCGCAAACGCTTCCGCATCGCAGGAATTCGAAATATCCGCAATTCTTTCACCTGAAGATATGGCTTTGATAGTTAAAGACGGCTCCGACCTTTCACTTGAAGAATCCGCGCTCGGCTTGCGCGTGTTCGGTATAGATGCAGGTTCTGTACCCGCGGATGTAATTGCACAGTTCGATAAAAACTGCGTTATCTATTCAGCAAACGGCACAGTAAAAACAGGCGCTGTATGCACGGGCGATACAATAAGAAAGATAATCAACGGCAAGGAAACCGTACGTGCAACACTCGTCGTTATGGGTGACACGAACTGCGACGGTATCGTAAACGGTAAAGACCTTATACAAGCCAAAAAGGCACTTTTGGGTCAAAGTACAAAGGGCTACGGAATCGCGGCTGATACAAACCGCAACGGAATACTTGAAGATTCCGACCTGTCAGCACTCGTTGAACTTTACAAATAATTACGGTATAATAAAAACACACCGTTACCGCTGAGTGGCGGTGAACGAAACAGACGATACGGATAAAATCCGTATCGGCTGTTCTCATTTCAATCCAGATATTATTTCGTTTTACCGTCACATTCTTATCGTGAGCTGATTTTTTTCAACGTAAACTATATGCTCCAGTTCACAAAGGCTTTCGAGTTTGAATTTATAACCGCTTTTAACAGTTATAACGATTCCCAAATTGCCGCCGTAATTACTTTTCGGAGGTACGACTTTTGATGTCATTTTTTCACCGAATTTTCCCAACAGCGTTTCAAGTATGTCGTTGAGCATATACATATTATCGATTTCTATGTAGACGGATTCATATTTTCTCTTTGCTCTTTCAAACTTCGAAAACAGCATCGTAGCAAGCAACAGGCACGCCGTTGCAATACCTGCACCCTCATAAAATCCGTATCCTATGGCGATACCGATAATACTCGTTGTCCATACACCTGCGGCGGTCGTAAGTCCTACGATAACGTTGTTATCACGCAAAATTATCATACCTGCGCCCAAGAAACCGATGCCTGAAACGACCTGCGCCGAAAGACGGAGCGGATCACCTGAACCGCCGAGATAGTCGTTGACGTATATGCTTATAAGCGAGGTAAGCGCCGCACCGATACACACGAGAATGTGCGTTCGCATACCTGCGGCTCGTCCGTGGCGCTCCCTTTCCATTCCTATAAATCCGCCGAGCACGACGGAAAGTGCGAGCTTCACGGCAACCTCTATTAAAAAAGCGTAATCTTTTGTAAATGAACCCATTAAGTATTTCTCCATTTAAACAGTATGTGTACTATTGATTATATCATACTTTTGCTTTTTTGTCAATAACTTTAAAGCGGAGGAATTCCGTACCGAATTTCTCCGCTTTATCTTATTTGTTTTTGGCTTTGTTAAGAAACGCTTGGAGATTTGTGGATCTGGGATTTGAGAATACCTCCTCAGCCGTTCCCTCCTCCTCGATTATGCCGTTCGCCATAAATATGACTTTATCGGCAACACCGCGTGCAAATTCCATTTCGTGCGTTACGACGACCATCGTCATATCCTTTGATTTAAGCCCTCTGATAACGTTCAGAACCTCGCCCGTAAGCTCGGGGTCAAGCGCGGAGGTTGGTTCATCAAAGCACAGAATGTCGGGTGTCATAGCAAGCGCACGGGCAATCGCCACACGCTGGCACTGACCGCCTGACAGCTCACACGGATAAGAATCGCGCTTTTCGGAAAGCCCCACTCGCTCAAGAAGCGTAAGCGCGTTTTCTTCTATCGCACGCATTCTTTCCGCCTTATAATCAAGCGCCGCCTTACCTTTAAGACCTTTTGCTTTTATTTCATCTTTTAAAGCCAGCGAAGGTGCAAGCGTTATATTGTGAAATGCCGTATACTGCGGGAACAGATTGAACGACTGGAAAACAAGACCGAAATGCAGTCTGTTTTCACGTATTTCCTTGTCGGTCATATTCTTATGCTCTGCCCCGTCTATAAGCAATTTGCCGTCAACGGTTATCGTACCGTCATCGGGTGTTTCAAGGAAGTTAAGGCAACGCAGAAGCGTCGTTTTTCCGCTTCCTGAAGAACCGATAATGGCAAGCACCTGTCCTTTTTCAAGCGTAAAGGAAATGTTTTTAAGCACCTGAACGCTGCCGAAGCTTTTAATAATACCGTCAACCTTTAAAATACTTTCAGCCATTTCCCTCACCCCTTATAATAATCAAGCTTCTTTTCGATATATCCGAACAAAAGCGTAAGAACACCGACAAATATCAGGAAGAATACAGCCGTGTAGAACAAGGGCCATATAAGTCCCTTTGCTGTGTATCTTTCCGCCGCCATAATGATTTCGGAATACGCAATAACACGTGCAAGAGATGTATCCTTGACAAGTGTTATTATTTCATTGCCCATAGGAGGAACGATGCGCTTGATGACCTGAAACAGCACGATCCTTGTGAATATCTGTCTTTTTGTCATACCGAGGACCTGTCCTGCCTCATACTGTCCCTTGGGTATTGATTCTATACCGCCTCTGTATATTTCCGAAAAATAAGCCGCATAGTTTATAATGAATGCGATAAGCACCGCCGTGATACGGCTGCTCATAGGCGTGTTGAACACAAGCCCCGGTACGTACATTACAACAAAAAGCTGTAATACAAGCGGTGTACCTCTTATTACCCAGACAAATGTTTTTGTCAGATATTTAAGCGGTTTGAATTTAGACATAGAACCGAATGTTATAATAAGCCCCAAAGGAATTGCACCCAGAAGCGTAAGTAAAAAGATTAAGCCGTTCTGAGCAAAATTTTGAAGCAGATCGAGCGTGATCTCTCCAAATGACATAGATTAAACGCACCTTTCCCAAATAATATTACAAATTGCCGCAACAAACAGTTGCGGCAATCTGAAGTGTTTAAATCACCTGTTGATTATTCGCCTTTGATAAGCTGACCTTCGAGCTTATACTTCTTTGCGATAGCATCGATCGTGCCGTCCTTCATAAGCTTTTCAATAGCTTCGTTGAACTTCTTGATCGTGTCTGTATCAGCCTTTCTGAATGCGATACCGTACTGTTCAACAGCAAATTCGTAAGCTTCAACAACAACGAGATCCTCGAAGTCTGTGCCTTCGCCGATCATACCGATGGATGTTACAAAGTCAACAACACAACCGTCGGATGTGCCTGACTTTACTTCCATAATAGCCTTTGCCATTGTGTCAACTGCTGTGTAGTTTATTTCAGCATCTGCAAATACCTTGTCAGCTGCAACGCCGTCTGCTTCGTTACCGATGATCGTTGTTTCGCCTGCGGATTCCTTTTCAGCGCAGAGCTTTGCGCCCTTAAGTCCTTCTGCTGTGCTGAACTTTTCAAGGTTTTCAGCCTTAACAACGAGTACCTGCTTGTTTTCCATATAGGGGTTGGAAATACCCATATTTGCCTTGCGGTCTTCTGTGATCGTCATACCGTTCCAGATACAGTCGATGTTACCTGCGTTAAGTTCTGTTTCCTTAGCGCTCCAGTTGATCTCCTGGAATTTGGGTGTAAGACCGAGTTCCTTACAAACTGCTTCAGCAAACTCTGTTTCAAAGCCAACGAGCTTGTTGGAGTCATCAAAGTAGTTCATCGGTTCAAAGTATGTAATACCGATAACGAATTCTTCGCTCTTTCCGCATGCGCAGAAAATACCGAGGCAGAGTGCCACTGCCATAATAAGTGCTGTGATTCTTTTCATTTTTGTATACCTTTCAATAATTTATTTCGACATAAGCCGATAAAGCTTTTACAGTATACACTACATTGAGCAATTTGTCAAGGTATTATTTTAACAAATTAAAGTGTTAACAGAATATTTTAATATTTCGCTTTGACGTTACTGCTTTTAATAAATTCGCACGCGAATAAAATAAAAAGAACGGATATTATATTGACAAGCACCCGAAGTCGTGGTAAAATATCCCCAAATACATACGGAGAAAAGCCTATGAATATCCACGAATACACACGACTTGACGAAAACGAAAAACCGCTTGACCGTTTGGTTAGCGATGGCGGTATGTGTTCCGTCTTCAGAAAAATATGCTGTGTCGGCGACAGCCTTTCTTCGGGCGAATTCGAATTACCGCTCGATGAAGGCAAAACGGGTTACTACGATTTTTTCGATTACTCTTGGGGACAGTATCTTGCCCGCTCAGCCGGAGTTGATGCATACAATTTTTCGCGCGGAGGAATGACCGCGAAGGAATATATTGTGAGCTTTGCCGAAAGCAAAGGCTTCTGGAGCGAGGACTTGCTTGCGCAGGCTTATATAATCGCCCTAGGCGTCAACGACATTTACGGTATAAAAATGGAGCTTGGCACAAAAGACGATGTGTGTCTTGACGACTGCAAAAAGAACGCAGACACGTTTGCGGGCTGGTATGCACAGATAATACAAAAATATAAGAAGATGCAACCGAATGCAAAATTCTTTTTGGTGACGATACCGAAGGACAAACATGAGGACGAACCCGAAAAGCTTGCTCACGCCGAGCTTCTTCACGATTTGGCAAAGTTGTTTGATAACACTTACGTTATCGACCTTTACAGATACGCTCCCGTATACGATGAAGAATTCAAAAAAAGGTTTTTTCTCGGCGGTCATATGTCGCCTGCAGGTTACATATACACCGCAAAAATGATAGCAAGCTATATTGATTATATAGTTCGTCATAATTACAACGATTTTAAAATGACCGCATTCATAACAAAGGAAGACTATGGAAAATACCGTGTTTGGTAAACCGTTCGACACAGACGGTTTCTTTGAAAGCGTTATAAACAGAGATCCTAATGTAAGGAGAATACCCGAATTTGATGCCGTTGGCGAATTCAAAGGAATAAAGGCGGTTACCTTTGATTCTATTGAATATAACGGCAAAAAAACGAAGGTGTTTGCATATATGGCGCACCCCGACGGCGCCGACGAAAGCACCCCCGGTATCGTGCTGATACACGGCGGCGGCGGTCACGCGTTTTTGCCGTGGGTGAAAATGTGGCGTGACCGAGGATATTCGGTAATTGCCCCCGACACAGTCGGTAATATGCCCATAGACATCAACGCCGGCTGTACCGAGTCAAACGGAGATTGGGCAAGAAAGCTCCACGGTGTGTTTGAAGAAGACGGATACATACCGTCCCCCGATAATGACGGTATGTCAACATATAATCTCGACGTTGACCGCAGATGGCTGACGCATATAACCGCGCAGTGTATTCTGTCATTCACCGCACTTGCGCAAAGCGGATTTGCCGACAAAAACAAAATTGGCATAACGGGTATATCGTGGGGCGGTGTTGCCGTTTCGTATTACATCGGGTTTGACAGCCGTCCTGCATTTGCAATACCGATATACGGTTCGGGTTATCTTAACGAATCGCTTGCGTGGATAAGTGAACGCTTCAGCCATCCCGAAACACTTAAATATTTCAAAGCCGAGGACAGATTTGACAGAGTAAAGATGCCCGTAATGTGGCTTTGCTGGAATGATGACTTTTGCTTTTCGATAAATTCAAATTCAAAAAGCTATCTTGATACAGCGAAAAACAATGATTTGACAGCGGTATCGATCGTTGACTCAATGCACCATTCGCACAACTTTGCGTGGATACGTCCAGAAAGTGAAGCGTTTGCAAACAGTATCGTAAAGAACGGCAAAAAGCTTCCCCGTTTCACTTCTGCGCCTGACGGCATCAGTGCCGTTTGCACGTATGAGTATGACGGCGAAGTTACGGCGACGCTGTATTATATAGCAGATGAGCTTGAGTATTCAATGCACGAAAAATACGGAGTTGTCAATACATTTCTGAATCCCGTATGGCAAAGCGCACCGCTTTATGCCGAAAAAGGTACTATAAAAGGAAATATTCCGTGCGACGCGTGCGGTTATTATATTGAAATCAAAAACGAAAACGGCGTTGTCGTATCAACACCGTACATAAAAACAGAAAGGTGAGAAAAAAATGCTTACTGATATTGAAATTGCCCAGAACACAAAAATGAAGCCTATAGCGGAAATTGCTTCCGCCCTCGGTGTAACCGACGGGGAGCTTATTCCTTACGGCAGATACAAGGCGAAGATAGACGACGGATTTGAAAAAAGAATGGCTGACAAGCCCGACGGAAAGCTCGTTCTCGTAACAGCTATAAACCCAACTCCTGCAGGTGAGGGTAAAACGACCACAACGATAGGTCTTGGTCAGGCAATGGCTAAAATCGGCGAAAGCTCAATTATCGCGCTGCGCGAGCCTTCACTCGGACCCGTGTTCGGTGTCAAGGGCGGTGCCGCAGGCGGCGGTTACTCGCAGGTACTTCCGATGGAGGACATCAATCTCCATTTCACGGGTGACTTTCATGCAATAACGTCCGCAAACAATCTCCTTTCTGCGATGATAGACAATCACATTCAGCAAGGGAACGTCCTTGGAATCGACCAGCGCCGTGTGCTTTTCCAAAGAGTTCTCGATATGAACGACAGAGCGCTCAGAAATGTCATCATCGGTCTTGGCGCAAAGGCTGACGGTGTTCCGAGACAAGACAAGTTCAGCATAACAGTTGCAAGTGAAGTTATGGCGATACTCTGCCTTGCTTCGTCTATTAAAGACCTCAAAGAAAGACTCGGCAACATTCTCGTTGCTTACACATATTCCGGTGAGCCCGTATATGCAAAGGACGTAGGCGCGCACGGAGCTATGGCGGCGCTTCTTAAAGATGCGCTCAAGCCCAACCTTGTACAGACGACAGAAAATACACCTGCAATTATTCACGGAGGACCTTTTGCAAATATCG
>JAZKZC010000063.1:0-3003 GCA_045612465.1 Eubacteriales bacterium
GTAAAGGGCAATACCTTCACCGAGAGCAACGAAGATGAGCGCTTTACCGAACGCTTTGGGGTCTTCAGACGTAGCGCCGATAGCGGCAGGAGCAGCCGATGCAACGGCAAGACCTCCGCCGATGCCTGCAGTACCTGTAACGAGTGCCGCAGCGAGATAACCGAGACCGTCGGATATATCCGAATCTTTTTCTTCTGCTTCTGCCGTTACCTCTGTATCAGCGGGAGCATCAGCTTCTGTTGCAGATACGGCAAAAACAAGCATCGAAGATATTGCAAATATGCAAATGAATGAGCAAAGCTGGCGTGTAACGGCAGACTTTGCGGGCAATCCCTTGGAAACACGGTTTATAGAATACAGCACCGTTGCAAGGATAAGTACAAAAGGTATAGTCATTAAAATGATTGAAGGTAACATAATTTTCCTCATTTCCGCCTTACGGCATTTATATTTTAAACAGTTTCTTTTTCGCACACAGGGGCATACGCTTCGCCCTCACCCGTGTAAAACCTTGAAAACATCTCATAAAATTCAAGTCTTAATACCTGAATACCGACGAGAAGCGCTTCAAGACAAAGCACCAATGCATTACCCACAATCAGGATAATAACGTAAGGTGCGCCGGACGACATTTCAGCAAGCGTGAAAACAACCTTCATCATACCTGCGTGAACAAGTATGAACGCGCCGACACGCAAAAACGACATTGTGTTCGTAACGTAGCTTAAAACAGTTTCAAACAGTTCAAAGAACGTCTGCATTATAAAATCTGATACGCTTTGACCTTCTTCAAGAGGTTTCTTTTTCTCGCACAGCCTTGTAAGAGGCTCACAGAAGAACATCAACAAAAGCGTCACGATAATAACGGGAATAGCAACCGTTTTCGCATCTGCAAGGAACAGAAGTGAAAAAACACTCAAATAAAACAGTATTCCCGAAAGTCCGTTCGAAGAAAAGACAGAATGTGCAGTCTTTTTCTGTTTTATACAGGAAAAGATATTCATAATAATGGATATAAGAACCAAAACGGCTCCCGCACCGACAGCGCCGTAGATTATCATCTGCGTCGTTTCGGGTTTCATTACCTCAACGGGCTTTTCGTGAAATCCAAGTGCGTGGAACATCGGATTGAGAAGCTCCTCGAATCCGAACACCGAGCCGTATATAAGACCGAACACGGCAGACGATATACCGCACGGAATAAGTATCTTGCCAAGCGGCATCTTTTTCATTTTCCACATAATGTAGCCGATGACCGACAGCACAAGGCCTTGACCGAGGTCTCCGAACATTATTCCGAAAAGAAGCGTGTAGGTGATTGCCACGAATGCGGTGGGATCACTTTCTTTGTACGACGGAAGTCCGTACATTCCCACATAATACTCATACGGTCTTACAATAGGATTATTCTTAAGCTTTACGGGGGGCGAAAGCTTCGTTTCTTTTCCGACAGCTTCAAGCGTAAGCTCGTTTCCCTCTATTTTCAGAACCTCGTTTTTCAGCATTTCACCGTCATCAGACGGGCACCAGCCGCATATGATAAAACGGTCGTCATATATTGCCGCATACTTACGAAGCTCAAAACCTTTTTTTCGTTTGAGAACGCACGCAAGCATTTCGGAGCATTTCTTTTCTTCATCACTCAAATGCGTCTTTTGCCTTTCGGTAAGTGATTTTAAAATTTCTTCAAGCTCAGCTATCCGTTTTTCAAGGTTCACCGCAATATCGCGCGGCGTTCCCTTTTCTCCTTTTATGGGAAGCTTTTCAAAGTACAGACTTGAAAAAATTCTTTTGGCTTCCTCTTTTTGCTGTATAGGAGCAAAATACACACCGTAGCACATTTCGCTGTCCTCGTGTGCGGGATAAAAGATTATATCGGTTTCAGAGTAATTGCTTTTGAATTTTTCGTGAGCATCCTTTGAAAGCATACCGAACGATACATACGTGTATTCACACGCAAATACATCCTCAAGATCGACGTTTATCTCCTTGAAATGCTTTATTATGTGATGATATTTCTTTTTTTCATCGAGCTCTGCTTTGGTTTTTGATATTGCAGACTCTATCTCCTCACCGGTTTTTGATGCGCGTGATATATATTCGGTGATTTCCTCATCCGAAAAGTCAAAATCACCCACAGCAGGGGGAGAATTTTTAAGCACCGTGCTAAGTGACGATTCCATTGCAAGATAAGGATTTTCTTCCCTCAACGGCGTAAACGTACTTATATCAGAGTAGAATTTTCTCAGCTCATCAGGGTGAAACACACCCGTTTTGATAAGGACGTCAAGCGTTTGGTTAAGCGAAGAACGGTGTCCTGCAATGCTTACACTGCACATTTTACAAACAGACATTTCATTCCTCCGATATCATTGCCGCAATTTTTTCCTTGGCAAGTGAATATCTTATACCTTCAACTATTTTTATAATATTTGCAAGCTCTGTTTCAAGCAAGTAAAGATACGAAAGTACGGTAATTGCGGGATGTGAAGAATATCTTAAATACTTCTTGCACTTTTTTTCGCATATACGTGTTTCGGAATCGTATCCCTTTGACATGAGCATATTAAGTGTTTTGTCACCCTGCGAAGCTTCCGTTTTGCTTTGTATGAAAATATCCTGCAGTTTCTTTTCACCCATGTTTCCGTATCTGATGAGCGACCTTAAAACATAGCCCTCGTCACACTCGGCATAGTTACGGAAACGTGATACGGCGGAAATATTTTTCGCATCGATATACGATTTCAAAATATCGTACGCCTCCGTACGCTCGCTATTTGACGGAAGTTCCCCGATGCGTTCGAACATATCCTTGAACACAAGGTTCCAAAGATCCGCCTCAAAGTGAACTATATCAGGTGAAAAAGAAGTCTTCGGATTATATTTTTCAAGCACATCCACATAAACGGTGTTTTTGCAGGCGCGCATAATATCGTCATACGTTTTTGCTTCTGCAAGCATAGCTATATCTATCGGGGATTCTTTATCGAAATCCGACATCAG
>JAZKZC010000064.1:0-8997 GCA_045612465.1 Eubacteriales bacterium
AGGGAATAAACGATAATGTCAGCGCCTTCGGCACGGAGCTTCGTTGATTCGGCTTTGACGAGGTTTGTGAGGTCGTCGCCCGTTTTGAAGAAAACGTCCTCAACCTTGTCGGGCGCAATTGAAGAATAGCAGTCACCGACAGCGCCGATGATGCCTATCGTAACGTCACCGCGCTGTACCTTGACTGACGGTGTGCAGAAGTCGGCGATCTCTTTCGTCGTTCTGTCGTATACGTTTATTGCAAGAAAAGGGAATTCGGATATAGCTTTGTTTTCTCTTATAAATTCGCTTCCCCAGTCAAATTCGTGGTTGCCGAGCGTCATACTGACAACGTCGATCTCATTCATCCAATCGGTTATAAGCTTACCGTATGTAAGGTTCGATTCCGATGTACCCTGCCACATATCGCCCGAGGAAAGTATCACGGAGTGATCGTCGGCAGATGTGCAGTTTTTGAGATATGTCGTCAGCTCGTCAACACCCTCGTTTGCCGATGTGTCGGCAAATTTTCCGTGCAGGTCGTTTATTGCGTAAAAATCAAGCGTTGCCAGAACTGTGCCTGTGCATTTGTCGCACGTGCCGTTGTCGTCGTCGTCAAGATGAAAGCAGCTGCTGTCTATTGGCGTATCGGCTACGGTTTCGCTGTTGCCCGTTTCATTGTTCATCCCCGTGTTTAAGCATGATGACAATGCAAGTGAAGATGCAAGGAGTAAAAACAATAATTTTTTCATATTTATCTCCGTATATAATTCTGTAAGATACCGACATTTTACCACACAATACTGAAGGTGTCAATAAAATGTTATTAAAATTTACCCCCGCACTTGACGATTATGCGCTGTGGGTGTATAATATTATAATGAATTGATTTCAAACACCTCATCCGTCACGCAACTTGTTGCGTGCCACCTTCTCCCACCGGAGAAGGCAGGTGCTTCGAATGTACCGGTGACGGTGTTATGATGTGTATAAATAAATTTCGGAGAAAAATATGAAAGTACGTCCTTTGGCTGACAGAATGAGGCCGGAAGAATTTGATGATATCGTCGGGCAGGAGCATTTGTTCGGCAAAAACGGCTCGCTTCGCAAAATGACGGAGTCGGGATACCTTACGAATATGATATTCTACGGCCCGCCCGGCACGGGGAAAACGCCGAGCACACACATAATTGCCAAAAAATCGAATATGACTATGTATAAGCTCAACGCAACGACAGCGTCGCTTGCCGATGTCAAGAGCATCGCCGAACAGACGGAGTCGGCAATGGGCGAACACGGAATACTTCTGTATCTTGACGAGATACAGTATTTCAATAAAAAGCAACAGCAGTCGCTTCTGGAATACATAGAGGACGGGCGGATAACGCTCATCGCATCAACGGCTGAAAATCCGTTTTTCTCCGTTTACAGCGCTGTTATCTCCCGAAGCGCCGTGTTTGAATTCAAGCCCGTTACACCCGAAATGTGCGCTGTAAGACTCGAAAAGGCGCTGAACCTTTTGAATAGTGAAAACAATAAAACCGTTGCGTGTAATACCGACATTCTTGAATATATCGCATCTGTGTGCGGCGGTGACGTCAGACGGTCGATAGGTATGCTTGAGCATATATGGTACGCATCGGGAAGCGAGATAACACGTGAGCTTGCGGACAAATTCATTCCCGATGCAATGAGAGGACAAGGCGCATTTGCAAAGGACGGCGACAGCCATTATGACTTGCTTTCCGCGCTGCAGAAGTCGATAAGAGGCTCTGACCCCGATGCATCTGTGTTTTATCTTGCGAAGCTCCTCGGCGCAGGTGAGCTTTTGAGCGTTGTGCGCCGTCTGTCGGTAATTGCTTCCGAGGATATCGGCGCTGCATACCCGATGGCATCGGCGATAACGTATGCCTGCTGTCAGCAGGCGCTGTCGCTCGGCTTACCCGAAGCGAGAATTCCGCTTGCGAACTGCACGGTGATGCTTGCAACGTCGCCGAAGTCGGTAACGGCGCTTGAAGCGTATGAAAGGGCGGCGGCGGATATATCGCAGGGACTCGGCAAGAATATCCCCGACCATCTGCTCGACAGCCATTATGCAGGCGCTGAAACGCTCGGCCACGGCATAGGATACAAATATCCTCACGCTTACGAAAACGACTACGTAAAACAGCAGTACCTGCCCGATGACATTAAAAACAGAATATACTATGAATACGGCTCAAATAAAACGGAGCAAGCCGCAAAGGTATATTGGGATAAAATAAAGTAGGGGTCGGCGCCCTCGACGACCCGTTTGCAATCGACAAGGGGTCGGCGCCCTCGACGACCCGTTTGAAATCGGCTAGGGTCGGCACCAATCAGTTCGCAAAGCAAACCGAACGGCACGTTTTGAAATTCAAATACCGATGCGAAAAAATAAATCCGCATCGGTATTTTTGATTATTTGTCGGTCATTCTTCCGAAGAAGCCTCTGATGCCGCTCACGGCATCCGTGACGATTTCGGGAAGACCGCCGTCCTCCCCGTCATTCACGGTGTCGCTTACTTTTTCCGTTGCGGGTACGGTTTCGTAAACGGTAACTTCCTCAGTTACACGTTCTGTAACATTTTCGGTTACTTTATCCGTTGCAGGAGCTTTTGTTGTGCTTGACGAAGTGCCCGTATCTTCCGTTCCGCAGGCGCAAAATGAAATTGACACTGCCAAGGCAAGAATCAGTAAATATATTTTTCTCATAATCCATATATCCTTTCAGATCTGCGCAGTGTCTTTCTGACTGCGCCGAGTATAGTTTTACCGCAAAAACACCGTATATCCGTGGATTTTTATGGAAAAACACCGATTTTAAAAAAATTTACAAAATAAAATCGCAATAACTATTGACAAAACACACCCTTTGTTTTATAATGAATCCGCTTGCCCGTATAAAGGGCAGAATGATTGATTATGTCGGTGCTGTAATCGGGGCATCTGTATATAATTATTCCGCTTATTACAAAGGAGGTTCCAAAATGCTCAGAACATATCAGCCTAAGAAACGCCAGAGAAAGAAAGAACACGGCTTCAGAAAGAGAATGAAGACCGCTAACGGCAGAAAAGTCCTCAAGCGCCGTCGCGCTAAGGGCAGAGCAAGACTTACTTATTAATTCTTGCAAAAAAATCGTTTTCAAAGGGCTGTTGACGCAAGTCATCAGCCCGTCCCTCGTTTTTTGACAAAACGGGGGCATACTTTTATTTACAAAATTTGTACCGAGGCAGGACTTGGTAAATGAAGCTTTACGCCATTACTGAAAACCATCTGTTTTCCAAAGCGTATGCGAAAGGCAAAAAAGCCGTAACGCATACGGTTTGCGTTTACGTTTTACCCGATTATCACGCTTCCCGTTTACAGCGGGCGCATCCGTTAAAATTGAGGATTAACCGTGTCGGTTTTACCGTCACCAAGAAGCTCGGCGGTGCTCCTTTGCGCAACAGAGCAAAGAGAGTCATGCGTGAGGCATATTATAAAGCCCAGAAAGAATACAACGTAAAAACAGGCTGTCTTGTGGTCATCGCCGCAAGAGGGGCTGCAACAAAGGCGAAAACAGACGAAGTATTTAAAGATCTGACGGAAGCCTTCAGAAAAACGGGAATGATTATCGAATGAAATACGTTTTTATGTTTATTATACGTATATATCAGCGTTTTATTTCCCCCATCAAGCCGAGATGCTGTCGGTTCACACCCTCGTGCTCGCAATATGCGTACGAGGCTTTTTCCAAACGAGGTTTTTTTATTGGACTATGCCTGAGTGTTTGGCGGATACTCCGTTGTAACCCTTTCTGTAAAGGCGGTTACGACCCTGTACCCGAAAAAGGCATACGCCCGTCACAGCGAAAAAAAGAGGAGTAAGGCATTAAATGTTCGATTGGCTTGCCGAAATACTTAAATATGTAATGATATTTTGCGACAAAATATCGTTCCATAACTACGCACTGGCGCTTTTTCTGTTTGCCCTGATCGTTAAGATCATTCTTTTCCCGCTCAGTATCAAGCAGCAGAAAAACTCGGTGAAATCCGCACAGCTTCGCCCGAAAGAGCTTGCAATACGCAAGAAATACAAGGGCCGCACGGATAGACAGACACAGCAGAAGATGACAATGGAGATACAGGAAATGTATCAGAAAGAGGGCTACAGCCAGTTCGGCGGATGTCTTCCCTTGCTTATACAGCTTCCCGTGCTTTTGTCGCTTTATTCCATTATTCAGAATCCGCTTTACTATGTGTGCCGTTTCTCAACAGCACAGATCGAAACGATTACAGAAGCGTATAACCGCGCAACGGGATACCTTAACGGTGTTGCGAATTCAACGTACACCGCCGCTATCAACGTGCTCAGTTATATAAATAAAAACGGTGCGGAGTCGATAATCAACGCTTTCCCCAAGGACGGTATCGTTCCGACGGGCGCGGTCGATGCAAGCGGCGCGGCAATATCCGATTGGAGTACGTACTGCGCAGACATTGCAACAAGACTCAACTCCCCCGACCTTCCCAACTTCAATCTTTTCGGATTTATCGACCTCGGTAAGGCTCCTAACCTCGCGTCAGGTCTTTACCTGCTCGTTCCCGTTATCGTATTTCTCGCTATGTACTTCACTATGAAGATACAGAAGAAATTTACGTACCAGCCCATGGCGGCAGAGGGCACACCCAATATGTCCATGAAGATGATGGATATAATGATGCCCGCGCTTTCCGCATTCATCAGCTACAGCTTGCCCACAGCTCTTGCATTCTACTGGGTATACCAGAACGTGCTCGGTCTTGCACAGCAGATGATTCTTGCAAAGATGTATCCCATTCCGAAGCTTACGGATGAGGAGATAAGACAGCTTCAAAAAGAGGCTGAAAAGGAAGCGGCAGCGGCTAAAAAGGCTCAGGCGGCGGAGAGAAAAGAAAATCCCAAGCGTTCACTTCATCACATCGACGATGACGAGGAATATATTCCCAGACGTAAAACCGATGACAGTATGGAGGATGACTCCGTATTCAAGAAGAAGTCCGAGCAGGGAAAAAAGTCGATAGCCAAAGCGGAGCTTAAAGAAGACGATAAAAAAGAGAACGACAGCGAAGAATAATCTAAAAATCAAATTACCGCATAAGCGGTCGGAGAAAAAATGAAAAAGGAAATTACAGTTGTCGGAAAAACGACCGAGATAGCACTTGCAGACGCTTGCGCACAGCTCGGTGTTGAAGTTTCCGACGTTACCTATGAAGTTGTTGAAGAAGCTAAAAAAGGCTTCCTCGGTATGGGTGCAACACCTGCAAAGGTAAAGGTTTCTTACACCGTGCCCCCGCTTAAAACAGCAACCGAATTTATAAAGACACTTATCAAAAATATGGAGCTTACGGCTGAAGTAAACGTCGTTGAAAACAGCGACGGCGCCGTTATCAGCATCAGCGGCGAGGATGCGGGCATCCTCATCGGCCACCACGGCGACACGCTTGATTCGCTCCAGTATCTTACAAATCTTGCCGCAAACAAAAAAGACGGTGAAAACGATGACAGAGCTTACACGAGAATCGTGGTTGACATCGAAAATTACCGCGCAAAGCGTGAGGACACACTCCGCGCACTTGCAAGAAGAACAGCGGAAAGAGTAAGAAGAACAAGAAGAAACGTAACTCTTGAGCCTATGTCGGCACAGGAAAGACGTATTATCCACTCTGAAATCCAGGGTATAGAGGGCGTTACAACGTTCTCCGTCGGTCAGGAATCCAACCGTAAGGTGGTAGTTGCAACCGACAAAAAAACACAGGCATAAATCAAAATCGAAATTCTCACAAGGATTTCAAAAGGGCGATTCGTGAATCGCCCTTTTTTGATGTGTTTTGCGGCGGGCGATTCGTGAATCGCCCCTACTACATTGTTTCACCTAAATCTTGACAACAACGGCGTCCCGCAGACAAAGGGCGCAGATTTCCGTAGGAAATCTATTTGTCCGCTTTCAGGTAAAACGATGTACTACGGTCACAAATCAAAAATCGGCAGAGAAAAAATATTGTTTCTCTGCCGATTTGTTTTATAATGCACTTACATATTAAAGCCGTTTAAATTGTACGTTATTTAAAAAAATGAAGATAAAAAATCAATCGGTTTGACGTTTGATATACAGACCTATAAGAGAGAAAACAAAAATTACAAGCGATGATATTATACAAATGAGCATTGATATCATATCGTACACAGGTAAGTCCGTTAATCCCGAAATATACAAAGAAATGAATATAGACGAGAAGATACCGATAAACCACAAAGATAATTTCAAAATTACATGTTTTTGCGTCATTCTATGTCCCACGCGATACGAAACAACAGAAAGAAGCAATGCGAAAGCCGGCATAAATATCAGTTCAACAGCATCGATCGACAACGAAGAAACAAGCGGAATTAAAAGATATAATCCGAATGTATTCAATAACAGTGCCAAAACAGCTTCTGCAGCGGTGAAAAGATTGAATTTGCATTTGCTATCCGCTTTTACCGCAAAACCGTCAACAACGGTAAGCAAACCGCATATCAATACATACGATATATCAACAACAGCGCAAAGGAAAACGGTTTTGCTCTCGGGAAAAATGAACTTTAACAAAGCATTTTTCGCAATTACGATTGCAAGGAAAATTATTGTGGAAAATACCGCTTCTTTCTTATTTACTTCGGATTTTTTCAGTAAAGATGCGGTTATACCGAAATGGACGACGGGGATTCCGAACATTGTGAAAATTATCAGTAAAAGAAGAATAATTCCCGACACGTTCGATAAAATCAAAAATGTACACAAAATTACCAAGAGTGAAGAAATATAAAGAGCTGTTATTTTTTTCATACTGTTACTGTCCCTTCTGCCATTTGATTATATTCTCTGATATTATCATAGCCTAAATATTTGTTTTTTTTATAACCGTTTTGTTTACTTTATTAAAACGGCGATTAATTAAAAAACGTTCTTTTTTACCAGTATACTGTAAATCTTTCGCCGGGAACATAAAAAAGACCTTTAAATCATGCTCTCCGTGTTTTTATATAAATTTCCCTTGTCAGGATTTTTAGTCGGCACGTCACGCATTTCACCTATAAAATTCTCGGTGAAAAGACTTTTCACTTTATCTTCAATCGGCATTTCATCTTTTTTCGTTTGCCATAACATACACTTCGAACATATCGTAGTCTGTAAATGCGCTCACAGCGTACTGATCATAGACAACATAATACGGCAGTTTTGAAAGTTGATTAAGCTTTACAAGAGAACTTATTCGGGGGATACAGATGGAACGGTTTTGCATACCATAAGAACGGAAATGCATTTTTTCTTAGAAAGTACTTTGAAAGTTATGTCGGGATTTTTTATCTCGAGAGTATGTGATGAATCCATAATCCGTCAGAATATACAGTGTGATAAAGGATGTCACATTGCTGTCGATTTTAAATTTAAGAAGACAAATATACACATAAGTTAATCTATTCGTCTGCGGAAATTTATTTACAAATTCGGGCACGGTGGATAATGGAGGGGTGGTTTGCCGTGTTTCCTGCCGTTTCGGCGCAAATTATTAAGGACTATGACACGGAATATCATAATCCTTTTTGTTATCGGATAAAAGTTAAATTGCACCCATTTCTTTCATTGCGGCGATATATGTGTTTGCTTCGCCGTTTGGGTTCGCTTTTTCGGTTGCTTCAATATCGTACCGGGAGCATTCAAGGCCGTGAATGATGATGGGGATAGATCTTTTGAATTGGTTTATAATAAACCCACTCTCGTGCAGTTTTCTTGCGACGTTTGAGGCAATACCGAGTAATTCATAATGACCTACGGGCCCTTTGCCGATATAATTACAGTTTTCGTCGTATTCGTTATCCATATCTTCAAAACCGATGTTTTCGATGCCTTGCTCCGCATACCATTTATACAAAGCTTCGATACATTCATCGGGTTCATAAACGTCAATTATGCTTGTTTCGTCCTGTCTCCAGAAAGCATAGTTCCATCTTTCTTCATCAAGCGGGCCCGCTAAATTGCAATCTGCCTCGGTGTTGTAGCTGATTGCCCAGGTTGATACGTTTGAGAAGTCCTTGTATTTATATTCCTCGTTCGAGTATATGAAAAACGAAATGGCATAAATGCCGTCCTCGTTCCAGTTTGACATTGCGGATTTGACCTTGTCGTAAAGCATTTTTTCAATATCGATCATAATTTAATCTCCTTTATAGTGTAGGTCTTATCACATTTGTTGCAGCGAAAAACAGTTCGAATAAACTTTATATTTCCAACTAATAAAAAATCACCGCTTGAAAAATCATAGTTTTTTGCTTCTTCCGAGTTTGAATTAACCACGGTCTCTTTTTTGGTCTTTTCTAACTTTTCGTTACAATGGGGGCAATAATGCTTTTTCATACAGAAAATCGGGTGAGACCATTCGCGCTTTATACCGTGTATTTTCATTTTATCACCTCGTAATAGTAGTCACTATATGTAAAATAATCTTCTGCCTGTTCTTTGTAGTGGTCGCAACAATCAAACAGTGTGCGACTTCTGTTTTTTCGTTCTGTCTCATTCTCTGCAATATGCCATAAATCACAGGGTTCTTTCGGTGCAAAATCCGTTACACAAAACAGTTCATTATCATAATTGCCTACAGGACAGAAATGGCCAAATCGACAAGAGATGCAGGATTTTATGTACCACTTTTCAGGCAGATTCTTTGCGAGCAAAATCAGAGCTTCTTCGGTTGTTTCGGTTTGATAGGAAACGGGTGTACCTTTGATAGTTGTAGAAATGGTGACACTCATATCTTCATCACCTTTGTTAACAACTGTACGATTGATTTCTAAATTAACAATTCCGTTAGGGGTTTCAATCGGCAGATAATAGATTTTGTTTTCCATATAATCAACTCCGAGCATTTTTTGTTATTATAGCATACAAATGTTAAATTTTCAATATATACGCAATCTTTGTGATTACACAAACATTA
>JAZKZC010000065.1:0-29429 GCA_045612465.1 Eubacteriales bacterium
AGCTAACGTAACGGCAACGGCAACGGTGTCGGGCTGTACTGTTGAAGGTAAGATACATTCGGGCGAAAACTATGCAGGCGGTCTTGTTGCGCTCGTTTCCTCAAAATCGTCAAGACTGACGGTAAGCAACTGCGCTGTCAATGCCGATATTTCATCGGTCAACCATTCGGCGGCGGGTATCGTCGGCGGTGATACGGCGACGGGACAGACGACGAAGGATATAAACACTTATCCTGCGGTTACGGCATCGAAGGTGTACGTTACGGGTAATTTCAGCGCTGTCAACCGTGTAAGCTCTCTTATGGGATATGCGGCTGCCGCAAATCTGTCGTTTACGGACTGTGTTTCAACGGCAACTTTGAAATACTCAAAGGCATCTGAAAACGGCGCATTTATTGCGATGGATAACTACTCGAAGATATATCTTGAAAACTGTATCGTTTTCAGTGACCTCCACGCATTTTATAACCTCAATATGACGGCTTCTCTCCACACGGTTGAGTTCAAAAACTGCTATCTTCTGAAAGATAAGATAGGCAAAGCGGCAACTATTGCAACGTATAACCAGAACGGTTATTACAAATACGATGCCTCCGCAACGTACAAATATACTGTAATTGCGGACGTTATCGTTGACGGCGTCGGCCCTGCGTTCACACCGTTTACGGAAGCAAATACATCGTACCGCGTGCCGATAATACAGTATAATCTGCCCAGCGGTAAGGAAGACGAGGTGCTTGACAAGGCATACACGAAGGCATATTCGATGTTTGCCTCCGGCAGTAAGCAAAGAAGCTTCGTTCATAAGCACGCGTGGGCAAGCGGCGAGGTCGAAACTGCCGCAACATATTTGAGCACGGGCATCACGGCGCACAAATGTACGTCCTGCCACGCTGTAAAAAGGGTGGAAACACCGTGCCTCGAAAGCAACGTAACGTGGTCTTATAACGACAGCACGAAAACGCTCACGATATCGGGCAGCGGTTCAATGGGGCAGTTCCACACACCGAACACGGTGCTCTGGAAAGAATTGCGCAATAAAGTGAAAACGGTCGTTATCAAATCTGGCGTTGAGGATATTTGCGACTACGCATTTTATGATTTCACAAAGCTCGAAAGCATAACGATACCGTCGGGCATCAAGATGATAGGCGCTTATGCGTTCCATAACTGCAAATCGCTTGAAAACATCACGCTTCCGTCAAGCGTGACGACGGTACGTGACCATGCATTTGAATACTGTTCTTCGCTGAAATCGATAAACATTCCCAAATCGGTAACGTCTGTCGGTTACGGTGTGTTCAGATACGCAAAGGACGCAACGCCCGTTATAACGTCATCGTCATCAAATTACACGGTGACGGGCAACTGTCTTATCGATACGGCAAACCTTACGGTCATCGCAGGCTTTAAAAACAGCACGATACCGACTGATTCGGCAAAGGTAACCACGATCGGCAGAAGCGCATTCCAGGGCGTGAATATCGCAAACGTAACGATACCGTCAAACGTCACGACATTAGCAGTACACGCATTCGCCGACTGCGGTGAGCTTAAAACAGCGACCATATCCCAAAACGTCACCGTTATAAACGAAGGCGTATTTTACGGCTGTTACAAGCTTGATAACGTAGTGCTTCCCAAAAACACGGAAACAATTGCGGCGCTTGCGTTCAATGAGTGTACGGGACTTAAGACCGTAACTCTCCCCGCATCGCTTAAAACAATTGATATTGCCGCATTCAAAAACTGTCTGTCGCTTACAAAAGCGGCTTATACGGGTACGTCCTCGCAGTGGGGAAGCGTATCGGTTGCAGGCGGTAACGACATACTCAAATCAAAGGTAACGTACGGAAATGCGTACCCCACGGTGATGAGCAATGCTGTGCCTGCTGACTATAAGGTGCTTGATGCAAAGGACATTGAGAGCGATGCGCATATTACAAACAAATTCGTTTGCTCAAACGATGAAATGACAAAAAAGAAAAGGGTGTAAGCGTCAAACGGGATGCTTAACCCATTGCAGAGTATCACGGAAAATGATGCGTGATGTTCATTTCATTCACGATGATGCGATGCTTGCCATAAAATGCGGCGAGACCACGCATCATTAGGCGAAGCCAACATCATTTGCCGCATACAAACATCATAAAAAAGACCACATTTGTCATAGACAAACGTGGTCTTTTTGCTGCCATAAACGAGTATAAAGGTCAAAAATCGAGGTAAAAGCGAAAAAAGGTCAACTTTTAAATAATTTTTTGAGCCAACTTTCTTGCACGACGTGCAAGCTTTTCATATGTTTTTGTTAATAATTCCGGACGTGCAATCCAACTTTCATTTTCGTCATAATAACCTGTTGTAACATAGATTCTTGCTTGATCTGTATCATTTCGAGAAAACTCCGCTTCTATGAGCGACAATGAGAAAGGGCTAAAAAAAGTATCATCCAAGTAGTACTCTCCATAACAATTCGTTCTGTGCGTTATTTTATCCAAAGGATATAGCTGAGGAATATAAAAATAATAGCTATTATAATCCGGAACGACAACAGAAAGATCGGTGCTCGGTAAGGATGGTTCTTTTGTAGAATCTTTGTATAAAATCATGCATCCCAACTCCAAAGCATATTGCGATAATTTTTTGAAACTTTCATAATCAATAATATAATTCAATTGTTTGCCCATTTTGTACCTCATTTTTTGCTATTATATCACAAAATCGATTATATGTCAAATGATGTATCGCTGCGCGATATGATGTTTTTCGCTTCGCTCAAAATGATGTTGCTCCACTTCGTTCCGCAATGATGCGATGTTTGCCATAAAATGTGGCGAAGCCACGCATCATTCGCGAAGCGAACATCATTGGGCGAAGCCCAACATCATTTGCCGAAGGCAAACATCATTCAAAAAACGCACCTTTGTCTTGGTAGACAAAAGTGCGTTTTTTGTTGGTCGGAGTGACGGGATTCGAACACGCGACCTCTTGGTCCCGAACCAAGCGCTCTACCAAACTGAGCCACACCCCGAAATATTTAATTTTTAAATCATATGCTTTATGGAATTAATTTTTGCTTTGCGTGCGCTTACGCGCTCTTCCTGTTGCGCCCGCGACTCTGCCGTCGTTCGCAAGCTCACTTGCCAATCGTCGGGTTGCTGCCACTCAAAACTCCTTGCTTCATCCGCCACAGGCGGCGCAAGGTGTTTTTCCCCAAACTGAGCCACACCCCGAGATATTAAATTGTAGATTTGCTGTTTTTAGTAAGTTAATTGCTGTCTTGCGAGCGCTACGCACTCTCCCTGTTGCAGCTTACGGTTCTGCTCTCGTTCGCAGGCTTACTCGGCAATCACCGAGCTGTTGCCACTCAAAACTCCTTGCTTCATCCGCCACAGGCGGCGCAAGGCGTTTTTCCCCAAACTGAGCTACACCCCGAAATCTCAATGCAAGGGATAGTTTAACACAGTTTTGTTTTTTTGTCAATATCATTTCAAAATATTTTACAAAGAAAGCATATAAAGCGTGTGCGGGGGTTGACTTATATTCCGTATCGTGATAAAATACGAAAAAACGAAAGGTGTAATATATGAAAAAGACAGCTGTTTTATTTCTTGCTTTGATAACCTCATTTTCGCTTTTTGCCTGCGGTACGGGCGAGGATACGACGAAAAATGATGTAACCGACGGTGTTACCGTGTCGGAGAATACGGATGTGCCTGCGCAAACCGATGCTGAAACCGAAATTACAACAGAAGCTGAGACAGAAGTTGTTACAGATACTGAAACCGAACCCGAAATCGTTGAAGAACCGAAAAATTTTCTGGTTGAAAGACATAACTTTGCCGACATTACAGACAAGGTGAAATTCATCGGCAGAACGTACACGGACGGGACGGGCGTCGTTTGCGATATGAGCGCATCGGGATTTGAATTTTGCGGTTATATGAAAGGCGCAGTCCGCATTTCGATGACGTGTACCGATATGTGCTATTTTACCGTTTACGTTGACGGCGAGCGCGCAGAGTCACGCTATTTCATATCGCAAGGTACGCACGAAATAACAGTGGCAACGTTTACGGAATTCGGATTCCATACGATTCGCGTCGTAAAGCAAACGGAGATGTCGCTTGCAAAATGCACGTTGAACGTGCTTCAGACTGCTTGCATCTTCGGTGAGAAGCCGAAAGACAGCGAAACGTATATAGAATTTATCGGCGACAGTATTCTTTCAGGTTACGGCAACCTTTGCGACAATACAGCAACGAATGCAGGCAAGTCGAACAGACAGGATGCAACGCAGTCATTCCCTTATATGACGGCGGAACTTCTCGACGCTGACTGCTCCGTTATAAGCTGCAGCGGAATAGGCATCACCAACGGCATTTACAGCTATAATGCAAAAGATATTTACACGGCGCGTTCTTATTACAGAGATACGAAACCTTACGCGTTTGAACGCGTGCCGAATGCAGTCGTGATAAATCTCGGTACGAACGACGGCGCGTTCGGAGCGTCCGAGGATGACTTCAAAAACGGTGTGAAATCGCTTGTTGAATTTATAAGACAGTCTTACAAAACCGATGTTCCCGTTGTGTGGACGTACAACGCGATGAACGACGAAAGCGTTGCACCGTGGATTCAGGAACAGTTTGAAGAACTCGGCGGTGAGGACGCGGGACTTTACCTCTTTAAGCTTGCCAGAAACACGGACGGCGGTGATTTCCATCCGTCCGCCGACGCTCACAAGGCATATGCCCGAATACTTTCCGAATATATTGCAGACATCATAAAATAAATACACGGCAGGGATTCGTGCTGTCTGTTTGCGTGTTGATGAATTTACTTATTATAAAACGGTAAGCGGATTTGAAAAGGTGATATTGTGAAAAGTGTTTTGTATCTTATCGTGATGGGCATACCGTCGACATTGTGGGGCTTTTTGCCATCACTGAATGAAAAAAGAAAAATGGAAAAATATCATATTTTTCATTTTTCACGGAAAGATGGGCGAATTATCTCGGTGAAAAAGTCACGGGGCAAAAATCGATGGAAAATATTGTTATAGATTAAAATACAAACGTTTGATGACAGATAAAAAGGCACACTTTGCAAGGAAGTGTGCTTTTTTATTTACCGTTTCAATATTTCATAAAGCCCGTCGGGGGTTTGAGCAAATGCAGAGGCTGAAGCTTTGATTTCATCATTGTCACCGTAGCCCCACAAAACCGCAACCGTCGGAATGTTGTTTTCGTTTGCGCCGTTTATGTCGGTCATTGTGTCGCCGACCATAACGGGGGCGTCTATATCCGGTGTGGAATCCAAAAGGTGTTTGATTATATCGGCTTTTTCGATGCGCTTGGGCGAAGCACCGCACACCTTTTCAAAATACTGCAAAAGCCCGAAATACTCAAGAATTTCAACCGACACCTCCTCGGGCTTTGCCGTTGCAACGAAAAGACGGTGTTTGTCGTTTTTGAGCTTTTTTAAAAGCGTTTCAATGCCGTCGTAGACGAAATTTTCGAATTTTCCGACGGTGTTGTACCTGCCTCTGTAAACTCTTATTGCCTCGTCGATATGCCCGTTGTCTATGCCGTGATTCAAAAAGCTGTCACGCAAGGGCGGGCCGACAAACGTCAGAAGCTCTTTTTCCGTCGGCGGTGTCAATCCGAAATGCTCATAGGTGGCGACGGCGCTTTTCATTATCCCCTCACCGGAGCAGGTGAGCGTGCCGTCAAGGTCAAATATAATACATTTCATATCAGTAAAGCAAATATTTTGCGTTGTCCTTTTCAAACTTCTCAGCCTGCGCTGTCCATTTGTCCATGATTTCATCTACCGACAAAATGCCGTCACGGACGTCAGTGTTACCCGTTGACAGGTCGATGTGATAGTGTGCGCCTTCCTTTGCAGGCTGTCTGAACGCGAAGTCGTCGGGGTACATTTTCTGAAGCGTGCGTATAAGCGAAACACCGAGACGGATCGGATCAAACGTGTTACGGTCGTAAATGTGGAGATTTGCGCCGCACACAAGCTCATCGGGGTATTTTGAAAACTTGGGAATGAATAGAGCAGGGGAGAACTTAACACCTTTAAGACCGAGACAGTTAAGCTCGTCGGTGAACTTTATCGGGTCAACGTACGGTGCGCCGACCATTGTGAACGGCGACGTTGTGCCTCGTCCCTCCGATGCATTTGTTCCCGAAAGCATACAAGTTCCGTTATAGGCAACTATCGAATCCATTGTGGGTAAATTCGGACTCGGTTTGATGAAAGGAATCCCCGTGTCCTCAAAATACATATCACGCTTCCAGTTTTTCATTTCAACTACGTGAAGCTCACAGCCGAGGTTGTACTCGCCGTTATAAAATTTCGCCAACTCGCCGAGCGTCATTCCGTGGCGTATCGGCACAGACGTCATACCGATATACGACGAATATTTCATATCAAGGCAGTTTCCCGCAACCTTTCCGCTTATCGGGTTCGGTCTGTCAAGCAAAACAAGCGGTTTGTTAAGCTTTGCGCACGTTTTCATGGCGCAAAACAGCGTTGAAGCGTATGTAAAATAACGCGAGCCGACGTCCTGCATATCGAAAACGATGATGTCAACATCTCCGATAGCGCCCGAGGCATCTGCCCCCTCAGCTTCCTTTCCGGGAGTTTCAAGCAAGTCCTTGTAAAGACTGTGCATCGGGATTCCCGTGTATTTGTCAACGCCGCCGTCAACCTTTTCGCCGGGGCCGAGCGCACCCCATACACCGTGCTCGGGCGCAAAAAGCGCCGTGACGTTGAACGATTCTTTCATTATATCTACCGTGAAACGGTAATCAGATGAAATGCCCGACACGGCGGAAATGAGTCCTATCCTGCCCGAGCGCAGGAACTTATATATATTTTCTTCTTTTATTCTGTCTATACCGACAAGCGTTTTCATGACAGCCTCCGAATTTCTTTTTTGTAATTATACCCCATAAGCGTTTATTTGTCAACCGAATACGGCAAATGATAAATTTACATTTTATTCATTATTTTTCATATCAATATATTGCAAAGCTGGGGATTATATTGTATAATAAAAAGGCTATTTAAATATTAAAACGGAGTTGTATATCAATGCTTAACAATTTTCTCACAGCAGCAACGCCAACGGGGGGATCGGGACTTTTTTCGATAGTCCTCATCGTTGTTATGATCGTTGTTTTCTATTTCTTTGTTATCAGACCGCAGAAAAAGCAGGAAAAGGAAGTTTCCAAAATGCTCGACGAGCTTTCTGTGGGTGATGAAATAACGACTATCGGCGGTATTATCGGCGAAATCGTCAGCATAAAGGACGAAACGGTACTTATCGAGTCCTCACGTGACAGAACGAGAATTCGTATTCTCAAGGGTTCTATCAAGTGCGTTGACGTAAAAGCGTCCGAAAAATAATCATAAAAACACCGTACTCCGAATATATTGAAACAAAAATGTTCGGAGGGTAAAAATGAACGGTAATGACCGCAAAGACGGTGTGACAGTAGGTAAGATATTCAGAAACGGGCTTGTTTCTCTCGGTGCTTCGTACGCTTTGTGCGCCGTTTTGACGGTGCTGTGTACCGGATTTGCCATGATGGCGGAGCATCCGAGGGCACTTGCGTTCCTCGGCAGATGCGTGTTTTTTGCAGGTGCCGCCGTGTGCGGATTTCTCTGCGGTAAAAAGACGGGGAAAGAGGGGCTTTTGTGCGGACTTGTTTCGGGCTCGATGTACTGTCTTACGGAGATATTGCTGTCGGCTATTGTATGCGGATTCGGTGACGGAGTTGACATTTTGATGCCCATGACGGGGATTTTTGTGTCGGTTCTCACCTCGCTTGTCGGCTGTACGGGCAAAGCTCCGAAAAATGCGCCGCCGACGGGAATAAAAAGAAAAAAGACCGCCAAATACAACGGCGGTTACAATAAATGAAATCGAAAGGATATACCAAAATGAAAAACGTAAAAACACTTAACAAGACAACATACGCAAAGAACGCATCAGGTGCAGGCTGCGGAGAATGCCAGGCTTCCTGCCAGTCCGCTTGCAAGACTTCCTGCACGGTTGCTAACCAGAAGTGCGAAAATAAGAGCAAGACAGAAAGCAAATAATGGTACATATTTTTTGCCAGAACGGTTACAAATTGGCATTGGACAGCGAATCCGGCGCTGTCCATATTTTAAGCGATATTGCATATTCCATTCTTGAAAAATTTCCCGAAGGCTTGCCCGCATCATTTGATGCGTTGCCGGAGTTTGACGGGTTTTCAAAGGAAGATGTAAAAGAAGCTTATGAGGAGCTTTGTCAGCTCCGCGATGACGGCGCGCTGTTTTCAGAACCTGTCATAACAAAGCCGCTTAAATATACCCCCGGTGTGTCGCCCATAAAATCAATGTGTCTTCACATCTCGCACGACTGTAATATGAGATGCCGCTACTGCTTTGCGGACGGCGGTGACTACAAGCGTGCAAGAGGACTTATGAGCTACGAGTGCGGATGCCGTGCTATCGATTTTCTGCTTGAAAAGTCAAAGGGTATCAAGAATCTTGAGCTTGACTTTTTCGGCGGTGAACCGCTTTTGAACTTTGACGTTGTTAAAAAGCTTGTTGCTTACGGACGTGAAAAGGAAAAAGAATACGGCAAAAATATCCGCTTTACAATAACGACAAACGGTGTTTTGCTTGACGATGAATCAATCGCTTTCATCAATGAGCATATGTCAAATGCCGTATTATCCATCGACGGACGCCGTGAGGTGAACGACTATATGCGTCCGCTTGCAAACGGATGTGGAACGTATGACGTTATTCTTCCGCTTTACAAGAAGCTCACGAAGGACAGAACGATGGACTGGTACGTAAGAGGTACTTATACAAGACGTAATCTTGATTTTGTGAACGACGTGCTTTGTCTTGCCGACGAGGGATTTGCCAATATTTCCGTTGAACCCGTCGTGCTTCCCGACGAAAGTGAGTTTTCTATCCGCCGTGAGGATCTTCCCACGATATACGCGGAATACGACAAGCTTGCCGAGGAGATGATAAAGCGTGAAAAGGAAGGCCGCGGCTTTACTTTCTTCCACTTTATGATAGACCTTGATGCAGGCCCCTGCGTTTACAAGCGTACCAAAGGCTGTGGCTGCGGTTCGGAATACGTTGCGGTAACGCCGAAGGGCGATATTTACCCGTGCCACCAGTTTGTTGAGCATACGGAAATGAAGCTCGGCAATATCTTCGACGATACGTTCAACGGTGAAATCGCATCGGAGTTTGCCGATTGCAACATACTGACAAACGAAAAGTGCAAGGAATGTTGGGCAAGATATTTCTGCGGCGGCGGTTGCTGTGCGAATAACTACAATTTCCACAAGGACATCAAAGAGCCGTATGAGATAGCCTGCGACCTTGAGAAAAAGCGTGTTGAATGTGCTATTGCCATAAAAGCGGCACTTGCGGATATCGAAGAATAACGTTGTATGGGTGTTTTGCCCATACGGTAAATTTGAATACGTAATAGAAACGGCAGAATGTTCTGCCGTTTTTTCTTATCCCGCAGCTTGTGCGTGAGGCATATTTAAAATGAGCAGTTAAAAGCAAATCCGAATCGCTTATAACGGATAGAAAGAGCAAGGATAAAAGGATAAAACCTTCTATTCTTGCTCTTACTTTTCTCTATGTCGATATGTCAACTTCGTTGACTCGATATGCTTTCACTATGTTCAAGCTCGATATATTGACGCTGTGCGTCAATTCGATATGAGATAAATCCCAAAGGGGATTTATCCCGATGCTTTAACAAGTCAACGCACTTAACTTATTTTATAACCTTATTGTTGTTTTCTTCAAGTGCGCGTGCCATAAATTCGGAAACGCTCATAACACCGATGTCGCCTGTGCCTCTTTCACGAACCGCAACGGAGTCGGACGTCATTTCCTTTTCGCCGATAACGAGCATATAGGGTACTTTGTCGAGCTGTGCGGCTCTTATCTTGTAACCGATCTTTTCGTTTCTTGCGTCGCACTTAACGCGCAGACCTGCTTTTGCAAGCGTCTTTCTGACGTTTTCTGCGTATTCTGCCTGATCGTCGCCGATGGGGAGAATTCTTATCTGTTCGGGAGAGAGCCAGAGCGGAAGCGCGCCTGCGTACTTTTCAAGCAAGTAAGCGATAGTTCTTTCATAGCATCCGAGCGATGTTCTGTGAATGATGTAAGGATACTGCTGCTGACCGTTAGAATCTGTATATGTCATATTGAACTGACGAGCAAGCATAAGGTCGACCTGAATTGTTACGACCGTGTCTTCCTTGCCGTGTACGTTCTTCATCTGAACGTCGAGCTTCGGGCCGTAGAATGCCGCTTCGCCGACAGCCTCCGTAAACTCAAGACCGATGTTGTTGAGAATGTCACGCATAAGTCCTTCGGACATTTCCCATTCTTCGGGAGTACCGATGTACTTTTCCTTGTCTTCGGGATCCCACTTGGAAAGACGGTATGAAAGGTCGCCGATAAGACCGACATCTGTCATAATTTCTTTAAGAAGCTTTACGCAGTTCTTGAATTCTTCTTCAAGCTGGTCGGGGCGGATAACGAGGTGTCCTTCGGAGATCGTGAACTGACGCACACGGATAAGACCGTGCATTTCGCCCGAATCCTCGTTACGGAACAGCGTTGATGTTTCCGCGTATCTTATGGGAAGGTCTTTGTATGAGTGTTTTTCTGCAAGATATACCTGATACTGGAACGGGCAGGTCATAGGACGGAGCGCAAGCACTTCACCCTCAGCCTCGGGATCGCCGAGCACGAACATACCGTCACGGTAGTGATCCCAGTGACCTGAAATTTTATAAAGATCGGATTTAGCCATAAGGGGAGTTTTTGTCATAACGTAGCCGTATTCATTTTCTTCCTTGTCCTGAACGTAGCGGTTCAGAATCTGGAACAGCTTTGTACCCTTGGGCATAAGGCAGGGAAGACCCTGACCGATGTATTCGCTTGTTGTGAAATATCCAAGCTCTCTGCCTATCTTGTTGTGGTCACGCTTCTTTGCTTCCTCAACTGCGGCAAGATAATCGTTAAGCTCCTGCTTTGAGGGGAATGCAACGCCGTTGATACGCTGAAGCATCTTCTTCGATCTGTCGTTGTCGTGGTATGCGCCCGTACACTGAATGAGCTTTACAGCTTTTACAGCGCCCGTTGAGAAAAGGTGCGGGCCTGTGCACATATCAACGAATTCACCCTGACGGTAGAATGAAAGCACTGCATCATCGGGAAGTGAATTTATCTTTTCAACCTTGTAGGGCTGATCCTTCATAAGCTCAAGCGCATCTGCACGTGATAAAACAGAACGCTCGATCTTGAGGTTTTCCTTGATGATTTTGTTCATTTCCGCTTCGATCTGCTTTAAAATATCGGGCGAGAATGACGTGTCGCAGTCGATGTCATAGAAAAATCCGTTGTCTGTCGACGGGCCCTTGTCGAGCTTTGCTGTGGGGAAAAGGCGAAGAACTGCCTGTGCAAGAATGTGCGATGCCGTGTGACGGAAAATGAGTTTTCCCTCACGGTCAGCAAATGTCAAAAGCTGTATTTCGCAGTCGCCGCTTATTGTCTGCGTCAGCTCTGCAGGTTCACCGTTTAACAATGCGGCGAAAACCGTTTTGTCGATAAGATCGCATGCCTTTGCAGCATCGTAGATCGTCACGGGAGCGTCTGCTGAAAACGTCTTTCCGTTTGAAAATTTTACATTAACCATGAATGTATCTCCTTTAATAATTTGATCCGTATAATATATATGTATCGGCGAATACAGACGACATAAAATCAGCCTTTGTGTATTCGCGCAGATAATATCCGTATGTTGTTGAAAGGTAAACCTTTACCGTGTCATTGTCATTTGGAACATCGAAGCGCATATTGCTTATTATCTTTTCGAATTTGTCTAATTCGCCGTATGACAATTCAATAGCCTTTTCATTTTCGGCGGTATCGGCTGTCAAATGATTTTTTTCACCGTTTGAGAAATACGCAACTACATCTTTTCCTTCAGCTTCGAATGAATAAAAGTAAGCGGGCTTTGACAGATTTTCGTAATCTGCAAGCTCAACGGTGATGCCGTATATTTTTATGGGCGCTTTTTCACCGTCTTCGGTCGTTTCGTCGCTCATCATACCGTCGAAATGTATTATTGAGTTTACCTTGATTTCATTGTATACTCTTGAAGGTGACGACGGAAGCGGATATAAAAACTGAACGATAAGCAGCCCCGCGATAAGCGCAAGCGTTATCACACCGCATATTATAAGCGGTATTTTTGCATTTTTCATTAAGAACTCCTAAAAAAATAAAACGCCCCGAGGAAAAAACTCCCTCGGGGCGTTGTTACGCGGTTCCACCCGAATTTATAACTTTTTACCCGATAACGGCGGGCGCCGTGCCGTCATTTCCTACGGCATCACAACAGGCGGTGTCCCTTTTGTTATTTTCCCGAGTCTTGTTTCAGCAATTCAAGACCTCTCTGTGCGGTGTCATAACGGGCTTCCTGATGATATTTTCTTATTTTTTCTTTTTTAAATTGTACTGCGAACGGGGATTTACGATCTCTCTCCAATCAAGGTCGCCTCGCTCCAGCGCACATATAAGCACCTCAGCGGTGGCGATATTCGTTGCAACGGGTACGTTGTGCAGATCGCACATACGTATCAGGTCGAACGCTTCGTCCGTGTTTGCTTCGGGCTTCGTATCTCTGAAATAAAGAAGTACGTCTATTTCATTATAGGCTATTCTGGAAGCGATCTGCTGTTCACCTCCGTGCTGGCCTGAAAGCAATCTTTCTATTTCAAGTCCGGTTGCATCGGAAATATATTTTCCTGTAATGCCTGTGGCACAAAGATTGTGCTTGCTCAAAATACCGCAGTATGCGATACATAGCTGTGCCATCAGCTCTTTTTTTCTGTCATGAGCGATTATTGCTATTTCCATAACAAATAATACCTTTCTTTGCTGTGCTGTGACAACTTATTATTTTGTCAGAACTTTCCTCCGATTGATCTTCTTGACACCCTTCAGTATCGGCGTGTAACGCTGTCCCGTTGTGTCTGCAATGATGCGGGAGGCGATATTTTCAAACGCTTTTTGCGAAATGAAATTATCACTTGAAGCAAGTATGCCTCTTTCCTGGGCGTATATAAGATGTTCATCGTACGGTACGACACCGAGCAGAGGAACCTTTGTCGTATCGATCATATCTATCATTCCGAGCCTTTTTCCGCCGACAACCGAGCTGTAATCAAAATTATTCACGATAAGCCTCGGTCTTACCCCTGCCGCCGAGCAAAGCTCCGCGCTTTTTCCCGCACCGCGCAACGACGCGGGCGTGTGACAGGCGATAATGAGTGCCTCGTTTGATGCTTGCAGCGCACATTTGAGCGTGAACGTATCAGCTCCCGACGTGTCGAGAATGATATAATCAAGGGAATTTTCTGCTGCTATCTTCTTTATTCCGTTTGCAAACTCCTCGATTGTCAAATCGTCTGAAAACTTGTACGGCGCACCGAGAAAATAAAGATTTTCCGCGCGCTTGTCTTTGATGACAGCATCGGAATACGAGCATCTGCCCGAGATGACGTCGCTTATGTCAAACATAAGCGTGTCTTCATATCCCATGATAAGATCAAGAGAACGGACATCAAAATCGAGATCGCACAAAAGCACGGATCTCCCTGCTTTTGCAAGCTGGAAAGCAACATTTGCGGCTACCGTGGACTTGCCGACGCCGCCCTTCAGGGAAGTGGAAAGAAAAATTGTTGTTTTATCCATAAAAAACTCCGTTTTATGATCGTAATTTCATTTTACCACTAACGATTGATTTTGTCAATAAGTTTTTAAGAAAATGTTATTTTCTTCGTTTTTTATCAAAAATCTCGGTTAACGGTGAGAGCGATAAGAAGCGCCGTGTCATCGTCCGAAGCGGATTTGTTTCGTCCGATCTTACCGCATTTATCGCATTTGTGTGTGATTATAAAGCCTTTTTTTGAATCAGGCTCCGATGAAACGGGGCGCATAACTCCTCCGCACTCTGATGCTCTGTCACCTGGGTTTACGTCAAGGTGAAGCGAGCAAAGACAAACGGGGCAATGGTTGCGCGATGTGTATACCAAAGGCGGAACCTCATGCCCGCAGTTGGCGCAAATAAACCCCGAATCGTTTTTCGTAAATCGTTTCGTTTGCATAAATCAAACCTTTTTACACAAAATATTTTCGTCTTGTTTTATCCTTCAAAGATATTTTATGACTGTTTTCAAAAAATTATATAAATTACTTTTACCCGTTTTCACCGTGCTGTTTCTTTGCAGCAGCGTTTACGCGGGAAGCGCTGTCAACCGCTATAACGATATGGCGCCTCCGTTTACCGAGAACACAGAGGTTCTTCAAAACGGTATAGAATCGGCGCGTGCGGTTCAAAATACCCCGTCGTATTCGGTGCCTGTGATATTGACTGTCACGGTGATAGGCGTACTTTTGTTTGCCCTCGTCGTAGGGCTTGGGCTTATAGGACGTTCGCGCAGATAATCAAAGCAGGGAATCGTCCATTATCGCATAAGCCTTGAAATCGTCGGCTGTGCATACGGCGCTTACCGCGACGGTCTTTTCGGAGTACTTTTTGTCCTTTTTCACGGCAAGTATACCGGTGTCAATGTCGGAGAAAAAGTTTACGTTTACTTCCTTTTTGTAGCCGTCGGGCTCAAGCGGATATTTCTTCATTATGTGTATGCCGTAACTGCTTGTCACGCTTCTTATTTCGCCTTCAGCCATTTCAAGTGATGCGTTTAAAAAGTTTTCTTCGTAGGGTGAGGTTTTTGTGAGGAAATATCCGTCTGTGTAATAATCCATTCCCTCGTCTTCGCCGTATTCTTCGATGAGCTTTTCAAAATCATCACCGTTTTGAGCCTTGGCGAGAATGTCGGCTGCAAGTGTGGTTTTTTCGGCAATTTCCTCGCTCGTCAGCTTCTCCGTTTTATAATAACCCGTTGAGGTGTCAACAATACGTTCTCCGTCCTCGTCAAGCACGTATTTGTCACTTGTATTCACGAGTACGTGCTTTACACGGACGTAATTATCCGTGTAGTATGTGCTTCGCTCCTCCTCGGTGACCTTGTCCGTGCCGAGCTCCCCGAAAAGGTAATCCTCTACCATAGTTCTTTTGATTTCAATTTCGTATATGTCGCGGAGCTGGTTTATGTTAAGATTGTATTTTGCAAGGTGGGAATTGAGCTTACTGCGCGAGCCTGCGGCGGATATATCGTCCTCGATAAAGCTGTCAACGGAAAGCTCTATCTGCTCCTTTGCGCCCTCAATTTCGCCGAGCTTGTATTCATCGTAAAGCGCAAGACATACCACTATGTCGGAAATATAGTCCTCTGCCTGCTCTTTTGTAAGCGAATACAGAGATTCGCCGGACACCTCGGTGTCCCAGAAACTTTCGTTATAGTCAGCTTCCGTCACCGCACCGCCCTGCAAGAACGTGTTTAAAAATTTCGTTTTATAGTAAGCGAGCCAGTAATCGTACTGCTTTTGCGTTATGCCGTACTCACCGCACGATACTACGTAAGGCTCGTTTTTACCGCAAGCGCACAAAAGCGACAGTAAAAGCGATGACACGATGAATATTGACAGTATCTTTTTCATCTTTCCCCCTTAAAATACGTACGTCCACGATTCGCTGTAAATAACTTCGTTTATCGGGTATTTTGCGATGATTTCTTCATCGATCTCGATTTTGTCAAAGTAACTCATAAGCTTTTTCTTGAATTTGTCTTCTTCTACAAGCTCGTCGAAATCCTTGAAGTCGTCCGCGTTTTCCGTGTGGCTGTATCCGCCCTTGTCAAGCGCGAGCTTCTGTATAAGATGAAGACCGTAGTTTGATTTTATGAGTCTTACCTCGTTTATCTCCATATCCGCAACCGTGTCGGAAATGTCGGAAAAATAGTTGTCGGAGTTCGTTGTCAGCTTGTTGAAATAGTGGCCGTAGGGGTACTTGTCGTACGACAGCTCCTCGGTGTTTTCAACGATAAGCGTGTCGAAATCCTCGCCGTTTTCGGCGCGCTCCAAAAGCGACTGAGCGTGTGTGAATTTTTCCTCCCAGCGCTCATCGGTAAGCTCCTCGGTAACGGCGTAGCCGTTACTGTCGAATTTTATGTTTCCGTTTTCGTCGTACACGAAGTCAACGTCCATTATGTATACCTGCTTGTAGCGGTAGTAATTTTCGTTATAGTAAGCCTCGCGGTCGGATGCGTTTACGACCTCCTTGCCCGACTCACCGTAAAAATAGTCCTGAACAGCCTGCGCCTTGGCATCCGTCAGAAAGATGTTATACATATCGTCAATCGTAAGACCGAGCTGTTGCATAAGCTCGTCCTTGTTGAACTCCTCCTCGCCTCCGATGCCGAGCAAAAGACCGTCCAGCATTGACTGTATCTCGTTTTTCTTTGCATCGGTCAGAGTAAGGCGGTTTTCTTCAAACAGATATTCCGCAACGAGCTTCGTTTTGATAGCCGTCAGGGAAACGTCCTGTAGATATTCCGCAACCGTCACGCCGTTTGACGACGATGACCAGAATTCCTCCGTGTCATCCTCCCCGAACGTATATATCCAATAAGGACGGTAGCAGGACATATAGTAAGCGTATATCTCCTCGCTCATCGAAGTTGAGCCGATCGTAAGCGCATCGCTTCCGAAAAGGGAGCAGGATGCAAGTGCAAATATCATAAGTGCGACAAGTGATGTGCACACAAAACTGCGTAATAATTTTTTCACGTTGACCTCCAAAAGTGTTCGTAAACCACATTATATCATAATAAAAATTACATTTCTATATATACGTGATAATTTTTTTTGAACGGCTTTTTATCTTCCTTTCGTGTTGACAAACAATTTTCCTTGTGATATACTGTGAAAGATAATGCATAATATGCAAAATGAAAGGGACGAAATTATGATAAATCCGCAGTTTTCTTTTCTTTACGACGGCAAGCCGTACGACGGAAAAGGTGCAATAAAAACGACGCTCGAAATCAAAAAACACGAGAAGTTTGACGCTGTTGAATGGGTTGTGTGGTACGAAAACACAGCGGAGCAAAACAGCGGAATACTCTCCGAAATAAGAGATATTGACACGGTGCTTCCGCTTCCCGAATACGTTCACGAATTTATGGGCAACCGCTACACCTCGGAAGCTCCCAAGGTCATCTGGACGCAGGGGCTCGTTGAGGGTGAATCGTATTCGTATGACGATGACCGTTCCGCTGAGGAATTTTCATATCACACAAAGTATTTCTACGATAATAAGGTTACATACACGTTTGAAAACGGCGAAGGCAGATGCTCCGACGAGATAATGCCGTTTTTCGAGGTTGCCTGCAAGGGACGAGGTTATATCGTGGCTATCGGCTGGACGGGAAGCTGGACGGCATCGCTTCAGCGCGAAAATGAGGGCATACACTTCAAGGCAGGTCTTCGCTATGCCGAATTTTATCTGAAGCCGGGCGAGCGTGTAAGAGGCGCGTCGATCCTCGTTATGCAGTATGACGAAAATGATGACCGCTACAATAAATTCCGTGACCTTATGTGGGCGGAATACACCCCCAAAGCGCTTGTAAAGCAGCGCCACGGACTTTTGGCAAATCTTTTCTGGGGAAGCCTTCCCAGCGATGAGATGATAAACCGCATCAAGCGCTTCCGTGAAAACGGTGTTGAGTTTGATGAATATTGGATAGATGCCGCGTGGAACGGCAAAAAAGCAAAGAGCGACTGCAACTTCGACAGCATCTGGGCTGACGAGGTAGGCGACTGGGAAGTAAAGCCCGACGCTCACCCCGACGGCTTCCTTGACGTCGTTGCCGAGGCTGAAAAAAGCGGCGCAGGCTTTATGCTGTGGTTCGACACGGAAAAGGCGGCAAAGGTTGCGCCCATTGCAAAAGAACACCCCGAATGGTTCATCGATGCGGGGGACGTATATCTGCTTGCGGACTTTTCCAAAAAGGAAGTAAGAGATTACTATTACGAAATACTTAAAAATCACATAAAAACGCTCCATATCCGCTGTTACAGACAGGATTTCAACTGCACACCCGACATTTTCTGGAAAAAGGCAGATGAAGAGGGCAGACACGGTATCACGGAAATATACCACATTTTAGGTATGTATGAGCTTTGGGATAAGCTTATTGCCGAATTCCCCGACCTTATTATCGATAACTGCGCTTCGGGCGGAAGAAGAATAGATATTGAAACGCTCAAGCGCTCGCTTATGCTTTACAAAACCGACTATCAGTGTATATTCAACCCGAATCCCGACGTTACGAACGTACACAATACAAACGCATCACGCCTGTTCCCGATGACGGGATGTTCAACAAAGAGAAAAATGGACACGTATGCGGCAAGAAGCACGTATTCCGCAACGTGGGGCATCGGTTCGTATGCAACGATATTCCATTCAATGACGGATGAGGAGATTAAATGGCTTGCCGAAACCGTTAAGGAGTACAGAAAGATACGTAACTATTTCACCTGCCACTTCCATAATTTTGGCTCGGATAAGCTTGATACGACCTCTTGGGTGATCTGGCAGTATCACGACAAGGATGCCGACGAGGGAATGGTAATGGCATTCCGCAGGGAAAATTCACCGTGCAGTACGGCTGAAATAACTCTGAAGGAGCTTAACGGACAGTATACGTTCACAAGTCTTGACACGGGCGCATCGTTTGTTGGCGGTGCAGAGCTTAAAATCGAGCTTCCCAAGCAGTATTCCTCAACCATTATTACCTACAAAAAATAATTCATTGATGCCCGGCTTCCATATAAGGAGGTCGGGCGTTTTGTTCATTTATTTTCCGAAGGAAATATGCGCACCTATGTCCGCAGGCGGTCGGAAGGCGTTACAGAACTCCGAGCCGACTGTGGGGCGCGGACGGAGCTATTCATTTTGTTGAATATGATGCCGACACAAAAAATACGGGACAGCTTACAGCTGCCCCGATTTTTATTATCCGTTCAGTTTTTCGATTATTGCGTCTACACATTCTTCGGCTTTCAGCAAAGAACAGTCAACGGTTATTTCCGCATATCTGTTGTAAAGAGGGGAGCGTCTTTCGAAAAGCTCCTCGACGCTTTCTCCCTTTTTCATCACGACACCTCGTGTCTTGATGTTTGACAGCCGTTTTTCAAGGCTTTCGACGGGTACTTTCAGATATACGATCGATGAAATATCGGAAAGGTGCTTCATTCCCTCATCACCGTAAACTGCGCTTCCGCCCGTGGCAATGACCGTGTTTTCACAGTCCAGCGAGGCTATGACGTCGTTTTCGGCTTTCTTGAATTCTTCTTCGCCGTATTTTTCTATGAAATCGCACAGACTCATACCGTATTTACGCTGTATCAGTAAGTCTGTATCGACAAAGTCCATAAGCATTGATTTTGCAAGCAGTACGCCGACGGTGCTTTTGCCTGCACCCGGCATACCGATAAGGGTGACGTTCATATCAAAGCTCCGTTACCTTTTCGGAAATTCCGTGCTTGACTCTGTCGTTTACCTCACTGCGCTTTGCATCGTTGAATCTGTCAAGCGTACCTACGAGGTATCCTGTAATTCTTCTTATTCTTTCGAATTTAGGACCGCCGTCGTCTTCACGTCTTCCGCACTGCGGACATTCGTTTTCGATAATGCCCGTGTAACCGCAGACGGGATCTCTGTCAACGGGATGGTTGATAGAACCGTAGCCGACACCGCTTTCTTTCATACAGCGTACTACCGCTTCAAATGCGTCAAGGTTGTCAAGCGGGTTTCCGTCAAGCTCAACATACGTGATGTGTCCGCCGTTTGTAAGCGTGTGGTAGGGTGCTTCAAGCTTTATCTTTTCAAATGCTGAAATTCCGTGGTAAACGGGAACGTGGAAGGAGTTTGTATAATAATCCTTGTCCGTAACACCGGGGATAACACCGTATTTTGCTTTGTCGATTCTGACAAATCTGCCCGAAAGACCTTCGGCGGGCGTACCGATAAGAGAGAAGTTAAGACCGTATTTTTTCGTTGCCTCGTCGGCTCTCTTTCTCATAAATCCGATGATCTCAAGACCGAGGTTCTGCGCATCACGGCTTTCTCCGTGGTGCTTGCCGATAAGCGCTTTGAGCGCTTCTGCAAGACCTATAAAGCCGATAGTGAGCGTACCGTGCTTCAGGATCTCGCCGACAGTATCCGTCGGACCGAGCTTTTCGGAGTCAAGCCATACACCCTGACCCATAAGGAAAGGATAGTTGTATACCTTCTTCTGGCTCTGTATCTTGAATCTGTCAAGAAGCTGGTCAACGACGAGGTTTATTTTTCTGTCAAGCTCGTCAAAGAACGTGTCTATGTTGCCGTGCGCATTGATTGCGATCCTCGGCAGGTTGATGGAGGAGAAGCTGAGGTTTCCTCTGCCCGAAACGGTTTCTCTCGTCTTGTCGTAGTAGTTTGCGATAACTCTCGTACGGCAACCCATGTAAGCGATTTCCGTGCTCTTGTCGCCTTCCTTGTAATACTGGAGGTTGAACGGCGCATCAAGGAATGAGAAGTTGGGGAACAGACGCTTTGCCGATACCTTGCAAGCAAGCTTGAAAAGGTCATAGTTGGGATCGCCCGGCTCGTAGTTCTTGCCTTCTTTTACCTTGAATATCTGAATGGGGAATATAGGTGTTTCGCCGTTGCCGAGGCCCGCATCTGTTGCCAGAAGCAGGTTTTTAACGACAAGTCTGCCTTCTGCCGACGTGTCCGTACCGTAGTTGATGGAGCTGAAAGGAACCTGTGCGCCTGCGCGTGAGTTCATCGTGTTGAGGTTGTGAACGAGTGCTTCCATCGCCTGATACGTTGCTTTTTCAATTTCGGGGAGCGTTTCACGCTTTGCAAAAGCGGCCATTCTCTTGGCTGTTTCCTCACCGTACTTTTCAGCCAATGCCTTTTCTTCAGCCGATGCGTATATGGGGTCATCGCCGAGGGCAGGGCACTTGCCCGTTGTCTTTTCTATTTCTTCAAGTACAGCCTTTGTAACGTCGGCTGCGTTTTCCTCGTTTCCGAGAAGCTCTATTGCCTTTTTAAGATTTCTTTGGTAAAGCTTCTTGTATGTCTTCTTTACACCGTTTGCCATTGCGTAGTCAAAGTTGGGTATGCTCTGACCGCCGTGCTGGTCGTTCTGGTTTGCCTGAATTGCAATACAGGTAAGAGCGGCATACGATGCGATGTCGTTAGGCTCTCTGAGGTAGCCGTGACCCGTTGAAAATCCGTTTTTGAACAGCTTTTCAATGTCTATCTGACAGCAAGTTGTCGTCAGCGTGAAGAAGTCAAGGTCGTGTATATGTATATCGCCCTCACGGTGAGCTGCGGAGTGCTTCGGGTCAAGCACGAACATTTCGTAAAACTGCTTAGCGCCCTCCGAACCGTATTTGAGCATCGTACCCATTGCCGTGTCAGCGTTGATGTTTGCGTTTTCACGCATACCGTCAACCTCGCTCGATGCCTTGAACGTAAGATTTTCGTAAGTCTTCATCAGCTTCGTGTTCATTTCACGAAGTCTTGTTCTTTCGGCACGGTAAAGAATAAATTCCTTTGCCGTTCTTGCGTGGCCGTTGTCGATAAGTACCGTTTCGACCATATCCTGAATACGTTCAACGGTCGGCATAATGCCGAGTGCTTTTGATTCTTCTTCCAATCTTTCGGCAACCTCGCAGGCGAGCTTCATTGCGGTGTAATAATCCTGACCGCCGAGGACTTCAGCCGCCTTGTAAATTGCATTTGCTATCTTCTCGATATTGAACGGAACTTCACGTCCGTCCCTTTTTCTTATCATTGTTATCATTTAAATTTTCCTTTCTTTTACCGACTACTTGAAATATGCACAAAATTAGTATATAATAAGAAAAAACGCACTTTTTCATACATATAGACAGTAAGCGGATAAAGTGTATTTTCATTCAATATTTTGTTTATTTGCGTTACACACAACCATATATTGTGTGTAAGTGACTACAATTATATATCACCTAAATACAAAAGTCAAGTGAAAAAAGCGAAAAAGTTTCCGTCAATTTGTACGAATATAACGGCGTATTTTTATGAAATTTTTATATTGACTTTTGGTGTTTGTTCACCAATTATTTAAGTAAAGACACGATGTTGATTATACCTTTAAAACGTGTGGTATTATCTAAATATTGAAAAGGAAATTTTAAACCTCAAAAGGCATAACATACAAGGAAAAACAAAATGAGTAAAGAAAAAAACAAAGGATTTTTACCTATAAACCGCGCAGAGGCGGATGCCCTCGGCTGGGGTACACCCGATTTTGTATACGTGTGCGGAGATGCGTACGTTGACCACCCTTCATTCGGTGCGGCAATAATTTCACGTGTGCTTGAAAGTGCGGGCTTTACGGTTGCTATGCTTCCGCAGCCCGATTATAAAAGCTGTGAAGCGTTCAAGGAATACGGACGGCCACGACTCGGCTTTCTTGTGAGTGCGGGAAATATCGACTCGATGGTTGCGCACTACACGGCGGCAAAGAAAAAAAGAACCGACGATTATTATTCACCCGGCGGTGTCGGCGGTAAACGTCCCGACAGGGCGGTTATCGTCTACTGTAACCGAATAAGGGAAGCGTACGGCGACGTGCCGATAATAATCGGCGGACTTGAAGCATCACTCCGACGCTTTGCGCATTACGACTATTGGGACGACAAGGTGCGCCGCAGTATCCTTGTTGACAGCCGTGCGGACATTCTCACCTACGGAATGGGTGAAAATATCCTTTTGCGCCTTGCAAAACTGCTTAATGACGGCGTGCCGATAAAAAAGATACACGACGTAAGAGGTACAGCGTACCTTACAACGTATGATGACAAGATACATTTTGACTACGTAAAAGGCTATGAATACGAAAATCTGAAAAACGACAAGTCGCTTTACGCAAAGGCATTCGGTGAACAGTATTCCGAATGCGACCACATAAACGGCAAAGCCGTCACGGAATATTACGACGGCAAAATGCTCGTTGTAAATCCCCCGATGATGCCTTTGACACGTGAGGAGCTTGACCGTGTCTATGCGCTTCCGTATATGCGTACATACCACCCGTCGTATGAAAAGGACGGCGGTGTACCCGCTATTGAAGAAGTTTCTCTTTCCGTTACCCACACAAGAGGGTGCTTCGGCGGTTGTAACTTCTGTGCGCTTGCGTTCCATCAGGGGCGGAGCGTTGTGTCACGCAGTATTCAGTCGGTTGTAAGAGAGGCCGAGCTTATAACGAAAATGCCCAATTTCAAGGGGTATATACACGACGTCGGAGGGCCGACGGCAAACTTCCGTTACAGCTCGTGCGATAAGCAGAAAACAAGCGGAATCTGTCCGAGAAGAAAGTGTCTTGCGCCGACACCGTGCAAAAACCTCAAGGTAAGCCATACGGAGTATGTAAAGCTCCTTGATGAAATAAAGAAGCTTCCGGGTGTCAAAAAGGTGTTTATCCGATCGGGAATACGGTTTGATTATCTTATGCTTGACGAAAACGATGCGTTTTTCCGCAGGCTCGTGCGTGACCACGTAAGCGGTCAGCTTAAAGTCGCACCCGAGCATTGCTCATCAAACGTGCTTAACTGTATGGGCAAGCCGAATATTTCCGTATACGAAAAATTCAAGAAAAAATATTTCGATCTGTGCCGTGAATACGGTAAGGAGCAGTATCTCGTTCCGTATCTTATGTCAAGCCACCCCGGCAGTACGCTTGCCGACGCTGTTGAGCTTGCCGTGTATCTGAAAAAAAGCGGCTATGCGCCCGAGCAGGTGCAGGACTTCTATCCCACCCCCGGTACGGTTTCAACTACTATGTTCTATACGGGCATAAATCCGCTTAACGGCAAGAGCGTTTACGTTCCCCGTACGTACGAAGAAAAGAAATTACAGCGTGCGCTTTTGCAGTATAACCGCCCCGAAAACAGAAAAACGGTTATAGATGCGCTCAAAAAGTGCCACCGTGAGGACCTTATCGGATTTTCGCCCGACTGCCTTGTGCGCCCGATGAGCCAAGCGCCCAAAGCACAGGGTAAAAACACAAAGCCACAAACAAAAAAAGGCCCTGCAAAGCCGTTTAAAAAGCAAACGCAAAAACCGAAAAGGACACACAGATAAACAAAAACACATATACTGCCACCGTGCGGTATATGTGTTTTATTTTATTCAATATATTTACACACCGCTTGCGGTGTGCGCCCTTTGCCCGTGGGCGGCAGGCTGTGCCTGCCGAGGGGGGACGGGCAGGGCGCTTTTTATCGTCACTTATAAAATATGTTAAAATCCGAAAACGAAATATCTTATAATACACAAAATGATAATATGAACAGGGTAAAAGGTATAGAAAAAATATTTAAGCCTTAATTTTCCGCGCTGACCGTTATACATCATTATGGGAATTACCGCAAATGTCGCCGCCGTGTGCTTTAAAAACAGAGCCGCCGCTGTGAATACCTCTTTGTAAACAGGCAGTTCGCGGAGTAAATAGAAAAGCAGTATGATGCTGACGCCCCACGCACCGTAATCGGTATTTCCAAAGTGCGCAAGCAGAAACGGAACGGCTGTAAGCGGTAAAAAAATATATTTACCGTCCTTTACCGTTTTTGCAAAATACATAGCGCAAATGCCTAAAAACAGCGTGAACATTACGTTCTGACATTCAAGCGTGAACATCTTGTATTTCAGCATATAGTCAAACGGTATTTCCGATATAAACGCAAAGGCAAGAACCTTTAAGGCATATTTTTTCACGCTTTTTGTATGCACAAATCCCTCGGCAAGCAAAAAGCAGTATATCGGGAACGAGATGCGCCCAAAGCACCGCATAGCTGTATAAACTGCCTCGGGATAACCGTGGAATTTATATGCCCAATAATATAAGACAAGCCCGCAATGGTCAACGACCATTGCGAGCAATGCGATAACTTTAAGCGAAAATCTGCTTAAATATTTGAAATTCATCATTTCTTCAGAGAAATTGCCCTCTTTACCTTTGCGGCAATGTTTTCTGCTGTAAGACCGTACATTTCCATCAGAGGCGGAACCTTACCGCTTCTGCCGAATGTGTCTTCCGTACCTACACGGAGAACGGGAACGGGGTTTGTTTCTGCAACGACACCCGCAACAGCCTCACCGAGACCGCCGATGATGTTGTGCTCCTCAGCTGTGACGATAGCGCCTGTTTCAGCCGCCGCTTTGAGAACAAGCTCCTTGTCAATGGGCTTGATAGTGTGCATATTGATAACTCTTGCGTTGATGCCGTCAGCCTTCAGAAGCTCACGTGCGGAAAGTGCGATGTCAACCATCGTACCGCAAGCAATGATAGCCGCATCGTCGCCGTCAGCCATAACGACACCCTTGCCCCAAGTGAATTCATACGTTTCCTTGTCGAACAAAACAGGTGTTGCCGCACGTCCGAAACGGAGGTAAACAGGGCCGTTATACTTGATTGCCGCTTCGACTGCCGCTCTTGTTTCAACAGCGTCGCAGGGGCAGATCACGGTCATACCGGGGATTGTACGCATAAGTGCGAAGTCTTCAAGACACTGGTGTGTTGCGCCGTCTTCGCCGACAGTAATACCGCCGTGTGTTGCGCCGAGCTTTACGTTGAGGTGGGGATAACCCACGGAGTTTCTTATCTGTTCAAACGCTCTGCCTGCTAAGAACATTGCAAACGATGAAGCGAAGGGAACAAGACCTGTTGTGGAAAGTCCCGCCGCAACCGTTACCATATCGCCTTCCGCGATACCGCAGTCAAAAAATCTTTCGGGGAATGCTTTTGCGAACACGCCTGTTTTTGTTGCGCCCGCAAGGTCGGCATCAAGCACGACCAGATTATCGTATTTAGCACCGAATTCAGCAAGCGCTGCGCCGTATGCTTCTCTTGTTGCTATCTTATCTGCCATTTCAAAAGACCTCCCTTTCTCAGTCAGCCATAGCAAGGTCGTTCATCGCCTGCTCATACTGCTCTTTATTGGGTGCGGCACCGTGCCAGCTTGCTTTGCCTTCCATATAGGAAACGCCCTTACCCTTTGTCGTCTTCATAATGATAACAGAGGGTGCGCCCTTGAATGCTTCTGCCGCATTTACAGCCGCTTCGATGGCATTGAAGTCGTGACCGTCTATCGTCTGCACGTTCCAGCCGAATGCCTCGAACTTCTTGTCAATGGGAGTTGAGTTCATAACCTTTGTTATCTCGCCGTCTATCTGAAGACCGTTGTTATCGATGAAGATGCAGAGATTGTCAAGCTTGTAGTGAGCTGCGAACATAGCCGCTTCCCAAACCTGACCTTCGGCAATTTCACCGTCACCGAGAATTGAATATACACGGAAGTCCTTCTTCTGTGTTTTGCCACCGAGCGCCATACCGCAAGCGGCGGAAATGCCGAGGCCGAGAGAGCCTGTTGACATATCGACACCGGGAGTATGCTTCATATCGGGGTGTCCCTGCAAGAAGCTTTCTATGTTACGGAACTTAACAAGCTCCTCCTTGGGGAAAAATCCCTTTGCCGCAAGTGTTGCATAAATTGCGGGGGAAGCGTGGCCCTTGGAAAGAACCAGTCTGTCACGGTCTTCCCACTTGGGATCGTCAGCCTTAACGTTCATTTTTTCAAAATACAAATACGTCAAAACATCCGCAATGGAAAGTGAACCGCCCGGATGTCCCGAGTTTGCGGAATATACCTGAGTTACGATGTCACGGCGGATGCCGTTTGCGATCTTCTCAAGTTCTGAAACCTTTGCCTTATCCATCATTTATCCTATCTCCGGCGTATAGTATTTTTGATACCGCCTCCGCCGGTGGGCGTATATCTTGTGTAAGTAAATACAGTTTACAACATTTTTTATCGTTTGTCAATAAAAAAAGCGAGCATTTAATCGTAAAAAATGTAAATAATACATTAACGAAAGTGATTTTTTCGTTTTTACACATAATTATCTACTTTATTATAACACATACAAACGAAAATTACAAGACCTTTGATGCGATTTTATTGTTCATTCCGTGTCGAAAAATCGAAAGCTGCATATACTTACCGTAAAGGAGGCTTTATATGGATAACTGTAAGCATAATTCAAATATGCCCGGATATATGACAGATTCGCTGGGCAGACCGATAACGAATGATACGAATACTTTAACTGTGGGCGAAAACGGGCCCGCTGTTTTAGAGGATGTAAGATTTATAGATAAAATGGCTCATTTTGACCGTGAGCGTATACCCGAGCGTGTCGTGCACGCCAAGGGCGCAGGGGCATACGGTGTGTTCAAGGTGTATCAGAGTATGAGCAAGTACACGAGCGCCGACTTTTTGCAGTCGCCCTGTAAGCAGACGGATGTTTTTGTGCGTTTTTCGACGGTCATCGGTGGCAGAGGCTCTGCCGATACCGTGCGTGATCCTCGCGGCTTTGCCGTGAAGTTTTACACCGACCACGGGATATATGACCTTGTCGGAAACGACATTCCCGTTTTCTTCATAAGCGATGCGATAAAATTCCCCGATGTTATACATTCGCTGAAGCCGTCGCCCGATACAAACCTGCGTGACAGCGAGCGCTTCTGGGATTTCGTATCGCTTTCCCCCGAAGCCACGCATATGATAACGTGGCTGTATTCGGACAGAGGAACGATAAAGGATTACCGACACGTTGACGGCTTCGGTGTAAATACCTTTGTTTGGGTAAATGCAAGGGGCGAAAGAAGATACGTGAAATACCATTGGAAAACACAGCAGGGAATAGAAACCATATCAAGGCAGGAGGCTGAATATTTGGCAGGTGCAGACCCCGATATTGCGGTGCGCCTGCTTTACGAGGCGATAGAAAGGGGCGACTACCCGAAATATGAGCTTTGCGTTCAGCTTATGACAGAGGAGGAGGCATCGCATCAGAGCTTCAATATCCTCGATGACACCAAGGTGTGGAGCGAGCGTGACTTTCCCCTTATGCGTGTCGGTATGATGACCTTGAACCGAAACCCGAAAAGCTTTTTTGCAGAGGTTGAGCAATCGGCATTCTGCCCTGCAAACATCGTGCCGGGTATCGAATTTTCAAATGATAAAATGCTTCAGGGCAGAGTTTTTTCGTACCTTGACACACAGCGCTACAGAATAGGCACGAACTTTGCACAGCTTCCCGTAAACCGCCCGAAATTTATGCCCGAAAACAACCAGCGTGACGGAGAAATGACGTATGTCTTCAATCCAAGTCCGATAAATTATTCCCCCAACAGCCTTGCGAACAATCACCCCGAAACAGCGCAGATAAAGACGCCGAAGCCCGTTTGTGCAAAGGGTGATGTCGCGCCGCATCCCGTTATGCCCCCCGATTATTTTACACAGGCGGGAGAACGGTACAGAGGTATGACCGAGGACGAAAAAAACACGCTTGCGGATAACATTGCCGTCGAGCTGAAGCTCTGCCGACACGATATCATCAAACGTGTTCTTTCATATTTTGAAGCGGCGGATAAGGATTTTGCGCTCCGTGTTTCCGCCGCTATGCGTCCAAGATGTAAATAATCAGGAAAGACCGCCTGCGGCGATGTAGTCAGCCACTAAGTCACGGGCGAAAATGCTTTCGCTGTACATTTCAATTTCTTTGAGGTTGTTCGGCGCATACTGCGATGTGTAGGTATCGACCACCACGTAGTATGTGCCGTTTTTGTCTATCTGTCCGAGGTTTTCCTTGCAGTAAACAAAATAATTTGAGTTGTTCGTATTTATGAATTTGTTCAGAAGGTCGGAGCCTTTGATACTGCAAAGCACAAGCTGATTGTCAAACGGGAAAAGCGTCTGCACCATCGAATACGTTATCTCGCCCTTTGCAAGATATCCGGGGCTTCTTATCGAAACAAAACCGCCGCCGAGGACAATATCGTAGCGGCTGCCCCATTTTTCAACGCCTTTGGTGTAGTAAAGCTCTGCAACAAGACGGCGCATCTCATCTCCGCTTCTCTTATATTTATTATTTCCTATTGAAAGACTGCCTTGCGCAATATCGTCCTTGTATTTTTCAAGAAGCTCGGAAACGATGGGATCGTCTTTCAACGAATCGTATTTGTCAATGGATATGAATTCAGCCGTACCCATCTTTACGTTTGAGTTGGCGAAGTTGACCTCAAGCTCAACATGTGAAATGCCCTCGTTGTCACCGCCGTCCTGTAAATGGTACACACCGTAAGGGTCTTTGAGTACGTAGCTTCTGTGTGTGTGCCCCTCAAATACGAGGTCAACGTAGCCGTCACGTGACAGACTTATGTCGTAATACGATGCAATTTCATTTCCCGAAACGGAAGAAACACCGCTTTTTGTTCTGCCGTAGCCGTCGTGCA
>JAZKZC010000066.1:0-9030 GCA_045612465.1 Eubacteriales bacterium
TGACACCGTGCGAGTATTTCTTCGCCACTGCCGCGTGACGAAAAATCTCCCCCTGCTGCGCAGCAGGGGGAGATGAAAGAATTTATTCAATTAACAAATTCTTTTGTTTTTTAGTCTGTCTACTTGACAGGGGGCACATTAGTTCTTGCGGCTTGACTAAAGTATTTAAAGTAAAAGGAATGATGTGCGGACATTGCGAAGCGCGTGTAAAGAACGCTTTTGAACAACTGCCCGAGGTCAAAGGTGCCGAGGCTGATTATAAAAACGGTACGGTTTTTGTGAATCTTCATTCGGAATGTGATGATGAAAAGCTTAAAAAAGCGATAACTGATGCAGGCTATAAAGTGAAATAATCAGGCGAACGTTTTTTTGAGAAATTCAAGAAATTTGAATTTTATTTCGTATTCGGGTTCTTCCGAATTCGTCAGTATATTTACCTCGTTCGGGGTAAGACCGACGGCGGCAAGCTCCTCGCCGCTGTCAGCCATAGCCGTGCTTACGCACAGGGGCGGAAAGAGGACACACCACCAGTTTTTGCCCGTGCCTTCTCCTATCTTCACACGGACGGAGTAATAAGCACCTGCAGGCAAGCTTACGTTTTCGTAGACTCTGGTCGGGTACTGTTCTTCACCAAGCTCTACCGTAACGTCATAATCGTATCCGCATTCGGTGATGCATTTTTTTGCTGTGTTAAGTATTTCATCTTTGTTTTCAAAAAGTGACTGCTTGGCGTCTTCAACGGTAATACAGCTGTTCATACAGCTTTCCATTTTGTCGAGGATGCTGTCACGTACCTTCAATTTCAAGGCTTGATCTTCTTCGCTGTCGGAATTTGCGATAACGTGCAAACGTGCAACGTTTTCATAAATTCCTATTTCACCGTTTACGGGCAGGGAAGCGGAAAAAACTCCGATGATGAGCGCAAAGCAAGTAAATCCCACTAAAAATTTCATAAAAAAATACTCCTTTTGTCAGATTTCAAAAGGAGTATTTACATTATTTCGGGCATTTATTCAATTAATTTGAATACATTTTTTTCATTTCGGCGGCTTTTCCGCAGGAGTACGCACCCTCGGGACACTTTCCTCTGACGCACGCGGGACCCGCATTCTTGAACAGAAGCGGTGCGGCTTGCTTGCAAAGCATAAGCATCTGACGCGCAACCTCTCTTATTTCCCACTGCGCTCTGTCACAGCAACGCAGGGTGAAGAAGTTGTAAAGGCTTCTCGTGTTCATCGTTACGATCATTCTTGTGTCGCAGGCATTGGGAAGAACAAAACGAGCATCTTCGTTCGCTTTTTTCTCAGCCGCCCTCTTTGCTTCCTTCTCGGACATACCCTCAGACACCATTTTTTCGTAATGTGCTTTTGTCAGTATGCTTCTGAGATTTTCGTATCTTTTTGAATCATCCTCCATCGCGGCGGTGAATTCCGCCATTGCCTCGGGAATTGAAGCAATTTCGGGAGGTGTGATATATTCAAATGACGTCTTGTCAACGTATCTCTGACTCTGAACCGAAAACGATGCGATTCTGTGGCGCGTGATCTGCGCTAACAGTGCGCGCGACACACCTTCGATCCCAAATGTGAAAGAAGCGTGTTCAATGGGGCTTTGGTGACCTAAAGAAAACAGAAGCTCCAAAAAATCCTCCGTCTTTTCGGGGGTGAGATTGTCTAAAAGCGTGTCTATATCCGTCTTTGCGTAGCAAAGCTTTGCAGCTGCCGCTACCACCTTGTCGGCATCGGGTGTGTATGTTAAAAGTTCAACCTTTGGCATATCTGTCTTCTTTCATTTTTTTAGTTATAATATCATATTATATATCTGTATTCAAGTGCGGAAATGTAAATAATAAGTTTTGTTGAAAATAAAGCAAAAAAATGCAAAATAGTATTGACAAATCAAATTTTTTGTGATATTATATCATCAAGTTAGCCGCGGCTAACTCTAATTCTTGCTTTGGAGAATTCACATGAAAACGTTGAAAGATGTAAAGGTAGGTGCAACCGTTCGTGTTACGAAGGTACATGGGCAGGGAGCGATAAGACGCAGAATAATGGATATGGGCATAACGAAGGGCGTTGAAATAACGGTGCGTAAGGTGGCACCCCTCGGAGATCCCGTTGAATTTACCGTAAGAGGGTATGAAATATCCCTGCGAAAAGCTGATGCCGAAATGGTAGAGGTTGAATAAAAGGGGCATCGCCCCTGTTTTTAAGGCGTGCGGTTAGCAATAGACAACTGCATATATTACTGCATTTATATAGTGCCGTATGAACGGCAAAAGGAGATATTATGTCAATTAAAATTGCCTTGGCGGGCAACCCAAACTGCGGAAAGACAACGCTTTTCAATGCGCTTACGGGTTCAAATCAGTTTGTAGGAAACTGGCCCGGCGTAACGGTTGAAAAAACGGAAGGAAAACTGAAAAAGCACAGCGACGTTATAATCACGGACTTGCCGGGTATATATTCGCTTTCGCCGTACACGCTTGAAGAAGTGGTTGCGAGAAATTATCTTTTGAATGAGCGTCCCGATGCGATACTCAATATTGTTGACGGAACGAATATCGAAAGAAACCTTTATCTTTCAACACAGCTTATTGAGCTTGGAATACCCGTCGTAATTGCTATAAATATGATGGACGTTGTCCGCAAAAACGGTGACGAAATAAATATCGAGCTTCTTTCAAAGCAGCTTGACTGCAAGATAGTTGAAATATCGGCTCTGAAGGGCGAAGGAATAGAAGAAGCGGCAGAAGCGGCAATAGAGGCATCAAACGGTAAAAGAAAACCGCCGAAGCATATGTTTTCGGGCCCTGTTGAGCATGCGCTGGCGCACATTGAGGAGGCTGTGCTTCACGATGATCCGTCAGAACGTCAGAGGTGGTATGCCGTTAAAATATTTGAGCGTGATGAAAAGGCAATTGCTGATCTTAACATTTCCCCTGAAATCCTCAGACATATAGAAGATGATATCGTTGCGGCTGAAAAAGAGCTTGATGACGATGCCGAGAGCATTATCATAAATGACAGATATACGTATATTGAAACGCTTCTGAAAAAATCTTATAAGAAGAAAGATAAATATAAGCTTTCAACTTCTGATAAAATAGACAAGGTTCTTACGAACAGATTTGCGGCGCTTCCCATTTTTGCCGTTGTTATTTTCCTTGTGTATTACATATCCGTAACAACAGTAGGTACGTTTGTTACGGATTGGACGAACGATGCGCTTTTCGGCGAAAGCTGGAGCTTTTTCGGAAAAACAGTTCCGGGTATTCCTGTGCTTGCAGACAATTTTCTTTCGTATGTGGGCTGTGCGGAATGGCTCAAGGGGCTTGTTATTGACGGCGTTATCGGCGGTGTCGGCGCTGTTCTCGGCTTTGTTCCGCAGATGTTTGTACTGTTTTTATTTCTTGCGTTTCTTGAAGCGTGCGGATATATGTCACGTATTGCCTTCGTGCTTGACCGTATATTCAGAAAATTCGGACTTTCGGGAAAATCTTTCATTCCGATGCTCGTCGGAACGGGATGCAGTGTTCCCGGTATTATGGCAAGCCGAACGATAGAAAATCAGCGTGACAGACGAATGACGGTCATAACGACGTCATTTATCCCGTGCGGCGCAAAGCTTCCCGTTATTGCGCTTATCTCCGCATCTCTTTTCGATAATGCGTGGTGGGTTGCACCAAGTGCATATTTTGCAGGAATCGTGTCCGTTATTTTATCCGGCATAATTTTGAAGAAAACGAAGCTTTTTGCAGGCGACGTATCACCGTTTGTAATGGAGTTGCCCGCTTATCATATGCCTACACTTAAAAATCTTTTGCACTCTATGTGGGAAAGAGGCTGGTCATTTATCAAAAAGGCAGGAACGATCATTCTGCTTTCTTCCATTATCATTTGGGCGGGAAGCGCTTTCGGAACGGTTGACGGATCATTTGTGTTTGATCCCGATATGGAGCTTGCTGACAGTATTTTAGGTAAAATAGGCAACAGCGTAAAATGGATATTTGCGCCGCTTGGATTCGGTGATGCCGCATTTGCGTTGGCAACGCTTATGGGACTTGTTGCAAAGGAAGAGATAGCAAGCGTGCTCGGTATACTTGATATCGGTGAAATGACGAGACTTGCGGGATATTCATTCCTTATGTTCAACCTCTTGTGCGCACCGTGCTTCGCCGCAATGGGAGCGATAAAGAGAGAAATGAACAGCGGAAAATGGACAGCGTTTGCAATTTCATATCAGTGTATTTTCGCCTACAGTGTTTCACTTATGATATACCAATTCGGCTCGGCAATCACGGGCGGTATTAATATTGTCGGATTTGTTTCAGCCGCTGTTGTACTTTTGTTTATCCTGTTTATGCTTTTCAGACCAAAAAAGCAGCTTAAATAATATGATAGAGTTTATAGTATCTAATCTTTCGACGATAATCATCAGCGCCGTGGTGCTTTTGCTTATAGTACTTGCCGTGATTTCAATGGTAAAGGATAAGAAAAAGGGCAAATGCCTCGGAGGCTGCGCAGGCTGTAACGGTGAATGCCGTAAGTGCAGTAAATAAAAATATGTCAGATACCGATCTGATCTTAAGTACAGTCAGGGGCTGTCTCATTTTTAGAAATAACTTCTAAAACAAGTCACCACGTGAGATTTTATGAATATTTATTCTGTAGCGGGAGTGCATTGCACTCCCGCTTTTGGTGTATTTATACACTTCGAAGCGGACGACCAATGGTCGCCCCGCCCCCTACAAATGTAATATATATTTTACCTGAATAAGACAGCTCGTTTGTTATTATGCTGTTTAACTTGACAATGACAATGTAATATGATATTATTTACTGTGCAAACTATATTATCATTACGGAGAAAATATGAAAAAATTAAATATTCTGTCGCTTATCATTATGTTGGTGATGATATTCACCTCGTGCGGGACAAACGGTTCTTCCGAAAGCACTGTTTTCGGTGATATAACTTCACCCGAAACGGACATAATAAATGATGAAGAATATACACTTCCGCTTGAGGACGGATATAATCAGCTGACACTTTACTGGACGTACGGCGGTTCGTATGAAAACTGTGACGTCTGGATATGGTGGGGCGATAAAGCGGGAAAGGGGTATACCTTTCACGAGTGTGATTACGGCGCAAAGGTCGTTGTAAACGTACCCGAAGGGATAGATCAGGTCGGATTTATCGTCCGCAAAGAATGCTCTGCGCCGGGCGGTGATACATGGGGAAGCGCGGTGAAGGATTATGAGCAGGACAGATTTGCGGTGCTTGACGGCAAAGAAACTGTTATTTATCTCAAATCGGGCGTAGCGGATCAGTTTATCAGTAATGACGGAGGCAAAACCTTGGAAAAAATCAAAAAATTCTCGCTTGCGGGAATGGCAGACGAATTCAAAATAAAATACACGCTGACACCTGCAGTTAAAATTTCGGATATTTCAGACGTGAAGCTCTATAACGGTGATGAAGAAGTGAAAATAAAAAGTATTTCGACTCTCGGTAAAGAATCTTCATCGGGTTATATAGAAACCGAAGAACGGCTTGACATCTGCGGTGATTATCGCGTTGAGATAAACGGCTACGGAAGCCGCAAGGTCATTCCGACAGAAATATTCGACAGCGAATATTTCGCATCGAATTACCACTACGACAAAGACGACCTCGGCGCAACTGTAAACGGTGACACTACCGTGTTCAAGCTGTGGGCGCCTACTGCGTCAAGTGTAACGCTTAACCTTTTTGAAAAAGGCGACGGCGGTGAAGCGTATAAAACGGTTGCAATGAGCAAGGGCGATAAAGGCGTGTGGTCGAGCGTGGAAAACTGTTCCCACGGTACGTATTATACGTATACGGTAACGACCGCTGTCGGTACGCAGGAGGCGGTTGACCCTTATGCGGTATCCGCAGGTGTCAACGGCAAGCGTGCAATGGTCACAGACCTTTCAAAAACGAACCCCGACGGATGGGATAAATCAACGTATAATACGCCCATTTCGGATTATTCAGACGCTGTTATATGGGAAATACACGTACGTGATTTTTCAAATAAAATAGAATCATCGCAGTATAAAGGAAAATATCTTGCCTTTACCGAAACGGGACTTGTCAATGAGCACGGAAAATCCGTCGGTGTTGATTATCTCAAGGCGCTCGGTGTAACACACGTGCATCTTCTTCCCGTTTACGATTACGCATCGGTTGATGAAAAAGATCCCGAAAAACAGTTCAACTGGGGATATGATCCTGAAAACTACAATGTTCCCGAAGGCAGTTATTCAACCGATCCGTATAACGGAGAGGTGAGAGTCAGAGAGTTTAAAGAAATGGTAATGGCGCTCCATAATGCAGGTATCGGTGTCATTATGGACGTGGTTTATAATCATACTTACGATGCCAACAGCTCGTTCAATAAAATAGTTCCTTATTACTATTACAGATATACCCCGACCGGTGAAAACACCTCTGCAAGCGGATGCGGAAACGATACGGCATCGGAAAGATATATGTTCGGTAAATTTATGGTCGATTCAACGTCGTATTGGATGAAAGAATACAAGCTCGACGGATTCCGCTTTGACCTTATGGGACTTCACGATCTTGAAACAATGCAGAATATTGAAAGTGCCGTGCATACCATAAACCCCAAGGCGATAATATACGGCGAGGGCTGGACGATGGGTGCAACACTCGACGGCTCGGCGCAGGCAAACCAAACGCAGATAAACGGTATCGTTCCCACGGGAGATGCAATCGGCGGTATTGCGGTGTTCAATGATGCAATGCGTGACGGACTTAAAGGAAGCGTGTTTGAAAAAACATCGCAGGGATATATCAACGGCGGTGCAAACGGAGCAAATCTTTCAAAGGTGATCTTCGGAATTAAAGGCGGAGCAGGTACGGGCGCAGGCTGGAGCGTTGAAAATTCAATGGTTATAAACTATATGAGCGCACACGACAATAACACTCTCTGGGATAAGCTCCTCTTGTCAAATCCCGACAGCACGGATGAGCAGAGAAATAAAATGAACAACCTCGGCGCCGCTATTATAATGGTCTCAAAGGGAACACCGTTCTGGCAGGCAGGGGAAGAAATGCTCAGAACGAAGAACGGTGACGAAAACAGCTATAAATCCGACGATTCGGTAAATAACATAGACTGGTCAGTTCTGAAGGACGGAAGCTTACAGTACGAAACGATGCTGTATTACAAAGGACTTATCCAGATGAGAAAAGCATACGGTATCTTTTCCGATAATGACACGGCGGTGTCATATGAACAGCTCGGAAGCGGAATTACCGTGCTTACGCTTGATGACGGACACGGCGGATGCGCCAAGGTGCTTATAAACCCGCACAGAACAGCACTTCCGTATACACTTGACGGTGAATGGAACTTAATTGCCAACGGCTCAAATGCAGGCAAATACGTCATTTTGCGTGAAAGCGGAAGCGTGATGGTTGATACGATAAGCGTCAGAATTTACGTAAATGATGCGCTTTTAAATAAATAAGGAGATCGGATATGAAGAAATTTTCTTTTATTCTTGCGATGCTTATGCTTGTGTCATCGCTTACCGCGTGCGCAGACGGAAATGTCGGTACTGAGTCCGAAACTGCGGCAGAGGAGAAAACGGTTATGATCGAACCCGTAAACGATAATTACAGAACGTTTTACCAGATATTCGTCGGATCGTTTTCCGACTCAAACGGCGACGGCATCGGTGATATACAAGGCATAATAAACCGCTTTGATTATCTTAACGACGGAAATATGGGCTCGTCAAAGAGTCTCGGAGTTGAGGGAATATGGCTTTCGCCTATATTTAAATCACCGTCGTACCATAAATACGACGCTATGGATTATTACGAGGTCGATTGGCGCTTCGGTACGGAGGAAGATTTAAAGGCGCTTATAGACCTTTGCAACAAGCGTAACGTAAAGCTTATACTTGATATTGCGATAAATCACACGTCCATCCAGCACAGATGGTTTTCGGAGTTTTTGGACGCGAGAACGAACGGTGATGAAGAAAATGAGTATTACGATTTTTATTCCTGCGTTACATCAAGTGAAAAGCTCGGCGGTATAGCGTATCAAAATATTTCAGGTACCGACTTCTGGTATGAATGTAATTTTTCAACCAATATGCCCGAGCTTAATTACGATAATGAGAAGGTAAGGGAAGAAGCGCTGAACGTTGCTAAATATTACCTTGAACTCGGTGTGCACGGCTTCCGTTTTGATGCCGTTAAATACATTTATCTGGACGATACAGCAAAATCCGTTGAATTCTGGGAGTGGTATATGAGCGAGCTTCGCAAGCTTTCTCCCGATATTTACTGTGTCGGCGAATGTTGGTCGGGCGAAGCGGAAATACTTGAATATTATACCGCGATGAACTGCTTTAATTTCGCGATGTCGCAGGCAGAGGGAGCGGCAGCAAAGGCGGCAAAGGGCTCATCGCTTTCCACGTACACATCGTATATCGAGGATTTTCAGCAGAAAGTCCTTGCTAAAAATCCCGACGGTATGGTAATGCCGTTTTTGTCGAACCACGATATGGACAGAATCGCAGGCGCATTCATCGGTGAAAAGAGTGCGAAAATGGCGGCGAATCTTTACCTTTTGTCACCCGGCTCACCTGTGATATATTACGGTGAAGAAATAGGACTCAGAGGCTCAAGAGGAAGCGCAAACACGGATGCCAACAGACGTCTTGCAATGCTTTGGGGCGACGGTGATACGGTTAAAAATCCCACAGGCTCAACTTACCCCGAAAAGAATCAGATAACGACAACTGTTTCAACACAAGCAGCAGATGAAAACAGTATGCTCAACTATTACCGTGAATTGCTGCTTATACGCCGTAAATACCCCGAAATTGCAAGAGGAGTCTACAAGTCAATATCCTGCGCTGATAACTTAGGCGGATTTGTTGTCGAATATAAAGGACAAACTACAGTGATTATCCATAATACCTCTACGGAAGAAATGACGGCGGATATCAG
>JAZKZC010000067.1:0-15162 GCA_045612465.1 Eubacteriales bacterium
ACTCCTTGGCTCACAGAACGACATGGCTACGATCCGACTTCACACCTTTTCGGCGTTTCGGCTGATGAGTACGATTCAGACCTTGACGGTCTTTCAAACTGCGCCGAGGTGTATATCCTCAGCACAAACCCCGCCCTGCCCGACACGGACGGCAACGGAATTCCCGACGGAGATGAGGACTTCGACGGCGACGGACTTACAAACGTCAAAGAAGTATCTCTCGGCACAAAGCTCGGCGGTTGTGATACCGACAGCGACGGTCTTTCCGACGGCGATGAAGTCAACAAATACGCAACAGACCCGCTTATTCCCGACACCGACGGCGACACGATTTCCGACGGGGATGAGGTTTTCCTCGGTATTTGCCCGAATAAAAAAATGACCGACGGTGTGACACCCGACGAAAAAAGAGTGTTTGAGCAGACGCTGAGCGAGAAAAACATCGAAGAAATTTTACTTGACGACGAAAACTCAGCGCTCCCGTCGCTGACGCTTAAAACGACGGGCAACATAAACAGCAGGATCTGCATTATTTCATCCGTATGCGATACGTTCAGCGACAGCCGTGCCTTAATCGGCTCTCCCGTTGACGTGTGCGGAGATGAACTCGGCGAAGGCAAGCTCACGTTTGCTTTGAAAAACAACCCGTCTTATTCTCTTATGAAAGACGGAAAAGAAGCAAGCTTCAGCACGTGTGTCATCTGTCGGTATAACGACGGCGCAAATGAGTATCTGCCGAGCGAATACGACGAAGAAAATAACACCTTGACGGCTGATATTTCCGAATCGGGAACGTATTTCGTCCTTGATGTCGGCGGACTTTTCGGCGAGCTCGGCTATGACCTTCCCACCTCCGTTCGGTCAAACAGAGTCAGCGCCAACGTAAAACCCGTCAAATCTGACGGCGCTATGGCGCAGGCGGACATCGTTTTCATTATTGACACCACGGGTTCAATGGACGATGAAATCAAGGCGGTAAAGGAAAACATCAGCGGATTCGTCGATACGCTTCAGTCAAAGGGTGTTTCCACGGCGCTCGCGCTCGTAACTTACCAAGACCTTGAGGCGGACGGCGAGGACTCAACGATAGTACATAAAAACGGCACAGACAACTGGTTTTACGATATAGATGCGTATAAAAACGCGCTTTCATCCATTTCTATCGGCGACGGAGGCGACTACCCCGAAAGCGCGCTCGATGCGCTTGAAACGGCAAGACTTCTCGATATGCGAGCATCGGCAGGCAAGATTTTCGTGCTTGTCACAGATGCAAATTACAAAACCGAAAACCGCTACGGCATAGCCTCAATGAAGGACGAAACAGACCTTTTGAAAAACGAGGGTGTAACTTGCTGTGTCATCTCAAAGCCTTTCTGGAAAGAAGAATATTCCGCAATTTACGGTGAAACAAACGGTGTTTGGGGCGATATATACGGTGATTTCAGAACGGAGCTTACGGCATTTGCCGATAAGATAGGAAACGACGTTGTCGGCGACGGTTATTGGATATACCTTGACGGCGCCGTACCGACACCCGTAAGACTTGACGAAAAGCCTTACGTCGGCAGTACGGTCGATACCGACGGCGACGGTGTGCCCGACATCCGTGAGCTTGAAACGATAGCCCCGAACGGAAGCGTTGACCTTGATGCGCTTTTGACAGAAATAAGCGGCGGCATCATCACGGGCACGAATTACGGCACGGTTGAAACTTACACGTACATAAGCAACCCCGCGCTTACGGATACCGACTTTGACGGCACAAACGACTACGAGGACAATATGCCCACGAGCAACACCGTCAAGGGCATCATGCACTATCCTTACGATAACAAAGCGTGCAACGTGGAATTTGAAATGGACTACCGCGACATCATCGACGGCGACAACACGAAATATTCCAAAGACCTTTCGGTGCTGTCGGTTCTTTACGCTTCCGACACGTACGACGAAACGTACATAGAGATAACGGAGGGCGCAAAAACGGGCGGAAGCGACACGGGAAAGAACCTCGGCACGCTTCTGGGACTTGATTCCGATGCCGCATTCATCTCCGTCAAGGCATCGCAATACGCACAGGATAAGGACGACGTTACGGATTTCTTCGTCGGACACAAAAAGATAATTTACAACGGCATCGAAAACGAGGTCGTAATCGTTGCCGTCAGAGGCACCAACGGCACGCATGCCGAATGGTCAAGCAACTTCGACGTCGGCGCGGATTCGACTGAATATTATAACGCAACGGGCAAAAATCACCCTGATTGGAACAACAAGAACAATCACAAGGGCTTCGACGTTACGGCGACGCGCGTTTACAACAAGCTGATACCGTACCTTGAGGAGCATATCGACCCGAAAGCACGCAAAACGATACTTATAGCGGGACATTCAAGAGGCGCGGCTGTTGCCAACATCCTCGGCGCACGGTTTGAGCGCGAAATGCCCGAATACACATCGTTCACATATACGTTTGCAACGCCGTACAGCACGACCGACAAGGATGCCGCAAGTTATAAAACGGTGTTCAACGTGGTCAACTCCGATGACCTTATCACAGCGCTTCCCCTTGCAAGCTGGGGATTCACGAAATACGGCACGACGAAGTCCGTCAGTGTAAAGGATAACTACTCAAGCGGTTCGGCGGAAGGCTCGTTCAAATGGCTGACCGGAGTATCGTACAACGATGACGGCGGTACACAAAGAACGCTCGACTGCTTCGCGGTAATCGCAAGCACGAGAGAACAGCTTTATCAGCTTGACACAAGCGCAGACGGCACGGTTTACGAAAACGATGTAGGACACCTTACGAAAGCGGGAGCACAAGAGGAGCTCGTTGAGCTTCAGGCGACGCTTGAAAGCGAGAAGCTTGCAAGATTCTGCACGCTCAAGGTCACGGGAAGCCTTGCATGGTGGCACGTCGAGGTAACTTACTGCCCTGCATACTTTATGCAGATAATCGCAAATATGACGACGGGGGTCGGCCCCGCGCTCGGACGTGACGTAAAGGGTAAATACGCAACGGCAAAAACGTCGTTCGTAGCCTCCAGCGGTGTCCTCGGTGTCGGCGGTCTTACGCATCCGCATATGCAGCCGACGTATTACCTCATCGCAAGAAACGACCTTTTACCGTTACAATAACAAACAGAATAATGTAAAAAAGCACCTTGAAAAAGGCTGCTTCTCATAAGGATGTTATAAATTCAATCGTAGGGGAGGGGCCTCCCCTCCCTCGAATATTCGCTTTGACGATAGAACTACGGATAACCAAAATTGATACGCAGAAAGCAAAGAAACCCCCGACAGATTTCAAAAGCCTGTCGGGGGTTGCTCATTCATTTTCAGAATTAAATAAATACATATCAATATCTATTTGTGTTCTTGTTGCATGACAAAAATCAATTACATCAAGAGGCGGTGCAAGACAAGGATTGATATCATCAACATAAATTGAAGGTACAATCTCTAAAAAGAACTCAACATCATTTTCTTCTCTAATTTGATTTAGTATAGCAACTATTTCTGGTATCCATATAAGCCTCCGTAAGTGTTTTGATTTATCGCCGGTTTCGCCATGGTATTACAAAGGCTTCGGGCAAAGCCCATACCCCTATTCCTCTGAGTACAATTTGTCATAGTACCAATGAATGGGATTTTCGTAAATGTACTTGTATATTTCGTAATAATCATCACGATTACGAACGATATGGTCGAAAAATGACCGTTGAAAAATCTTATCGCCCGACGAGCCTCGCAATTGATTGATTTCTTTTGTGGCTTGATATTTTAGCCAACCAATTACCGTATCCACTGTAGGGGAGGGGTTTCCCCTCCCGTCATCCCTTACAATAGACAATAATATATGAATATGGTTTGGCATGATGACATAACAATCTACAGCTGTTTCCGGATATTTTTCAGGTATCTTTTGAATCCATCCATCTACGATTTCACCATAAGGCGATAACCTCGGGAGGGGATACCCCTCCCCTACAATCGCCCCGAGAATGTTTTTTCTATTTTGAGTGCATATCGTCAAAAAATATGCTCCCGTTTTACTGTAATCAAATCCCTTTAATCGAGGATCCTTTCTTTTCGGCAATTCTTTTTCCTTATCCATTTTCATCACCCATACCATTATATCACAAAATCGGCAGAGGAAATAATCACTCTGCCGAAATCTGTCCGTGTGTCCGTAGGGGAGGCGTTTCGCCTCCCGTTTTGTCATTAAAAATCTGATATTCGCGGGAGGGGAAACCCCTCCCCTACGATTGAATTTATAACATCCTTATGAGAACCAGCCTAATCAAGGTGCTTTTCAATATGCTCTTTTTATTTCTGCGCTTGGTCATCGGGGACTTTTTTGAAAATGTGTATTTTTCCTCTGTCGTTGAGGTCCTTGAGCAGTGCAAGCGTTATCGGGAACAAGAAAAGTCCCACAACGCCGAACAGCGCCGTACCCGTTATCATCGCCATAAGAGTGACTATCGGGTGAAGACCTACCTGCGTGCCCACTATCTTCGGTTCAAGTATATTTCTCACGATAACGATGATAAGGAATATCACCGCGAGCATTGCGCCCGTCAGAATATCGCCCAAAAGTACCCTGATTATCGCCCACGGCATAAGGACAGAGCCTACACCGACAATAGGCAAAATGTCAAACAAGGCGATGAAGAATGCCGCCAACAGCGTCGAAGTGACAGACGTGAACATATTGGGATTGATAAGTCCCGCTATGAGCAGCAGTATCGCAAGCTCCAAAAACGTGATGGACATTATAAGAGCGTACGAACGGATATATTTCAGCAGTATATCTTTTATATATTTCTTTATCTCAAGCACGGTATGGCCGACATTCGTCGGAAGCTGTACTATCACCCAATGGCAAAGGCTGTGGTAATCGGCGCTGATGAAAAACGTCGATATTATCGTGATAAGCACCGTTATGAGAAATCCGGGAACGCTTGTCAGAAGATTTGTCGTAAAGCTGAATATCGACTGTATCGACGGAACAAGATCCGACATTGACGGTATGAAATCGTTATAATCAAGCGATATGTCGCTGTCGAAGTTTCTCAAAAATTCCTGCGCGTAGTCAATGAGGTTACGGAGCGCGGGTTGTACCGTGTTCGTGTAATACGCAGGAGCCATAGCGACAATATCCGCAACAGACACCGCCAGCTTGATGACAACACACACAAGAAGCACGCCTATCGTACACAAAAACAGCACAACGACGATGCTTGATGCACTTCTCTGCCCCAATTTTGTTTTTTTACGCAAAAACGTTATTACGGGCTGAAGAACAGCCGAAATAACGAACGCGATAAAAAACGGCATCATAACGGGAAGCGCATACTTTAAAAGTGCATACGCAAGCGCCGCAATAACGGCAATAAATGCCGCGTTTATTAAAAACCGTCTTTTGCTTTCTGTTTTATCGTTCATATTTCAGTTTACCTTTTTGTTCATTTAATTCGGGTCGTGTAGTTCGTGCGAGTCACGAACTACCGGGCGCACGACCTCTACCAAATTTTGGGCTTGTTTTAATTGTTTAATTCGAGGTGATGCCGTAGGGGATGGCGCCAAGTAGTTCGTGACTCGCACGAACTACACCACCCGTTTTAAAACCATTTCCGTTCATTTCATTCAGACGAGCAACGCTCGCCCTTACAAATGGGCAGGTTTATTTCTTTTTTGCAGGCATTTTGAGGGCAAATACCACCGCGCCCGCGCCGATTACTACCACCGCTATCAAAACAACGATAAGTGCCGTCGACGTGCCGCCGTCTTTTTCCTCAGCGTTATCACCCGTCGTTACCGCATCTGTATCGGGGGCTTCCGTTTCATCGGGGATAATCTCACCCGTTGACTCCCAAACCGCGTAGAGCGTTGCATCAAGGTCGTAAATATAGCTGTCACCGGGGGCGTATATTACATTTCCGCCCTCGCGGACTGCCCAACCGACAAACTCAAAGCCGCGCTTTTCGGGAACCGTCGAAGATATTTTAACACCCTTACCGTAATCCTTGTCGGTGGAAGCAATTTCACTTCCGCCGTCGGTCACGTAAGATATGGTATGTACCGCATTTTCGGTTTTAATCGCATTTGAAAGGTTTACCCAGCCGGAAACACCGTCAACGGTACACTGACCGTATCCGCCGTTCACCTTTGTAACCTCAAACGACGAGCCGATTGTAAGACGCTTGAGCGTATCGGAATCACCCGGGTTGCTTACTATCTTCGCGTTTCTTGAAACGACCGTGTATTCACCTGCCGTCAGCGCGTTTATCTCGAACAGCTCAAAATCATATTCAACGTCCGATTTTGTTTCGTATCTCGGAACACCGTAGCCGACGATGTACGTGTCGGAAAGAACGTAGTTCTTTCTTGCAACTCCTCCGCCGTTTGTGGGGTCGCCGTCGTAGGCGATACCGCCCGTGTTGCCCTCGACCGTGTAAACTACACCGTTTTCACAGCCGACAACGATGCCGACGTGGTTTGAACGCGACGACGTTCTTGAACCTTTATAAAAGATTATGTCGCCCGCGATGGGTGTGTAACCCGATTCTCTCGTTTTGAACTGACCCTTGCTTTCAAAAAAGCTTACCCAGCCTGCGCAGGAAACGTCCTCGCCTGCCACTTTCTTGTCAACGTTTGCAGTGCGGAGCACCCAGCTTACGAACGATGCGCACCACATATAGCCGTAGCTGTATCCGTTGCCCTCGCCGTTGTCGAGCTTTCCGTAAAGACGGTTGTATTCAACGAAATTTCTTTCGCCCTTTGACATACCGTGCATATCATCGTCGCTGTCACCCTCGTGATAGCCGACCTGAGTTATCGCAACGTTTACAACGTCGTATCTCTGGTCGCCCGTCAGGGGAAGATCAGCTGCGGTTTTGTAAAAAATACTTGTTTTGTACTCTGCTGATACTTCGTAATCGTCAAACTCAACAGCGGACACAGCCGTGCCGAAAACTGACGAAAATACAAGGAGTACAGCCAAAAAAACGGACAGTTTTTTCATAATTTACACCTTCCTTAAAGGTCACATATTATTATCTTCAACAGCCGACGTGCACCGTGATATTACGTTTGCGTAAAAAACAGCACACAGGACAGTCAATACAAGGGAAAAAAGCCAGATAAATTCATCATCGGGATAAATGAAGAAAAACACGCATTTCACAATGAAAGCCGCGCCCGACACGGCGGCTGATGCGTTCAGGAGTCTTGATAAATTCGTGACGGTCTTTACCTGCTCTCTGTACTGAAATCCGTCACGGCTCACCGTCTTGTCAACACCGTGCGATAACACGACCGACCTGACGGCAAAAAACGAAAGCACGGCGCCCGCGGTAAACAAAAGCAGGTCAGCGCACTGCGCTAATCCCCACAGCTTATACATAAAGCTTGCTTTTTCCGCAATCTGATACGATGCGCGGTGGTAAGTCATACCGACGTAACATTCAAAAACGTACAGCGCACAGCTTACGGGGATAAAAGCGTAAAACAGCTTTTTCACCCTTGCAAATGCCCCGTCAACGGCGTTCAGCCTCGACAAAGCCATAAGCAACAGCAACAGCGGAATCGGCGAGGGTGTTACGTCAACCCCCTCAAAATACATCGGGCACGCGGAAATAAATCCCGCGAGCATAAAATACGATGCACCTTTTGCGTTTCTTCTTATAAAAAGACTTCTGTTTTCAAGAACATCCTTTGTATAACGGTCGCGTATAAAGCTTACAAACACCCCGTCACGCTTCAATCTGTTTATATATCTTACAGCATTTGACAGAAAGTTAAGTCCGATGATAAGCGAGATAACAAAACACGTAACGGTTATCAACAGCTTGAAATCGTACACGGTAAACGACGATAAATCGTCCGTCATCTGGTAATCAAGGCTTGTCATTACCGTAAGTTCGGGAATGGTCAGAAGCACGTATCTGCCGATGACGAATACCCCCGTCATTATCCTCACGTCGGAATATCCGACGTCAGCAAAGCGTGAATCGGCACGTTCCGCAAGATAATTCACGCCGACGAAAAGCGACGACAGCGCCGAGTAAAGCAGCAGTCCCTCTATTATCGAGAAGATGAAAACGACCGTCATCACCGTCGTTTCGTCGTTCAGCGACACCAGAAGCGGTGTTAACAGATTTTTCGCCAGATTCAGAAAAAACAGCTTTATAAACGAGGACCGCGATGAATAAATATCCTCATTCAGATCAAACATACACGAAACGCCCTTTATTATCAGAAGATAACCGATAAAATCGGGCATTACGTCAAAAATGCTGACCGACGGAAAAAAGAGAAACGCGAAGCCTGCGCATATATACCCTATATACAGCCCCTTATTTTTGATTTTTTCCATCTTTGTTTTTCTCCTTTTGTGTATCTTCCTCTGCAAGTTCCTTGTCCTTGGGAAGACATATCCACATATAGCAGGTGTATATCAGAAAAGCATTCGCCGCAGTCACGATGACGAACAGTATATATCTTGCCGAAGTCAATATATCGGATATACCGATATACGACACGAGATTGACGGCGCAGAATATCATCGTCACAACAAACATTTTCTTCGCACGCTTGTTTTCCTTTTCAAGCCCGACCTCTGCGGTAATGTCGCAAAGACCGCCGAGAGCGTAGTAATGAAATAAGAAATAAGCCATCGCGTACAGCATAAATATCGCCGTGCGGATATATACGGATATCGACACACCGCAATACACCGTCATGATATGGCAAGCCGTATCGGCAAGCGACAGCGAAAAGAGCGTTGCCGCCGCCATACGTGCGTAGAAAAACTTGTTTATATACCGCGAAAGCTTAAAGCTTCCCGCAGTTATCAGTATCCACCCGAAAATGCGGAAACACTGCATAAACACGGCGGAGATACTGTCGATAAACAGTATTCCCGTGTCAAATACAGTAAATATATAGCCTAAAAACAGTAACCCGAAGCCCATCAGTCGTTACTACCGTCAACGGCACCGCAGCACTTCTTGTACTTTTTGCCCGAACCGCAGGGACAAAGATCATTACGGCCGACCTTTTCGGCTGCCTTCTTTACCACGGGTTTCTTTTTCATGGGCTTGTCGCCGCCGATGTTTTCAATGGATGCTGACTGCTCTTTCGCCATCTGTTCACGCTTTATTTCCGTCTTGGGAACGGCTGACAAAACAGCGCGGACCGTATTTTCTCTTATGTCTGATATCATCGCGTCGAACGCGTCAGCACCGATTATCTTATATTCGTTAACGGGGTTTCTCTGTGCGTAAGCGTTAAGACCGATACCGCCCTTGAGATCCTGCATATAGTCGATGTGGTCCATCCACAGCTCGTCGATACAGCGCAAAAGCACGACTCTTTCGATCTCGCGTATCTGCTCGCCGAATACGCTCTCCTGGTATTCGTATCTTGCAACGGCGCGCTTGTTTATCTCCTCGGAAAGCTCCTCGACCTTGAGCTTCTTCAATTCCTCGGGTGAGTAATCAAAATCGTCATCCGTACAGATGATACCGCGGAACTTCGCCTTAAGAGATGCAAAATCCCATTCGCCGTGCTCCTCGGAGGGTGCGCACGAATATGCGGCATTTTCTGCCACCTGCTCTATCATATCGATTATCTTATCTCTCATATTGCCGTCTTCAAGTATCTCACGGCGCTGGGAGTAGATGATCTTTCTCTGCTGGTTGTTGACGTCGTCGTACATAAGGACGTTTTTACGGCGCTCAAAGTTAACGCTTTCAAGACGCTTCTGGGAGCTTTCTATGACACCCGACAGAAGATTGGCTTCAATGGCAGTATCGTCGGGAGTTAACTTCTTTATTCTTTCCATACGCTCCTCTGCACCGAAAAGACGCATAAGGTCGTCATCAAATGATAAGAAGAAGCGTGATTCGCCGGGGTCGCCCTGACGTCCCGAACGTCCGCGGAGCTGGTTGTCGATACGTCTGCTTTCGTGGCGTTCCGTACCGAGAATGAACAAACCGCCCGCTTCCTTTACCTTTTCGTAATCAGGTTCTATTTCTTCCTTGAATTTCTTGTAAAGCGCCTTGTATACCTCACGCGCGGCGAGGACTTCCTCGCTGACCGACGTTGAGCTTCCCGTCGCCTGAACGATCATTTCTTCGGGATATTCCTGCTTGCGCATTTCACGCTTTGCAAGGAATTCAGCGTTACCGCCAAGCATAATGTCAGTACCGCGGCCCGCCATATTCGTAGAAATGGTGACAGCGCCGGGGCATCCCGCCTGAGCAACTATTTCCGCTTCCTGCTCGTGGTGCTTCGCGTTGAGCACAACGTGCTTGACACCGTTCATCTTAAGCATACGGGACAGAGCCTCGGATTTTTCAATCGATACCGTACCTACAAGCACAGGCTGGCCTTTTTGCTGGCATGCCTTGATCTGCTCGATTATCGCCTTGAATTTCATATCCATCGACTTGTAAACGACGTCGTTGTGGTCTTTTCTTATCATAGGACGGTTCGTGGGTATTTCCACAACGTCAAGGTTGTATATTTCACGGAATTCATCGTCCTCGGTAAGCGCCGTACCCGTCATACCCGAAAGCTTGTCGTACATACGGAAAAGGTTCTGAAACGTGATGGTGGCAAGTGTTTTTGATTCCTTTTCGACCTTTACGCCCTCTTTTGCTTCGATTGCCTGATGAAGTCCCTCGGAGTATCTTCTTCCGTACATAAGACGGCCCGTGAACGTGTCAACGATGATTACCTCGCCGTCCTTGACGATGTAATCCTCGTCGATGTGCATACTGCCGTGCGCCTTGATAGCCTGGTTGATATGATGCGCAAGCTCCGTATGCTCGGGGTCGGAAAGGTTGTCGATGCCGAAGAATTTTTCAGCCTTTTCAACACCCTGCTTTGCAAGGACCGACGTCTTTGCTTTTTCGTCTATGATGTAATCGTACCCCTCCGTCTTTTCGTCCATATCCTCTTTGGAGTCGATTTCCTTTATCTTGTAAGGACGCAGAGTGCGTACGAATTTGTCTGCCTTTTCGTATATTTCAGTCGGCTTTGAGCCTTGTCCCGAAATGATAAGAGGAGTTCTCGCCTCGTCAATGAGAATGGAGTCCACCTCGTCGACGATAGCAAACGCATGGCCTCTTTGAACCATATGCTCCTTGTAAATAACCATATTGTCACGCAGGTAGTCAAAGCCGAATTCGTTGTTCGTACCGTACGTGATGTCGCAAGCGTAAGCCGCGCGCTTCTCGGCATTTTTACCGCCGGGAATGATAAGACCGCAGGAAAGGCCGAGGAAGTTATAAACTCTGCCCATTTCCTCACAGTCACGCGTTGCAAGGTAATCGTTTACCGTAATAACGTGAACACCCTTGCCGGAAAGCGCATTCAGATAAGCCGGGAGCGTTGCCACGAGCGTTTTACCTTCACCCGTTTTCATCTCGGCAATTCTTCCCTGATGTATAATGATACCGCCGATAAGCTGAACGCGGAACGGACGCTTTCCGAGCACTCGCCAGTCAGCCTCGCGCACCGTCGCAAATGCCTCGGGCAGAATGTCATCAAGCGTTTCGCCGTTTGCAAGACGGTCTTTGAGAATACCCGTCATCGCTTTCAGTTCTTCGTCAGTCTTTTTAGCAAATTCATCCGCAAGCGATTCTATCTTCTCAACAAGCGGCATTATCTTCTTTACCTGCCTTTCGCTGTACGTACCGAAAAGCTTAGTCATAATTCCCATAATTCTTCTCCTGTGGTTAGTTATATTAAATTATATATTACATTCATATTTAAAGTAGGTTTTTTTTGTAAATTTTATTCATCGTGACCGTGCGCCTGCCCGTAACCCCCATGTAGTTCGAATTACTTCGAACTACCGCAGTTTACAAAGTAAACTGCACGGCATGGGCGCACATATTTCCTTACGGAAATATTTAAATCAAAAATTTCTCAATCATCTTCGCAAATTCACCGTCAATTTCAACACATACGGCGCGTTCATCATAAAAAAGGTAAAATTTATTTCTTGCAAACAAATTCGCCGTGCGGTAAATTACACGGTAATCATCGTTCTTTATCCGCCGTTTGCCCTCTTTTTTCGGCAAAATTTCATATTCGGGCGACAAAACGAGGTCAAAAACCGTCACCGTATGCTTTCCCGTTTTCCTCGTCACGGTGAAAACACCGCGGTATACGGTATATATATGCTCCGTTAAGCAATATCTGAAAAACACCTGAAACGAAATCACAATGAAAAACGAAGCAAAAACGGTAAACAGAAGCGTCATCTCCGTGTGAAGCGAAAAATACGAAAACACCGAGGAAACGACCAGCAGTGCAAAGGAAAGCGTTGCTGGCAGAAACCGTTTCAATTTCGGAATATACGTAAATTTATCCATTTTTCAAATTTTCAAGCTCGTTTTTGTAAGCCGTCAGAAAAAGCTCACGGGCACGGTCAAATTCATTCGTGAAATAAAGATAACCCATAAGCACCTCAAAGCCCGTTGCGCGTCTGTAATCGGACACGCTCGCGCTTTTCGGGTGGTTTCCGTGCATATTTCGTCCGCGCTTGAAAATATCGGTTTCGTTCTCCGAAAGTATCGGAAAAATATTTTCCACGCACTCGCTCTGCTTCTGCGCGGTGACGAATTCACGCGACAGCTTATTGAGCTGTCCCGCATTTGAAATACCCGTCATTATCAGTCTTTCGCGCACCAACAGCTCCAGAACGGCATCGCCGTAGTAAGCCAGTGCCGACGGGGCGGGAATATTAATTTTTTCCATCGTTTTTTCCTTTTTCAATATGCCATTTCGCAGGATTTTCATAAATATATTCAGAGGCTCGATACCGTCTTTGACGGTGCGCCCTTTGCCCGTGGGCGGCAGGCAAAGCCTACATGTAGTTGACAAAGTCAACTACGGTAGTTCGCTGTACAGCGAACTACAAGGGGGATGCGGACGGGCGCTTATTATCATTTGAATTTTTATATCCCCAACAATTTTTTCGCTGTTTCTTTATCGGCTGTTATCGCCTTTTTTAATTCGTCAATGGATGGGAATTTGCGCTCTGCTCTTATAAAATGCAAAAATTCGACTCGTATTTCCCTGTCGTATAAATCACCGCTGTAATTGAAAATGTGCGTTTCGCAATTCACGCAAACACCGTCCTCGCAAACGGACGGACGGACGCCGACGTTCGACACACCGCCGTACCCCTCGCCGTCAATTATGACACGGCACGCATAAACACCGTACTTCGGCACGATATGTTCGGGCGGAAAATTCTGGTTTATCGTCGGTGAATCTATCGTTCTGCCGAGGTGTCTGCCGTGAACGACAGGCAGAAATACGGAAAACGGACGGCCGAGATATTTTTCGATTTGTTCGGGCTTGCCGTCCTTTATCAGCTCTCTTATAAGCGACGAGCTGACGGTCACACCGTCAATTTCATACGGCGTCATAACGTACGCCGTTTTGCCGTTTTGCTCCATCAGCTTGCAAAGCGTTCCGCTGTCGCCCGATGCGTTTTTGCCGAAGCGGAAATTGAAACCGCACACCGCGGATTCCGCACGGCACGTTTTTATAAGAATTTCACTTACAAATTCCTCGCACGGCAAATCGCATACAGCCTCGAAATCGTATAAAATGAGGTAATCTATACCGCATTTTGCCACAAGCTCCCGTCTTTCAAGCGGAAGCGTGATGCACCTGCCGCGGCTTTTCGGGGAAAAGCCGTCAAAGCTCCAGACGGCGCTTTTTGTGCCGAGCATCTCGGCGCTTTTTTTTACACACTCAAAAAGCGCGCGGTGCCCTTTGTGGACACCGTCGAAATTGCCGACGGCAATAGCTGTGCTTTCGCAAATACACGGTATTTCAGTGTTTGTTTTTAAATCTATTATCTTCATATAAGCGGCTTTGCCTTTATATTACTGTATTTTCTGGGGTATTGCTTTGGCGTATCGGATGCCTTTCTGACACGTATGAGAGTCCTGAAAAGCTCCTCCTTTCCGTCTGTCAGCGTTTTTTTCGAAACACCGTCAAGCGTTCCGCCGAGCCGTGTGAAGGTGTTTTTGCACGCTTCAAGCTCCTGAGCGCTATCCGCCTTCATAGCGCAGAAAAGACCACCCCTTTTGACAAACGGCAGACAAAGCTCCGCCAGAACGGGAAGCGATGCCACAGCACGTGCGCAGACAAAATCAAACGATTCACGCAAATCGCCGTTCGCAATTTCCTCTGCACGGCCGTGAAGCGTTGAAATGTTCGGCAAAGCGAGCTTTTCAGCCGCCATATTGATAAATGTGAGCTTTTTCGCCGTTGAATCAAGCGAGATAACTCTCACGTCGTCACGAAGTATCGCAAGCGGCAAAGACGGAAAACCGCCGCCCGCGCCCACGTCAATGACACGTGCGCCCTCGGGTACGGTGTCGCAAAGCACTGCACAGTCGGCAAAATGCTTTAAAATTATACCGTCGGTGTCGGTTATCGCCGTCAGGTTGACATTTTTGCCGTAATCGGTCAGAAGCTCCGCAAGCTCGTAAAGCTTATTTATTTTTTCGTCAGTCGGTATGTCAATACCGCAAAGAGTAAATACGTTCGTCAGTTTTTCTTTAAATTCTGAATATGTTGTGTTCATTATCTTCGTTCATTTCATTCTTTTCGTAAAGCAATCCTGCCTTCTCCTGTGGGAGAAGGGGGACCGCTTGCGGTGGATGAGGAGTTAAAAACTATTTAACAATAGGCTTTAAATCCTCATAAACCAATCCTAAATTTTTCAAAATATCGTCTGTAACAGCACGGAAATTTTTTCTCATGCTGTCATTTGAATACCTCAAAACGGTAATCCCCCATTTTGCGAGGTCTTCATCTCTTTTTTTGTCCGCTTCTTTGTGTTCGGGTGATGCGTGCTGACTTCCATCAACTTCTACTACTGTTTTTTTACTCGCAATATAAAAATCCACAATGTAATTTTCGATATTGTGCTGACGTCTTACATTTAACGGAAGCCGTTTTAGAAAATCATACCATAAATGTTTTTCTTCAGGTGTCATATTTTTACGGAGCTCTCGTGCGTTTGGTACGAGTTTTTTGTTGTATGGAATCATTATTAACACCTCATCCACCGCTGCCGCGGTCCCCCTTCTCCTACTGGAGAAGGCATTTAATCAC
>JAZKZC010000068.1:0-6239 GCA_045612465.1 Eubacteriales bacterium
ATTTCGGGGGTTGTAAATACGTAGTCGAGAATCTGGCTCTTTTTGCCGAATTCGGTATATGTTGCACCGGTGTAAGCCTTATCTGCTTCGAGTGATGAATCCGTAAAGCCTGTTGAAATGATTGCCTCGTATACAGAGGAACCGGGCTGAGTATTCATATCGCCTGTGAGGATGATGGGACAGTCAACACCGTAGGAGCTTATAAAATCACGGATAACTTCAAACTGCATTGCTCTCACCGTGTCGTTGCTGTGGTCAAGGTGTGTGTTGAGGACAAGCATTTTTTCACCGTCTGCTTTTCTTTCGAGAAGCGCATACGTCAAAATACGGTTGTAGTAAGCACCTGAAACCTTCGAGGGTGTATCGGGTGTTGAAGAAAGCCAGATAGTATCACCGTCAAGGAGTGTGAATATGTGCTTGTTGTAAAGGATGGCGCTGTGTTCACCGCCGCCTCCGGCATCACGGCCGACACCGACAAATCCGTACGTTGAACCGAGGTTCTTCTTCAGAAAGTCCATCCACTGAACTGTTGCTTCCTGAACACCTATAGTATCGGGAGTGTAGCTCTTCATAACCGAAAGAATATTGTTCATTCTTGCAGTACGCATATCAGCGCAACTTATATTGTACGTCATAGCTGTCATATTTCCCTTATTTATCGAGAAAAGCTGTGCATCCGTGAAATTGGGTGACCAGATGTGAACATTCGTCATATTGTCTGTCTTGCCTTCGCTTATATCCATAACAGCATTCTTTGACAAAGCGGAACAGAATACGTATCTTCCCTCTTTGCGGTAAAGGAACCAACGCTGAGCTGCTGTATCATTGCTCTTGTATATCTGAACGTTTGTGCCCGATGCCGATGAACCTGCATAAATGTCAAGAACGTATTCGGAAGCGTTATTATTGACTATTTTGTAGCTACCGTTGCTCTGACGTTCAAAGCGCCATACCTGGTCGGAATTCTGCGAGGGAGAATAAATGATAACGTTTGAACCGGAAACGGCGATGTTCTTCGAAGCAAACGAAATGCTTGCATTGAAATCAGTGCCGATGTCGGACGGTTCAATGTAAGAAAGATATGCGCCGACGTTGTTAATTACGAACTCCTGTGAGGAATTACCGCTCTTGTATGCTTCTGCATTAACGGCGGAAGCACCGCTCAAATCTGTCAATGTGAGCGCGTAGCCCTTGTTGAGCTTGGATATCAAAGCATAATTTGAACCTTCACGGTAAATAAACCATTTCTGTCCGTCAGCCTTTGTGTCGGATGTCATTGCAAAATCTGTGCTTGTACCGGCTATCGTATTTGTTGCATCGAGAACGTAACCCGAATACTGATTTTTAACAACGTAGCTGCCGTCAGACTGCTTTGTGAAGCGCCATACCTGCTCTGCTGTTTTCTTTGTTGAATCGAGTGTTATCTGCTGTGTGTCGGAGGAGAGATTGCGTCCGTCGGCAATACTTGTAAGTGTTGCGTAAAAATCGGAGCCAAGATCAACGACGTTGGGGTCTGCCTTTGCCTGTATCTTTATATTGAACTGCTGTGCAACCGTGCCGTTTGAAGCATACATCCAGATATTGGAGCCTGCAACGAGGTTTGCACTGTAAACGTCAAGCACGCACTGACCCGCTTTACTGCGGAAAGTATACATTCCGTTTGAATTCTGTGTGATAACCCAGCGCTGTGCCGCTGTGTCATTGTCATCATAGATCTGAACGTTTGCACCTGATGCCGACGATGCCGCGTAAACGTCAAGGCATTTGCCGTTTGACTTATATTTGATTTCATAGCTTCCGTCAGACTGTCTTGTAAATACCCACAGTTGGGGAGAGGCTGAAGAAACGTTTGCAAGCTGTACGTTTGTGCCTGATACTGCGACACATACGCTTGCTGTTTTTGTGGTGATCAGTGCTTCGAACGACTGACCGAGATCGACTGCTGCGTTTGCTGAAAAGGGTATAAGTGAAAATGCCGTTGCAATCAGCAAACCAATGGAGATAATGCGCTTAAAATTAAGTTTCATTTATCTCGCCTCCTTTGAATAAAATGTTTTTTAAAAACTCTACCGATGTTCCGTCTTTCGTACATTCCATACGGTATATCGGTATTTGAGTTACTAAGTGATTCACGTTGTCAACTGCCTTTTCAGCATCACTCTGATTCCAGAGATCGACAACGCATCCTTCCCAGAGATGCACGAATGCTTCCCTGCCGTAAAGACGTCTTGCGGTGTTTTCCTTTGATTGCGCAATATATACGATCGCACACACAGGCACAGTCATATTATGCTGCACACCTGAGCTTCCCGAAAACGGAATACCGCACACAACGTCTGTGTAGACCGCGGATTTATCGCCGTTTACAAGCTCAGCTCCCGCAAGCTCGCACCAAAGACGCGCCTGCGTTGATTTTCCCACACCCGAAGGAGCTGTAAAAAGTATTGCCTTGCCGTCATACTCAATAAATGAAGAATGAAGCAATATACCGCCGTTGTTTATAATAAAATGTTCCAGCATCAGAGCATCCAGCACGTGGTTAGGTGTGATGCACCTGCAAAATCTACTTTTTTTTACCGCAACCTTTGCATATTTACCAAACGACGTTACGCATATATTGGCGCCTTCAAACGATGCTCTTGTGTCACCTAAATATCTTTGTTCGCCTCCGCCGTGCGAAAACACGAGGACATTGCCCGTCTGAACGAGCCTTTCTCCCAGAGGCTTCGGCATTTCATCGCAAAGCGAAAATTCAAAGCTTGCGCAATCATCTGTTTCATCTGCAAGATACGGTGTAAGAGTACCGCTGTCGGCATACATTATGCTGTCGTCGGCCGTCACTTTGACTGTTATTTTTGCAAATTTATAAAAATACGTCATTGTTCCGCCTGTGTACCCGTTACCAAGACAATGTTAACTATCTCGGAATTACCGTTTTTAAAATGTTCTGTGGAGAGCTGTTTTACTCCATCCGCTTTCACTCCGCCCGACACCTTTGCAAGATACGTTATACCGCCCATATAATGACCGTCAACGGTACTTTTATAATACAGATAAATGTCTTCGGTAATATCTTTGCCCGAAATATTTATCAGGTTTATCGCACCGTCGAGCTTTTGAAGCTTGAACAATGATCTTTGTAAGTTCATTTCCTTTTTAAAAAATACGACATTTTCCGATTTTGCCGAGGTTATCTTCTTTTCAGCCTGCTTCCTGTTCTTTTCAAGAAGCATAACTGATCCGCTTGACGGAATATTTGATGCTGTAAACGTAAACTCCTCGTCGTCCTTATACACAGTGATGTCTGCATACTGAAGGTCACTTGAGGTATTGTTTTTGACAAGTATGAACATTACGTCCTCAACTTCGTCATCGCTTCCGTCTTCAATAAATTTTCCCGTATAGGTACCCGTCTGAAGAAGTGTAAGTCCGTTTCCGATCATAATTTCTTCTTCTTTCAGAATACGCACGGGTTTTGTATATTCCCTGTAAATATCGATGCCAAGCTTAACGCCGAGCGCTACAACCAACAACACGCCAAGACATATCAGAGTTGTTGTGACAGCCTTTTTGATTTTCCTTTTTTTCGTGTGTAACATATATCTTAACATTTCCTGTATAATCTTTATGGGTACATCCTTGTTATTTTACCATCTGTATTTTGTAAATTCAAGCATATAAAGTATTTTATCCTATGAGTTAATCTTTTTTTTACAGTTGGTTAATATATCACAAGTCGATAACCGCACATAAGCGCCGTAAAAAAATACAAGCGATTTATTTGATGAAACATATTGATTTTTCGCTTTGTTTATGCTAATATAAATTTATGTATATTATCAAGTAGAGGAGCTTTTATAATGTTACTTGAACAGATATCCGAAAAACTTCAGAAAGGCAGAGGACGCGAGGTTGAGGCGCTCATAAAAGAAGCGCTTGCTGCGGGTATATCTGCCGAGGAAATACTCAATGGCGGACTCATTTCGGGAATGGGCGTTGTCGGTGAAAAATTCAAAAACGGTGAGCTTTATCTTCCCGAGGTAATGATGGCGGCGCGCACGATGGACAATGCCGTTAAGCTGTTGAAACCGGAGCTTACCGCAAGCGGTGTCGAGCCGATAGGACAGGCTGTCATCTGTACTGTCAAGGGCGACAAACACGACATCGGAAAAAATCTTGTAAAAATGATGATCGAGGGTGCAGGTATCCTTTGCCACGACCTCGGTGTTGACGTTTCAGCCGATAAAGTCGTTGATGCGGTCAATAAGACAGGTGCCACTGTCGTTTGTCTGTCATCCCTACTGACGACGACGATGGGCGAAATGAAAACGGTGATAGAAGCACTGAAGAACGCGGGAATAAGAGACCGTGTCAAAGTAATGGTCGGCGGTGCTCCGCTTTCACAGAAATACGCAGATGAAATAGGTGCTGATGCGTATGCACCCGATGCCGCATCGTGTGCCGAAATTGCAAAGAGTTATTTTATTTAAAGGTAAATGAAAAGGCACGAAACTACTTTATTTGACAAGCTGAGACAGTTTGATATATACATACTTATCCCGGCGGTGATACTCACCGTTTTCGGAATAGTCGTTTTATCTTCCGCTGTGAATTATATGGGTGAAAACAACCTCGTTACAGTTCAGATATTGGCATCCACCATCGGATTTTTTACCATGGTATGTATGGCGCTTATCGATTACGACAGCTTGCTTAAAAAACTTGCAATACCGATGTTTTTGGCATCGTGCGCACTGCTTATCCTGCCGATTGCAAAGGATATACCGAATATGCTTCACGGCTCATTCGGTAACAACGACAGCTGGATAGCGCTTCCCGTCGTCGGTGTCAATCTCCAGCCTGCGGAAGTCGTCAAGATAATTTTTATAATGACGTTCGGATACCATCTCGGTATTCTTAAGCAAGGCAACATCAATTCGCTTAAAGGTCTCGCGGCTATATGCATGCACGGCGGTATTATAATGGTGTGTGTTATGCTTGAAATGGACCTTGGAGCGCTTATATCATTCGGTCTTATATTTGCCGTCATGTGCTTTTGCGCCGGGCTCAGCATCTGGTATTTCGCTGCCGCGGGCGGTGTGCTCGTTATCATCTCTCCCATTATGTGGAAGGTGCTCAACGAATATCAGCGGATGAGAATTCTGGTCGGTTTTGATCCGATGCAGGATCCCGAAGGATACGGTTATCAGGTGCTTCAGAGTATGAGAGCGATTGCAAACGGCGGTGTCAGCGGATGCGGTTACGCAAGCGGAACGATCACGCAAAGTACGTATGAATCGACGCTTCCCGCACGCCATACGGATATGATCTTCGCAGTGCTTTGTGAGGATTTCGGATTCATCGGTGCGCTTTTCTACTTCTTGCTGATGGCTGTGATGATATTCCGCATTCTCATCATCGCGCGCAGAAACAGAGATAATTACGGTATGTTCATCTGTACGGGTGTTGCCACGGTATTTATATTTCAGACGCTTGAAAATATAGGTATGTGTCTCGGTATGCTTCCCGTTATCGGCATCACACTTCCTTTTATCAGCTACGGCGGTTCATCAATAGTAAGTCTTTACATGTGTCTCGGCGCTGTTATGAGCGTCGGTGTCCATAGAAAAAAACAGTTTATTCCAGAAAGGAAAGGTCATAGAAATGAAAATAGAAACAAAATGTCTGCACGCAGGATATAAGCCCGAAAACGGCGGTCCCCGTGTAATGCCCATCGTTCAGAGTACAACGTATGTATTCGATTCAACAGAGCATATCGGAGAGCTTTTTGATATGCCCACAGCGCATATGTATTCACGCTTTTCAAACCCCACGGTCGAGGTCGTTGAAAAGAAGATAGCCGAGCTTGAAGGCGGTGTCGCTGCTATGTGTACTTCATCAGGTCAGGCGGCTTCCCTCTTGTCTATACTCAACCTTTGCCACAGCGGTGACAGCTTTATTGCAGCATCGGAAATTTACGGCGGTACGGTAAACCTGTTTGCTTACACACTCAAGAAGCTCGGCATCGAATGTATATTCGTAAATCCCGAAGCTGACGAAGAAGAAATAATGAAGGCATTCAAGCCCAACACAAAGGCAGTTTTCGGTGAAACGCTTGCAAACCCTGCATTGACGGTGCTTGATATTGAAAAATTCGCAAGAATTGCGCACGCAAACAGCGTTCCCCTCATCATCGACAACACGTTCCCCACACCTATTCTCTGCCGTCCCATTGAGCA
>JAZKZC010000069.1:0-2147 GCA_045612465.1 Eubacteriales bacterium
GACAGGATAAACGATGCGGTTTTTGATCTCATTTCAAACGAGCAGATAATCGCAAAGGAAACTGTGCTTGAATATTCGGCAAAGCATAACGTCTGCCCGTTTGAGCTTACGCTCGACGCATCCGACTGGTGTGATGCGATAATAGGCGATTTTAACTATGCATTCGATCCGCGCGCAAGTCTGAAGCGGTACTTTGAGCAGGGCGGCAAATATGCCGTTCTGTGCGACGAGGCGCATAATCTTGTTGAACGCGGACGTGAGATGTTCTCGGCGGAATTGAGCAAAAGAGAGATACTTGACGCTCAAAAAGAGCTGAAAAATGCACGTTTCAGCGAGAAAAAGGAGCTTTTACGCCGACTTAAAAGGCTCAACAGTATTCTTTTGGACTTTCAGAAAAAGCTCAAAGAAAACGAAACCGAAAATCTTGTTATTTCGAAGCCGACAGAATTATACGATGCTGCTTTTACATTCTGTGATAAATTTTCCGCTTACCTTGCCGAAAAAAAGGATGGGGACAGGGAGAGCTTATTTAAAGAGGAAGATGTTAAAACAGAAGAAAACACTGCATTGACGCTTTATTTCAACTGCCTTGCATTTCTCTCGGTATTTGAAAATGCGGAGGATGAGTACGTTTATTTTGCATCAAACGAAGGCTCGGACACCCGTGTAAAGCTGTTTTGCGTTGATCCGTCAAGGCTTATATCGGAGGTGTGCGACAAGTGCGGCTCGGTCGTTTTCTTCTCGGCAACGCTTCTGCCGAAGGATTATTATATGAAGATGCTGGGCGGCAAAAATATTGTGGAAGACGAGCCGAAATTTATCCGTCTGCCGTCGCCGTTTCCGCGTGAAAACCTGATGATCTCAATATTTTCCGCGATCTCAACAAGATATGCCGACAGAGAAAAAAGCCTCGATAAGGCCGTTGAAACGATCGGAGCATCAACACGTAAAACGGGAAACTACATCGCATTTTTCCCGTCGTTTGCATACATGAAAAGCGCTTTGGAGAGGTTCAACGTAAAATTTCCCGATATACGTACACTCGAACAAAAGCGAGAAATGACAGAGGACGAGAGGGCGGAATTTTTAGATAAATTTATCGAAGACCCAACTGAAACGATGGTCGCATTCGCTGTTATGGGCGGTGTATTTTCAGAGGGTGTGGATCTTGTCGGAACACGGCTTTCGGGCGTTGTTCTTATCGGCACGGGGCTTCCGCAGGTATGCTTTGAAAGGAACGTCATCCGTGATCATTTTGATAAAATAAACGATCAGGGCTTTCTTTACGCTTACGAATACCCGGGATTTAACCGTGTTTTACAGGCGGCGGGCAGGGTAATAAGGAGCGAGACGGACGTTGGAACAGTTATCCTTGCCGACGACAGATGGAAACGTGAAGAATACCGCAGGCTCTTTCCGCCCGAATGGTTCGGGGAAGGGTTTGAGTATGTTTACGATGTTAAAGCAATGGAGAAAAAAATAGAAGATTTTTGGATAGACAGATAAGTGGTAAGCTTTAAAAACTTACCACTTATAATTTATCGTTTATTGTTAATCGTCTGCCAAGCCGTCGCCGATGGTGTTGATAAGCTTTCTTGTTTCGTCGCAGCTGTGTTCCCAATACATTATGCCGAGAATGCCTTTTTTCTTGATATATTCGCATTTTTCGGCAATGCTCTGTTCATCTTCATAAGTGATGAAATCGGTGCCGTTGAAGAGCCAGGGAGATTTTGCGGTGTCGTCCCAATAACGGGTCCAGCCGTTTTTGTTGATATAATTATCGTGAAGATCCGTAAAGCCGGGGCCGTAGAGGTTAAGAACCTCCGCACGCTGATGAAGGCCGTTATCTTTATTTTCAACGCCGTTGAAACGTCTTGAATAGAACGCAGCGCCGTAAACCATTTTATCGTAAGGCAAGCCTTTTTCGTGGAAATATTCAACGGTAGAAGCGCCGCCCCATGCAAAGCGGGGATCGTCGGACTGCGGATCGTAAACGTTGGTATGATGACCTGTGTAGCCGTCGAATTTAGCGAGGTCGTAAGTCATAAGAGATACAAAGTCGAGGATCTCGTTGATAACGGGGAGGTGGCAGGACTGATCGGGGAAATATTTACCTGCGCCTGCGGCGATAGTAAGGATACATCTGC
>JAZKZC010000070.1:0-7598 GCA_045612465.1 Eubacteriales bacterium
GATATAGGAAACAACGTGTTCATAGGCGCGGGAAGTATTATCCTGCCCGGTGTCAGTATCGGTGACGATGCCGTTGTAGGCGCCGGGGCTGTCGTTTCGCGCTCGCTTGAGGGCGGATATGTTTATGCGGGAAATCCCGCAAAAAAGATTTGCAGTATAGATGAATTCAAAAATAAAAATGCGGAGCTTATGAAGACGTGTCCCGTGTACGGAGAAGAATACACGCTGAGGGCGGACATAAGCGAAGAAAAAAAGAAAGAACAGAAAAAAGCACTTGAAAACAGTGTCGGATTTGTAAAATGAAGCTTACCGTATTTACGCCTGCATATAACCGCGCGGAGCTTCTCGGACGTGTTTATGACAGTATCCGGGCACAAAAAGCCGAGGATTTCGAATGGCTTATAGTTGACGACGGTTCGGTCGATAACACGGAAGAAGTTGTAAATGAACTTGTGAAAAAAGCGCCGTTTCCCGTTGTGTATGTAAAAAAGGAAAACGGCGGCAAGCACACAGCCCACAACACTGCGCTTGAAAACGCAAGAGGTGAGTGGTTTATGTGCCTTGATTCCGACGATATGCTTGCCGAAAAAGCGATAGAAAATATATTTTCGGTATTATCACAATGTAAAAATGAAGTTTGTGCCGTTGCCGCATACAAAAGCGATGAAAAAGGAAAGCTTTTAAGCGATGAATTTTTAAATGGCGAAGCGCCCGACGGTATATACAGTCTTTTGGAAAAATATCACGGAGAATACGTGTTTATTTTCCGTACAGACGTAATAAAAAAATATCCGTATCCCGTATTTGACGGGGAAAGATTTTCCGGTGAGTGTATTTTATACGACAAACTGGAAATCGACGGATACAAAGCTCTTCCGTACGGTAAGGTCCTGCAGTTATGCGAGTATCAGTCGGAGGGCTTAAGCTACGGCTACAGAAAGCTTTTGAAGAATAATCCATGCGGATTTCAGATGTATTATTTGCAGAGGATAATGCTTGCAAAAACGTTCAAACAAAGATCTGTTTGCTGCATCAAGTATTGCGCATTCAGAATTTCAGGCAAATTCAAAGCCCCGAAATACAAGGGAAAACATTCGTTTCTTGTATTTTTATCGTATCCTTTTGGAGTGTTGGCGGCTTTGTATTATTCATTACGGTAGGGAGGATAAGTTTTGGCTGCGACAAAGAAGAAAAGTGACCGGATACAGTCCAAATATATAAAAAAACATTATATAGCCGTTCAAAACGAGGCAGCTCCCGCAGCGGTTGATACGCAAGAACCCGAACAAAATGAAAAAAATGAAAATGTACCGGAAAGTAAATATATAAAACAAGCAGGAAAAGAGCTTGGCAGATTTGTGTTTAACATAACCAATCCGTGGATATGCATAGCGCTTGCCGCGGGAATATTCGGGGTGTATCTGCTTACTTTTTCAGGAATAGGTGTAAGACTTGGTCTTCCGACTTTGAATTATGTTCTGGCGATTGTTGCGCCTTTGATACTGTACTTTTCGCGTCAGCACGTATATTTTTCGAAAAAGTTATTACCCGTATATGCGGTGCTGGTGTTGTTTTCCTGTTCTATATTCATATCATTTACTACGGTACTTGACTATTCGTGGATGATCAAAATGCTTGCTATGGTAACACCGCCGCTTACGTTCTCGTATATCGGATACGACACAAAATGTATCAGGTATACGTCGTATGCGTATATTGCGATGAGTATGTTTTTCGTTATCGACTTTGCCGTTGGCGGAATAACGGCGGGATGGAACGCTAATGCTGTGGCGGTATATGCGCTTATGGGCGTTGTCTGGCTCGTATTTCTCGGCGCAGAGCGAGGAAAAAGAAATATTATACTTGAAATAATAGTGCTCGCTGTTGCAATGACGCAGATGATAGTTACGAACTGCCGTTCGGCGCTTGCATCACTTGCGGTTTTTGCGCTGTTTATGTATCTTGTACCGAAAGCGCTCATGAAGAAAAAGCTGTTTTTCAGGCTTGTGTATTTGACAGTACTCATTTTCCCTATGGCTGTTGTATTGATCTATATCTGGCTTTCTGAGTCATCATTTGCCCCTCAGCTTGACGAGTGGTTTTTGGAAAATACAGATAAGCTGTTCTTTTCAGGACGAGAAGATATATGGGATAACGTATTTGAAACAACGAGAGAGCATATTTTCGGAAACGGTTCGCCGTATTATTATACAAATACGCACAGTACGTTCATTTTGATATTTTTGCAGATAGGCTACAGCGGATTTTTACTGTTTTCGCTTTATTTTGCGTGCATATTTGAATTTTTGCATAAGTTTTTTGACGATCACATCGTAAGGGGAAGCTTTGTAGCGTTTATCGTCGTATATATGTCCAACGCATTTGAACATATTGTAGCTTCACCTCAGGTCTTATGCGTTCCCGCGTATCTTACGCTTGCGGTCGGTGTCGGCCGTGCGTGCTTCCTTGAAAAAAAGCAGAAAGAAAAGGAGGTGCCGAGTGATGTACAGTATCATAATACCAATATACGATTCTGAAAAATATCTGGCGCGCTGTATTGACTCGGTACTCTGCCAGACATCACCTGATTTTGAGCTTATACTTATCGACGACGGTTCAAAGGACAAAAGCGCCGATATATGTATGGAATATGCGAAAAAGGACAAGCGTGTAAAATACGTAAGGCAGGAAAATGCAGGTGTGAGTGCCGCAAGAAACAACGGAATAAAGATAGCTCGGGGGGAATACATAGGGTTTGTTGACAGCGATGATGAGATATGTCCCGAAATGTACGAAACGCTTCTTTCAGCAGCGGCGAAAAGCTGTGCCGATGTGGTTATCTGCGATGCCGTGACGGTATATTCAAACGGCGAAAATGAGGAGGATACACTCCCCTGCGTTCCTTCGGAAAAGTTTATAAATAAAAATGAGCTTAAACCCGAACAGCTTTTATATATGGCGGGTGCCGCGTGGCGCTGTATATACAAAAAAACGCTTTTTGACGATGAAAATATCAGATTCCCCGTCGGTATAAAGCTGTCTGAGGACAGAATATTCAACATACTTGCGATGGGCCATTCAAACGGTATATACTACGAAAAGAAAGGTCTTTATAAAAGACACGTTATAGTCGGAAGTGCCGTCAATAAATATCACAAGGATTATTTCAGCACGGTCAAAAGAGCCGCCATTAAAACCGAGGAAGCGCTTAAACACTGCGGATTCGGAGATGAATTTGTAAAAATATACGGCAAGCAGACCGTAAACGGAGCTATCAGCGCGGTATACAATGAATTTCATAAGGACTGTGATAAAACCTTTTCGGAAAAAATATCCGTATTGAAGCAGATATGTGATGATGAAACGGTACAAAAGGCGCTCAGTGAACACGGTGACGGATTCAAATTCACACTTATGAGAAAAAAGAGAGTTTATTTACTTTCTCTTCTGGCAAAGGTAAGGAGTGCGGCAAAATGAGTTCGGGCGGTACTTTGATAAGCGTTATAATACCCGTTTACAAAACGGAAGAATATCTGAAAACCTGCGTTACGTCGGTTTTGAATTCTGAATATTCCAATCTTCAGATAATACTTGTTGATGACGGTTCTCCCGATAATTGCCCGATGCTTTGCGACGAGCTTGCGGGGCTTGATAAAAGGATCGAGGTCATACATAAGGAAAACGGCGGACTTTCCTCAGCGCGCAATGCGGCGCTTGACATTGTAAAAGGAGAATACGTTACGTTTATAGACAGTGACGACCTGATCAAAAGCGATATGATATCGGATATGTATGATGTTGCCGTGAAGGAAGGCTGTGATATCGTGCAAACCGGTATGATAATGACAGAGGATGAAAATGACGAAGGCGTTAACGGTGATTATATTGTTGCTGACAAACGTGAAGCACTCGGAAGAATATATACCGATCCGCCTTCGATAATCACTATATGCGGAAAGCTTTTTAAAACAGCTCTTTTCAACGGACTTCGCTTTCCTGTGGGAATGCTTAACGAGGATGAATATCTGACGCCGAGGCTTTTCAGTCGATGTGAAAAAATTGCGCTTTGTCAGAAAACGGGGTATCTTTACATGCAGCGTCCCGGTGACAGTATAATGCGCAGCGGATTTTCTGTCAAAAAAATGGGTATTCTCTATATAATGGAAGACAGAACGGAGCTTTTTAAGTCGTGGGGCTACGGTGAGCTTGTAAAACTTTCAAAGCGTGATTATTTCTGTCACCTTTTGAATCTTTACTCCCTGACGGATAAAGAAGAATTTTTAAGCGAGCATAAAACCGTCAAAGAAAAATTAAAAACGAATGTTTCATTTGTAAGCTTAAGCACAGGACAAAAGATCAGATATATACTTTTGAGGTTGAATTTATATAAAACAGTATCAAAGCTGTTAAAAATATGATATTTGGTTTGAAAGGAAATTAAAATGAACGAGCAATGGAATCTTGTCATCAAACCCAAAACGGGTTGGTTTGACATTGATGTTAAAAATATCTGGAAATACAGAGATCTTATAAAGCTCTTTGTGAAAAGATCGTTTGTTTCTACGTACAAGCAGACGGTACTCGGTCCTGCATGGGCTATAATCAATCCGCTTTGTACCACTGTCATATTTACGATAATATTCGGAAATATTGCAGGTCTTGCACCCGGCGGTGTTCCGTCATTTCTCTTTTTTATGGCGGGTAATATAACGTGGGGATATTTTTCAAGCTGTCTTAGCGGTACGTCGGGAACATTTACGGGGAATGCGGGAATATTCGGTAAGGTTTATTTTCCGAGACTTGTAATGCCGATAACCACGGTTATCTCTAATTTAATATCATTTGCGATACAGTATGTATTTTTCCTTGGTTTCTGGGTGTATTACTTTATAACGACGGATTCGCTCAAGCCAAATCTGTTTATACTTATGACCCCCATTCTTCTTATACATATGGCGCTTATGGGACTCGGAGTAGGTATTATATTCTCATCGCTTACAACAAAATACCGCGATCTTACTATGCTCATCGGCTTTGGTGTTCAACTCTGGATGTATCTTTCGCCCGTAACGTATGACTATTCGATCATAAGCGGCAGCAAGTGGTATGGACTTTATATGTGTAATCCTATGACCCCCGTTATAAATACGATGCGATACGCTTACATGGGTATCGGTGAATTTGAGCTTGGATATTATCTCTTAAGCTGGGCAGTAACTCTTGTCTTGCTTTTCTTTGGAGTACTTCTTTTCTCAAAAGTTGAAAAAACGTTTATGGATACGGTGTGATATATATGAATGAAACAGTTATAAAAATAGAAAATGTTTACAAGCAGTACCGTCTGGGAGCTATAGGCGGCGGAACCCTCAAGGGCGATCTTCAGTCGTTAATGGCGAGGATAAAAGGAGAGGATGATCCTAACAGTAAGATAGGCGCTTCCGCGTATAAAAAGAACGAAAAATTTCTCGCACTTAAGGATATAAACCTTGAGATCAAAAAGGGCGAAGCTGTCGGTATTATCGGCCATAACGGCGCGGGCAAATCAACGCTTCTGAAGCTTTTGACAAGAGTTACTGCGCCCACAATGGGACAGATATGTATGAACGGCCGCGTTGCAAGTATGCTTGAGGTTGGTACGGGATTCCATCCCGAACTTACGGGACGTGAAAACGTTTACCTTAACGGTGCCATTCTCGGTATGACGAAGGCGGAGATAAAAGAAAAGTTTGATGAGATCGTTGAATTTTCCGAGGTAAAGCAGTTTATTGATACACCTGTTAAAAGATATTCATCAGGTATGTATGTTAAGCTTGCCTTTTCGGTTGCGGCACATCTTGATTCGGAAATAATGATCATGGACGAGGTTCTGGCTGTCGGTGACGTTAAATTTCAGCAGAAGTGTCTTGACAAAATGAGCGAGGCAGCGCATAAAGACGGAAGAACAGTTCTCTATGTCAGCCATAATATGAGCACGATACGCAGACTTTGCGACAGATGCATTGTGCTTGACCACGGCAAAGTTGTATTTGATGGCGATGTTGACGAGGCTATAAACATATATACGCAGGAGCTTGATATGGCATTGTCATCTGACATAGATATCAGCAAAATGCGAATGGAACATTTACCTGATAAGTGCATAGCCAAGATGATGAGAGTCACAACGGAGGGCAAACGTGCTCCCGTGTATGAAATGAACGAACATGTAAAGTTTGACTTGCAGGTGAACTGTAAGCAGAATATCGAAAATGCGTGCTTGCGACTTGAGTTGAGATCCGTCGATGATGCCGCAGTCGGTACGACGTTTGTGCAGAAGTTCGCCTCATTGAACGCAGGTTTGAATACACTTAAAGTGGATTTTGATTCAGCGGGATTGATACCTGGCAAATATCTTGCCGTGCTGATTTTCTATCAGGTAAACAGCATCGGTACGAGTGATGACCTCGACGGTGTATACCCGGCACTGATCTTCGAAATTCAGGACACGAGAAGCCAGTTGGGAATAAAATGGAATTACCGTTCGTGGGGAAGAATGAAACTTCCCAAATTGAAGGTTGAAGTTGAGTAAGCAGCGCGGAACGTTTTTTGCATCTGATTTTGCCGTATCGGATATAGGAAATTTTACTTGATATTTATTTCGGATTTGATGCTTTTATTTTTAAGCAAAGTTGTCGAAAAAGTATTGTGATTTTATATCGGAAGTTATATAACAAAAATAGGTCGTCTATTTGGCACATGTATTCGTGCGGTAAAAAACGGTCGCGGAGAGAGTTATGGATAAAAAAGAATCTTCCTGTCTTCACCGACGATGAACGGAACTGAAAAGCTATACGTCGATGAAGCATTTCGTGACAACATGGTGATTCCGCTTGGTCCTAATGTAAACGGATTTGAAAATACAATAAAAGAATATACGGGTATCGGCTGTGCTGTTGCGCTGTCATTGGGTACGGCGGCGATGCATCAGGCATTGAAGCTTGCGGGAATAAAGCAGGGTGATGTCGGGCTATGTCGGCCGCTCGCATTTTGCTCATCGACAGCGGAGATGGCACACGGAGCTCTCAAGATTGGTATTTGAAGGGTATTGCAAATGCAGTATAGCTTTTATTATTATTTCTGATGTATTAGAGGTGGCTTAATGAGAAAGAAAATACTGTTTCTTCACGATGAAATGACATTTGGCGGTGTTGAGTCTGCGTTACTTACTCTAGGTATGTTCATTGATAAAGAAAAGTATGATATTACGGTTATGCTGCTTTTTGAAAGCGGCAATTTATACGAAGAAGCGAAAAAACATTTGCCGATGAAAAGGGTATTTGCGGATTTCATTCCGTATAAAAGCAGGGTTTTTCGTAAAATAAGGAGCATGATAATTAACTATTTGGAGAGAAATCGTGAAAAATATCCGCGTTTGTATCACAGAATTGCTATCGGAGGCGGATACGATATAGAGGTAGCATTTAATCAATTTAAATCTAATCGCGTGATTTCAAATTCATCTGACAAAAAAAGTAAAAAAGTACTGTGGGTACACGAGAATTTTGTGTTAGATGAAACGGAAAGTTTCCGCAACGGACGTCCGGAGCCGCGACCGGGAT
>JAZKZC010000071.1:0-11322 GCA_045612465.1 Eubacteriales bacterium
TGCCGTCGGAAGGCTTGTTAAAGGTAAGGGTTTTGTCAGACTGATAAATATTTGCGGAGCTTTGAAAAAAAAGGGCTTGAATTTTAAATTGATCCTTATTGGAGAAGGCCCCAAAAGAGAAAAGATTGAGAAGGCTATTACAGACAATGACGTGGATGACGTTGTTATTATGACGGGATATGACGAAAATCCCTACAAGTACGTAGCGAGATCAAAATTTTTTGTGTGTTCATCGTTTTCGGAGGGGTTACCGGTTGTGTGTCAGGAAGCTCTTGCACTCGGTATTCCCGTTGTGTCATCTTTCCCGTCTGTAGGTGAATTGTTTGGAGATGAAACATGCGGTATACTTTCGGATGTTGATGATGATTCACTTATGGCGGCTATCGAAAAAATGCTTACGGATGAAGAATTTTATAAAAAATGCAAAAAGGGCGCTGAAAAACGTTCGGAATATTTTGATCCGAGAAATTCGGTTAAAGAAATAGAAAAAATGTTTGATGAATTATTGGAAAATAATTGATATTGGCGATTGTAAAATTGTCAAAATATCTTGTAATTTCCTTTTGGAAGTTATATAATAGAAAGAGGTCGGTTATTTGGCACGGCTATTTGTGCAATAAAAACGGCCACGGAGAGAGTTATGGATAAAAAAAGAATCTTCCTGTCTTCACCGACGATGAACGGAACTGAAAAGCTATACGTCGATGAAGCATTTCGTGACAACATGGTGATTCCGCTTGGTCCTAATGTAAACGGATTTGAAAATGCAATAAAGGAGTATACGGGCAGCGGCTGCGCTGTTGCACTGTCGTCGGGTACTGCGGCGATGCATCTGGCGTTGAAGCTTGCGGGCATAAATCAAGGCGACATCGTATTTTGTCAGTCGCTCACATTTTCCGCGACTGCCAATCCGATCACATACGAAAAAGGTATTCCCGTGTTTATTGACAGTGAAGAAGATACGTGGAATATGTCCCCGGCAGCACTTGAAAGGGCATTTGAAAAATATCCGGAATGCCGTATAGTTATCGTTGTTCATCTGTTCGGTGTTCCTGCAAAGATAGACGAAATCAAGGCGATATGCGATAAGCACAACGCGGTGCTTATTGAGGATGCCGCAGAGGCTCTCGGCGCAAAGTACAAGGGACACAGTGTAGGTACGGACGGAAAATACAGTATACTGTCGTTTAACGGTAACAAGATAATTACGACGTCGGGCGGCGGTATGCTTTTGACCGACGACGCGGAAGGCGCAAAGAAGGCGTTGTTCTGGGCAACGCAGTCCAGAGATGATGCCGCTTGGTATCAGCACAGCGAGATCGGCTACAATTACCGTATGTCGAATATCTGCGCGGGTATCGGACGCGGTCAGATGAACACACTCGATGAATTCGTTGAAAAGAAAAGACGGTTATTCAATATATATAAATCGGAGCTTTCGGGATTTGCGGATATGCAGTTCCAGCCGTGCGAATCCCACGCTGAGCCGTCACGCTGGTTGACGACGGTGATCGGAAAATTCGATTTTATGAAGCTTGTAAAAGGGCTTGCAGAGGAAAGTATAGAAGCAAGACCGATGTGGAAGCCGATGCATTTGCAACCCGTGTTTTCAAAGTGTGATTATATCACCGAAAAAGACGGTGTAAGTGTAAGCGATAAAGTATTCAATAACGGCATTTGCCTGCCGAGCGATATAAAAAACACTGACGATGACATGGACAGAATAATCGGATGTGTTAAGAGTTTGATAAAATAAAATTGGAAGGACCTGGAGTATGAAAAAAATTATTGCGGTGGTTCTTGTGTTTGTGATGTTGCTTGCGCTGCCCGCAGCGGCGGTGTCGTTCGACAAAAACCAGACTAATAAAGAATCGCCTTCTGCATTATCTAAAACGTTTAAGTCGGCGGCGGTTGCCGACGTGACGACGGATACGCTTCTTTATACGAACAATTCGTTTGAGAAGATACCTGCGTACGGCGGCATTTCAAGACTTATGACCGCGTTTACGATTGAATACCAGAACAGACAGAATTCGGTCATCAAAGCAGGCTTCTCGGAAGAACAGTTCGAAGATTATATGGCTTCAATGCTTGTAAAGGGTGACGAAGAAGCAGCAAGAGCACTTGCGCTTGAAGTTGCCGGCTCCGTTGAAGATTTTGTAAGTCTTATGAATGCAACGGCGGAGCAGATCGGTATGATGAATACCGTGTTCACGACTCCTCAAGGAACGAAAGATGCCAAGGCTGTAACGACAGTCGATGACCTTTTGCTTCTTGCATACGAAGCTTATTCCATTTCGGAAATAAAGTCGATGCTTTCATCAAACGTCTATTATTCCGTAGATAAGGAATCGTCTTATTCACGTGATTACAGCATACTTAACGCAGAGCATATGTCGTATAACAAAATGGTCAGATTCTATGCATGCGGCGATTTCGGTGACACAGGCTACGTATCCATTGTAGGCGCAATGAATTCCGCGGGCCGTGAAGTCGTTACGGTTTCGTATGAAGCAGGTTCATATATTACCGATTACAGAAACAATTATGCCGCTGATATTTCCGCCATGCTCGTTATGGCATTCGGTAAGTTCTATATTGCAGAGCTTGACGATATAGCAAAAGCGGTCGTACATGACCTCGACGGTTTCGTCCTCGAAGACGGAACACGTGCGTATGCGAGCATCGAAATTCCGAACGATCAGAAGTCAAGAAAAATGCTTCCCATATCGTACGGTGAGATAATTTACGATAACTATGATCTTTGTTCCGTTGATGTGGGTACTCTGCCCGAAAAAGCAGAGCTGAACACTATACTTACGTCAGCTGTTCTTAAGTACGGCAACGATGAGCTGATGAAATTCAACCTCAGAGTTAACCGTATCGTTTACGAGGACGGTTCGGAGGTAAGATCGGACTTCTCGCTTTACAGCATGGAAGAAGGCAAGCAAATTGCCGCAAGACAGTATAACAAAACTGAGTGGATATATGCAGCTATCATCGTTCTTGTCTTGGCGGTAGTGGCTGTTATCGGCGCTGAAGTACTGAAGCGCAGAATGATGTAAGGAGGTAAGCGATAATGTTGGTCAGAGATATATTGTTCGTTATTTGCAAACGAATGAAGATAATCGTTATATTTCCGGTTATTGCTGTCATTCTTTATTCGTACTGGAGCTACACGACACAGGTTCCCGTATATGCCTCATCCGCTGTTTTGTATACGATAGACAAGTCTTCCACGAACATCAGCGAAATTGCCATAGTTGAAAGACTTATGCCGAACTATCAGCTTCTTGCACAGTCGAGCGAGGTGCGCGGACTCGTTACGGAAGCCTTCGGTGATTCCATCGGGGACACGGGCGTTACGATAAGCATTGACACCGATAAACATACGATGCTTATTTCCACAACGGGTACGAACCCGTCAAAGGTTGCAAACGTTGCAAACACGTATGCAGCAACCATAATAAACTATCTTAACGATATGATGGGACTTGATAACATTTCATTCCTTGAAACGGCGAAGCGCCCGTCATCTCCCATAGGTCCGGAAAGAGAAAGACCTATACTCGTCGTCGGTATTTTGTCAACGTTTGCAGGTGTTGCGCTCGTATTGTTCCTTGAATATGCGAACACGACGATCAGAACACCCGAAGACATTGAAAAAGCGTATAATCTCACAGTTCTTGCCGAAATCGGCAGATACAACAAGAGTAAGAAGAAGTAAAGGAGGTATATGTTATGGATTTTAATATAATGAGTGACTACAAAGCGCTTGATGAAAACGTGCTTGACTCAATAAAAACGCTCCGTACAAACATACAGTTTGCTTCTATCAGCCGTGAGATAAAGACGATAGTTATGACGAGTGCCGTGCCCAACGAAGGTAAGAGTACCGTTTCTACGTTTTTGGCACTTGCCATGGCAGAGTCCGGCAAAAAGACGCTTCTCGTTGAATGTGACCTTCGTCACACAACGCTTCGTAAGCGAATGAAGATACCGAGAAACGTCGGTGTCGTAAGCTATTTACAGGGCAGAACAACGCTTGAGGAATCCATTTCCGCAACACCTTATGAAAATATGTTCTTCCTCGATGCCGAGGCGCGCGTGCCCAACCCTGTTGAGCTTATTTCGTCCGATGCATTCGGAGAAATGATAAAAGAGCTCCGCAAAATGTTTGATATAGTTATTTTCGATACACCCCCCGTTGGCACGTTTATTGATGCGGCGCTGTTCGCGGCGAAATCCGACGGTACGATAATTCTTATCAAGCCCGGTGTTGTTGAAAAGAGATTGTTCAAAAAATGTATAGAACAGCTTGAAAAGGCAAATGCCAATATTATGGGTGTAATCTTCAACGGTACGGAACCGATGCACGCAGGATACTACGGCAAATATTACAGCAGAAAATATTACGGACGTAAGAAAAAATAATAGTGAATTGGAGGTAAAGGCGTATGACAAAAGAATTTTTGCTTTTGGTACGCCTTTTCTCTGTTTCGGCGAAAGGCATGCCCGTTGACGGTGAGCTTTTGTCGGAATTTATGCAGGACGGTAAGCTTGATGCGCAAACTGTCGGACGTGTTATGTCAATGGCAATATCGCAGAATTGCTTTGAAATGGCGGATATAGCCTTTCAGGACATTTTCGTCAAGTGCGGACTTGCGGACGAGGCGAAAAAATGCCTGAAGCGCGTAAAGCTTCAGATAATGTCCTCAGCCGCCGTAACGCAGGGAATACACGAGCTTACGCGTGCGCTTGAACAAAACGGAATAGAAGCAAAGCTTCTTAAAGGAATGTCACTTTCGCACCTTTATGCTGTGCCCGAATGCCGTACGTCGTGCGATACGGACATATTGATACCGAAGAAAAAGGAAAAAGAAGCGTATGAGGTATTTGAAAAGCTCGGTTACGCTGTAACACCGAGAACAAAATACTCACACCACGCGACCTGTACGCACCCGAATGTCGGCACGGTGGAGCTTCATACAGATCTTTTCTTTGAAAGAATTAACGATGTTATATTCGATAACAGTGATTATGACGAGAAAATAGCCTCGACCGAAAGTACATTCACGATAAACGGCACGACGTTCAAGACTCTCGGTATAACCGAAAATCTCATATACGTGACGTTTCATATGATACAGCATTTTATCAGAAGCGGTACGAGCATACGTCAGCTTTACGATATCTTGATATATTGCAAGTCGCACAAAAACGAAATTGATTATAAGCAGTACAAGGAGTATCTGGATAGATTTTCCTACACGGGAATATACGATACGGTGATGAGCTGCGGCGTCAGGTACTTCGGCTTTGAAAAAGATGAGCTTTTGCCGTTTGAATACGTTACAAACGATGTCACAGACAAGTTTTTGACGGATATTGAGCAGGGTGGATGGATAGGCAAAAAGCGTGACGACGGATATTCCGTGTTCCGCATTTACGGAAATCTCAAAGCCAAGGGCGAAAAGGAAAGCAAGGAATATAAGAAAAATCTTAAAAAATATCAGAGAAAGCGAATGCTTCAGTCGATATTCCCCGAAAAAGAAAGACTGATTTCAAAATTTCCGTTTGCGAAAAATCCTCTTTTGAGAATACCTGCGTGGTTTATGTGGCTGTTTTACGGTATTTCGCTTGTAAAGCAGGGAGAGCTGAGCGCGGATGTCAAGGCGGAGGATGAGCTGACAGATGAGGAAAAACAGCGCATTGCGCTTTTTGAACAGCTCGGTATACTCAGCACGGAGGAAAAATGATAACGGGAAACAATATAGAAGCTTATATAAAACGTGACGGTGTGTACGTAACGGGTACACAGGGCATCAGTATGCTCCCGTTCATACGGCAGGGCCATTCAAGGGTTATCGTCGTTCCCATTAAAGAAAGACTGAAAAAGTATGACGTTGCACTGTTTCACAGAAAAACGGGCGAATACGTTTTGCACCGTGTCGTAAAGGTGAGAAAAAACGATTACGTTTTCTGCGGTGACAACCAGAAAACGTGGGAATACGGTATTACGGATGAGCTTATCGTCGGTGTTATGTGCGAGCTTTACAATGACGGAGTAAAGGTCGATATTGACGGCGAAGCGTATAAAAAAGCAGTAAAAAAACTTGTAAAAAGAAGCGCGCGCACGTGCAGAATGTTAAGGTTCAAGCACTTTTTGCTTGACATAAAGGCGGTTAAAGCCGTGTGGGAGCTTGTTAAGAATAAAAGGTAAATCAAAAAAATGGAAGTTATGGAAGAAAAAAAGGAAAAAATGACGAGGGGCGAGATACTCGGCTTTATCTGGCAGGTGTTTTTCAAGATACTTGTCGTGTTTTTAGTGCTTGTGATACTTGCGGTGACAACGCTTGCAACAGTTTGTAAGACCGTTGCCGACGGGCCGAGCGAATCGGCAAGAGATATGCTTGTGCTGTCTGCCCTGCAGGCAAGTGCGACAAAATGGGTGCCGGGGCTGTTTTTAGACGATGCAACGGTTCAGGCCATCCTTGATAAAAGCGGCGAAAGAGTCCTTGAAGAAGTCGATTTTGACGATATAAAGCCGAACGACCCCGACGGTGAGGGCGGAAGCGGTGCAGGAGATGTGACGGTTGACGAATGGGCTGAAAATGAAGACGGTATTATCCTCGACATTCTCGTTCAGAATACGTTCAAAGCGTACGTTATGCTCGTAAAGGATCCTGCGAGAGTTTATACGGGTGTTTCGTCGAATAATTTTCCCTCAGCTACAAGAGGTGAAAGAATATACGTTGCCGCTGAGCGTCAGGGCGCCGTTGCCGCTATCAACGCAGGTGAGTTTGAGGACAAAGGCGGTACAGGCTCAGGTGCAAGACCGATGGGAATGACGGTGTCAAACGGTAAGATAGTTTGGAATGACGGACTGAAGCGTACGTTCATCGGCATTGATTACGATAACAGGCTCGTTGTTAAGGAAAGCATAACGGAAAAAGAGGTTATTGACCTGCGTATACGTGACGGTGTTTCGTTCCAGCGAGGCAACGTGCTGATTGAAACCGTAAACGGTTCGACTGTTGCGCATACGGGAAGCGGCGACCTCGGCGTTGCGCAGCGTACGGCGATAGGTCAGAGGGCTGACGGAACGATAATTATGATAGTTACGGACGGGAGAACGGCAAACTCGCTTGGCGCAACGCGTGATGATATAATAAATCTCATGCTGAAATACGGTGCTATTTGTGCAGGTATGCTTGACGGCGGCTCGTCTGCGATGATGTACTACGCTGATTATATCGAAAAATACAACGTTGACGAAAGTGAGCTTGACCAGTATCAACAGCTCGGTATCGTAAACAAATACAAGGCATTTACCTCTCCCAGATATTTGCCCACGTTCTTTATGGTAAAGGCGGTGGATGACGGTGAATAATGAAAAGAAAAACGGCGCTGTTAAAAAGGTTTTCGGTAACCGTACGTCGCTTATATTTTACATAGGACTCGGAATTCTTGTGCTCGGCGCGCTTATCGCAATAAGCAGGATTCCGCCGTATCTTAACAAGGTGCTTGAGGATTACGAGCAGACACGCCCGAAATACACGGTTGACGCCATATTCAACGAGTATTTCAAAAATCCCGATTTTAACGTGCTTATCAACAAGGCGGGCTGTGAAGTTGAGGGCTTTGACACGAAAGAACAGCTTTGCGAATATTTCCGCCGACTTACCGAGGGTAAGGAAATTACGCCCGTTTACGTTGCGGGAACTGACAAAACGAAGGTTAATGTCAAGGCTGACGGCGAAAAATTTGCGTCGTTTACGATAAAAACGGTAAAAAGAAGCGAAAACGGCTTTGATATATATGAGCTTGATGAAATAAAGCTGTTTTATACAGCGGAACATTCCGTAAAGCTCCGCATACCGTTCAATCAAAAGGCATCTGTCAACGGCATTTTGCTGACTGATGAGTACAAAACAAAGACGGGCATAACCGATGATACACGCGAAACTATACCCGAGGGAACGTACAAGTTTTCTTATGACGAATATGAGGTCAAAGACCTCTTGCTTCCCCCTGATGTGACCGTGTATGACAGTAAAAACCGTGAAGTGTCCGCGCAGTTCGATGCGGAAAACAACATCTACACGACGGATTTCGCATACGACGATGCGATGAAAACACAGCACGAGAAGTTCGTTTTGGAAGCGGTTGAAAATTACGCGGGACGCATACAGAATTCTGGTGTCACGATGAATACCATCAAAAAGTATTTTGAGTACGGCACGGAAACGTACGAAAGAATAAGAAAAAATCCCGGAAGCTTTGTCTGGGATTACGATTCGCACCGCTTCGAGGAGGAGTGGACGGGAGAATATTATGCGTATGACGACAATACGTTCTCCTGCAAGGTCAAGATGATTCAGGTTATGTGCAAAAAGGGTCAGAAGGACTACCGCGAAAGCATAAACGTCACGCTGTATTTAAGATGCGGCGAGGACGGAAAATATATGATATACGATCTGCAGACAAATCTTTCATAAGTTCAGGAGGTGTTTTTATGTCCGTTGCGCTTATACCCGGTACGTTTGATCCGATAACGGTCGGCCACGAGGATATTATACAGCGTGCGTCAATGCTGTTTGACGAGGTCATCGTGTGCGCATTTGTCAATTCATCGAAAAACACGATGTTCACACCCGAGGAAAGATATGAATTTCTGTGCGCCGTTGCGGAGAATTACAGAAACGTACGCGCTGATATTTCCACGGCACTCCTTGCGGATTATGCCATCGAGCACAGATGCGACGTTATAATAAAAGGAGCCCGTTCGGGAACGGACTTCGATTATGAATTTTCAATGTCGGCAATCAACCGAGAGCTTGCGCCGATGGTCGAAACGATGATTTTGCCGTCGCGTTGCGAGCTGTCGCATATCAGCTCCACAATGGTGCGCGAGCTTATAAAGTACGGAAAGGATTTCACTCCGTTTGTTCCGTCAAATGTTGCAAATTTAATATAAAAATTTGTTTATTTTACCATTTGATTTTTTCACTAAAATGTGGTATAATGAACACAGTTGAGACAACCGAAAGGCAGGGGATAAGAAATGATGGTGTCGGCTACTGTACCGAAGCGTAATATCGGTGATAACGTAATATACAAAAACAACGGGGTTTGCTGTATATGCGATATTAAGGAAATGAGCTTTACGGGGACGGATAAAAAGCTTTACTACGTTCTTTCGCCTGTGTATTCGCAGGGCTCGCATACATATGTTCCCGTTGATCTTCCGAATATCGGTGAATGTATGCACGACCTTATCAGCCGTGACGATGCACTTTCGGCTATAAAGGATGCAGAGGGTATACAGCTTGAATGGATTTCGGACATCAAAGCAAGGGCGGAATATTTCAGCGGTATTCTCTCACAGTTTGACCGTGCAAAAACGCTTGCCGTAATAAAACGTCTTTCAGGGCATAAACGTGAATGTGAGGAAAGACGCAAGAAAATGTATGCAAGTGATTTGAAGGTTCTCACTTCCGCCGAAAAAATGATACGTGATGAATTTGCGTTCATCTTCGGCATTAAAAGAGAAGAAGTTTTTGATTACATATGCAGTGTTATTTCAGAATAAACGGCGTATTTTTAAGTGAATAGTTAAACGGTGCCGTCCTCGGCATCATAAACGCAAAGGCATTGTCCGCATCGGTTTCGCGTTTGAAATCGGGCATATCGGTGTGCTTTGACGGTTTTGTGATGATTTCGAGGTTTCGGTGCCGTTTTTTCGTTTGCGACAGAAATTCAAGCCCCGCGCTGTTTGAAGCCAGAAGCTGTGTGAAGGATGGAGTCTTGTGACGGTCATCCTCCGTTATTTCAAGAAATGCAGACAGTACTGCACGTCTTATGCGCGCGTTGGTGTACCGCTTCGTTGAGGCAATGTCAATCAGGGAGTCGTAGCTGTCGGCACTTTGCGATGCTTTGACGATCCTTTGCAAAAGTCCTCCTCCTCCGTCTGAATAGTCGAATTTTTCCAAAGCACGGAGTTTTGACAGTATCAGCGCTTCTGCATTCTGTATCTTTGCGGGAAAGTCACAGCCCTTGTATAATTCGTGCGTTATTTCGGGGATAAAATTGAAAAATTCGGGTGTTTCGGCGGTTTTTCTCAAATACGTTGCAGAAGCATAAACACGTTCGGTTTTGTCGCTGTTATGGTCTGTACCCTCGCGCTTGACGGTGTGCGGTGTTATGTTCGGCGCGTATTTTTTTATCGCCCTTATATATTCTATCCCTAAAATATTATTTGGGGTTGATAAAACCGAAGATGCTCCGAAAAGCTCGCCGTAAATTTCCTCACGGCTTTTGGCAAACTGCTCGTTTGCCGTGATTTTTTCCATTCTGTTTTTAAATTCTTCCGTTTCAAGATTGTCAGCGCAATTTATAAGCGTGTCAATATCCCCCGATTCGGAGCCGAAAATAAGCGCGCATTCATCGCCGCACGATACCTCGGATATAATTCTTACAGCTCCTTTTGCAAATAGCTCCGCGCAGGCGGAAGAATAAAAAACGGGAAGCGACAAAACAAGGTCGGCACCGCATAAAACGGCAGCTTTTGCTCGGGTGAATTTGTCCGCTACCGCACATTCGCCGCGCTGGGTAAAGTTGCCGCTCATGATACAAACGACGGGTGCGCCGTTTGCGACCTTTTTTGCTTCATCAATTAAAAACTTGTGTCCGAAATGAAACGGATCAAATTCACAAATTATAAAAACAGCACCGTATGCCATAATAAACCTCGTTTTGTGAGAAAAAACACGCAAAAAGGACGCATTTTTTCATTTTTGCTATTGAAAAAATATAAAATTGGGTGTATAATATTATACAATATATTTTTTGAAAAATCAAGATTAGGAGAGAAAAATGAACGTACTTGTTGTAAATGCAGGCTCATCGAGCCTTAAGTATCAGCTTTTTGATACAAACACAGACGAAGTTCTTGCAAAGGGTATTTGCGAAAGAATCGCATCAGAAACATCCAAGGGCGTAGGCGCAGAAGGCAGAATTGAGCACAGACGCGGTAACGAACCCAAGATAGTTAAGGATATTCCCATGCCCAACCACGCTGTTGCAACACAGATATTGGTTGACACACTTACAGACCCCGAAATCGGTGTTATCAAGGATATGAAGGAGATCGAGGCTGTCGGTCACAGAATCGTGCACGGCGGTGCATACTTCTCCGAAAGCGTTCTTGTAAATGACGACGTTATTGCAAAGCTTGAGCTTTGTAAGGACCTCGCACCCCTTCACACAGTTCCTCACCTTATGGGTATCGCAGGCTGTACGGCAGTTATGCCCGGCACA
>JAZKZC010000072.1:0-3690 GCA_045612465.1 Eubacteriales bacterium
ATTTGTCAACCCCTTTTTTCATTTTTTTTCAAAAAATTTTTCCAAGGAGTTTTTGGCACCATATGTTGTGTTTTGTTGCCCACTAACAACGAAATGTATGATATTTAGATGAGGAATTCTTCTTTTTTCTTCGACTTTATACTGCGTTTATCAAAATAATTTGAAAAATTGCATTTTTTATTCTATTTCAAATTCCTTTTTTATGAGCTTTATCATAATTGATAAATTAAGACTCATAGCATCGATGGGGTATATTTTTTCTATATATCCTTTTCGATACGTTTTGACAAAATGACCGATTATTTCGTCATCCGTTTTTCCTTCTTTGACAAAACCCGAAATCAGGTTTGCAAAATACGATGCGCGTTCTTCCATAACGGAAAGAAAATACTTCGTTTTTTCTCCGTCTATAACACCGACATGCGGAATGAGAATCTTATCTATTTCATATTTCTTTATTTTTTCCATTGATTCGAGCGACATACCGTATCCGACAAGAAACGACGGAATGATCGTTTCATCTCCATCATACACACCGAGCGTTTCGGAAGAAAGCAAAAGCTTTTCATCCTTACAGTAAAATCCGAAAGAACATTTCGTATGCCCGGGAAGCGCCACCGCTTCAAACGTCATATCTCCCGCTTTGATAATGTCGCCGTCATTGACAGCAATATCAACGCGGAGTTTGTCACCCAAAAATTCATATTCACCGACACCGCATTCGGCAGCAAACTTACCGTCAAGTTCACGCATCAGCTTTTTCGCACCGTCACGGCTGAAAATGTTTGCCGCATACGCACCTGCCGCAACAACAGCGTCATTCCAATATTCAAGAACGTATGCGCTTCCGAGCGCGTGGTCATAATGTGAATGTGTTAAAAAGATATAGTCAAGCTTTCTTTCACCGAGTATCTTTTTTATATTTTCAGCAACGGCATAGCCTGTAAAACCAAACCCGGAATCGTACAATACCGACGTCTTACCGTCATCTATAAGAAATGCGCTGTCACCGGGAAGGCAACGTACATCGTAAATATTTATTTTCATAATAATGCTCCTTGCGATAGTTCCTGACGTCATTATATCACATCGCCCGCACCGTGTCAAGAAACATTGATGATTGATTTTATAATGAATTATTATTGCTTTTTTCAAAAAAAAGTGTTATAATATCGGAAATCAGATATATACGAGGTAATATATGAAAAGAATACTGTGTTTTATACTTATTGTAATGCTTTGCATTCCCTTTGCATCATGTGCCAAAAAGAATTACAAAGGATTTATATGGTATCAAACGGGCAAGGACGATCCCGAGCTTTTATACGATGCCATCTACAACACAACAAAAACAGACATTCCCGATGATGCGGCAAAAAAGCTTATTCACGACTCTATAACGGAAAACTGCGAAGGCTTTGCGCTTGTTGAAGTTGATTTTTCCACTTCCGAAACAAATCCCTCGGATATGACGATGCAGCTTACGCTCGTCGATGGTTGGGAAAGTGCCGACACAGATTCCGCAGCATACGACCGTATGAAAGAGGCTTTTGACTACCTCGGTCTTACGCTTCCCTCTTTTGAAAATGCATACACGTATTACGAATCGGAAATGTATTCCGACGAGGTTGACGAGGAAGTTGCTTCATACGTCGGATACTGGAACGAAGCAGACATGAAATACTACGTTTTGTGTATGCTGACACTTGAAGTCACAGTCACAGAAAATCAGTAATACCGTAAATCAAAACACACCCGGCTCTGCACGAACCGAGTGTGTTGTTTTATTATGAAAAGAGTTTGAAAAGCACGCCTACGTCCTTTGAAGGCTCGTATGCCGTCCAACCGACGGACACGTTCTGCGCCTTGTCAAATATAAGCATCTGTCCTGCCATACCGCCCTTTGCATAGGAATTGGGGCGGATATTTCCAAGCTCATAACCGCGGCTGAGTACGATATTCACCCATTCTTCGGAAATGATGCGCTTGCCGTTATACACACCGTTGTTGAGGTAAACGGCACCGTGTCTTGCGATGTCGCAGGTTCTTATGTAAAGTCCTGTCGCTCCCATGGGATAACCGTGGGGACACTTGCTCCACGCCGCTTCTCGGAAGCCGAGGGGGTAGAAGAGTCTTCTCATCAGAAGGTCGTCTGCCTTTTCCCCGCACTTCGCGGTGATAACACGGGAGAGCATATAAAACGCACCGTCGCTGTACTGTCCCTTTGTGCCGGGTTCAAATTCAAGTTCTGTTTTGAAAAGGTAATCAAGAAAATCGTCCGTACCGAGATTGTGAATATCGATGCAGTCAATATCAAGATAGCCGAGGGGCAGCCCCGCGGAATGTGTCAGCAGGTGATGAACCGTTACGTCATTCCACTTTTCGTCGTATTTTTCGGGCAATTTGTCACGGAAAATGTCCACGACCTTTTCTTCGACCTTCAAAAGTCCGTCATCATAGAGCATACCGATGCCCGTTACGATAAACGCTTTCGATACGGAATAAATATCATTACAAGGGTTGACGGGCAAAAGAGTTGCCGTTTTTTCAACGCCGTTTTCGATAACAGTTACTGAAAAAATATTAAGCTGATTTCTTTTAATTTCATCTACAATTCTGTTAAGCATTTTAAAAACCTCCGTTTTTTTATTGATTTTACCACACAAGCCCATTATTTGCAAGGAGTTTTTAAGAAAATTATTGAATAACTCTTGTAAATCTGTCATTTTTGTAGTATAATGTAAAATAATAATAATCAGAAATGGGTTTGAATTATGTTCAGTACAAAACTTAATCTTGCCGAAAAGATATATTCGGCATTCAATTCATCTTTTCCCGGCTGTGAAGTCGGAAAAGACGATATTATGAGCTTACTTACTTCACCTCCCGACAAAGCAATGGGTGACCTTGCAATGCCTTGCTTTAAATTCGCAAAAAGCCTGCGCACGTCCCCCGTCAACATTTCAAACGCTTTGGCAGGAGCTTTGCAGGATATTGAAGGAATCAAAGTAGAATCCGTAAACGGATACCTCAACGTATTCATCGACAGAAACGATTTCTTCAAAAAGACTGCCGAAAAGATACTTACACAGAAGCAGGACTACGGTAAGACGGAAACGGGTAAAGGAAAAACTGTCGTTCTTGACTACTCATCGCCCAACGTCGCAAAGCCGTTTCACGTCGGACACCTCGGAACAACGGTTATCGGTCACTCGCTTAAAAAGCTGTTTACGTTCGCGGGATACAACTGTATCGGCGTAAACCATCTCGGTGACTGGGGAACGCAGTTCGGAAAGCTCATCGTCGCTTACAAAAAATGGGGCGATGAAAAGAAAGTCGAGGAAGGCGGAATAGACGAGCTTGTGGCACTTTACGTAAAGTTCCACGAAAAAGCCGAAAAGGATCCCTCTCTTGCCGACGAAGCGCGCGCGCACTTTGCCGCACTTGAAAGAAAAGAGCCTGAACAGACAGCTCTCTGGGAAAAATTCATCGACATAAGCATAAAAGAATACAAAAAGACTTACGAACAGCTCGACATTGAGTTCGATTACTACACGGGCGAAAGCTTCTACTCCGATAAGATGCCCGCAGTAATTGAAGATATGAAGGCGAAAAACCTTCTTACACTCAACGAGGGCGCATCGGTCGTTGAACTTGAAGAATACGGTATGCCTCCATGCCTTATCCTTA
>JAZKZC010000073.1:0-4284 GCA_045612465.1 Eubacteriales bacterium
TTTCCGTGTGCAGGACAACAACAATATACATTGTCTTTCGGCTGATTTGCCGGACGGCAGTTTATATATAAGGGCGTTGGCTGCCAATCCCGACAAGCAGGACAGTCTTAACTGCAACATAGGTATTGCGGACGAGATACACGCCTACAAGAGCCCGAAGCAGTACACGATAATAAAGCAGGCGATGAAAGCATATTCAAACAAGCTGATGTTTGGCATAACCACCGCAGGCGACAATATGAACAGTTTTTGCTATCACCGTTTGATGTACTGCAAAAAGGTTTTGAGCGGCACGGTGGACGATGAGCAATGCTTTATTTTTATATGCAAGGCGGAAGAAGACGAAAAGGGCAATGTGGATTTTCTTGACCCCGTACAGCACGAAGTGGCAAACCCGAATTACGGTGTTACCATACGCCCCGAGGATATGATGAGCGATGCGCGCAATGCGCAGAACGACCCGCAGATGCGCAAAGAGTTTTTGAACAAAAGCCTTAACGTGTATACTGCGGCGATAAAGGCATATTTTGACATAGGCGAATTCAGGGCTTCGGACAGAAAATACAAATGGACTTTGGACGAGCTTGCAAAACTGCCTATAAGTTGGTACGGCGGCGCGGACTTATCGAAAATGCACGACCTTACGGCAGCGGCGCTTGTGGGGGTGTATGAAAATGTGCTGATAGTGATACCGCATGCGTGGTTCCCCGTTGTGGCTGCGGCAAGAAAGGCCGAAGAAGACAATATACCTCTTTTCGGCTGGAAAGATGACGGGTGGCTTGATATGTCAAACAGCCCGACTGTAAACCACAGCGAGATAGTGAATTGGTTTATAAAAATGCGTAATATGGGCTTTAAGATAAAAGAAGTGGGACATGACAGAAAGTTCTGCCGTGAATACTTTATTGAAATGAAAGCCCATAAATTCAAAATAATTGATCAGCCGCAGTATTTTTACAAGAAAAGCGAGGGTTTCCGCAGGATAGAGGTCGCTGCCAAAAACGGCGAGCTTTATTATCTGCACTCGCAGGCATATGAGTACTGCGTTGAGAACGTATCGGCGATCGAAAAAACGGACGATATGATACAGTATGAAAAAATAGTGGACGAGCAGAGGATAGATATTTTCGATGCAAGTGTTTTTGCCTGCATCAGAATGCTTGAAAACCTTGAAAAGAAAGAACGGCTTGATAAGTGGTTTGGGAAGAAGGAGTAGTTTATGTTTGGGATATTCAATAAGCGGGATGCGCCCGAAGTTAAGAAAAAAAGAAATATAATAATGTCGCCCGGGGCGAAGCAGGACATATACTTTGAGGGGTATACCCGCGCATCGGATAATGAGGATGTCAGGAAGTGCGTGCATATCATTGCCGACCTTGTGAGCGATATGACCATAATGCTGCTTGAAAACGGCGAAAAGGGCGATACACGCATTAAAAACAGCTTATCGTACAAGATAGACGTTGAGCCTAACAGGTATATGACAAGGAAGCAGTTTATCTACCGTATTGCGACCGATATGATGATGCGCGGCAACTCTGTTGTGTATCCGAAGATAAAGGACGGGCTTATAGATGATCTTGATTTATTCTATATGCCGAGCGTAAGCTATCAGGACACCGCAAACGGGTATGCAGTGCGGTATAAGGGCAAAGTTTACGATATGGACAATATACTCAACTTTGTTTTTATACCTTCGGAACTTAAGCCTTATATCGGCGAGGGCTTTTTCTGGCTTGTGAAGAATGCCGTTGACAATCTCGGACAGGCGGAAAAGACGAAGAATGCGTTTCTTAAAAGCAAGTGGAAGCCGTCTTTGATATTCTCGGTAACAAGCGATGCGGATGAGGTAACGGATGCCGACAAGCGTGAGAATATACTCAACAGCTATGTTTCGGAAACGGAGCAGGGCAGACCGTGGATAATACCCGCCGATGAATTGAAGATAGAGACGATAAAGCCGCTGTCGCTTAACGATTTAGGCATACACGAGAGCATAAAACTTGAAAAACAGGTGATTTCCGCCGCGCTCGGCGTGCCTGCGTTTTTGCTCGGGGTGGGAACGTACAGCAACGATGAGTATAATAATTTTATCTCAACGACCATATATTCCTTTGCGCAGATAATACAGCAGGAAATGACAAGGAAATTGCTGCTTGACCCAAAGTGGTATTTCAAGTTCAATCCGCGTTCGTTGATGATGTACAACTTGTCGGAGAAGACGGCACATGTTAAGGATATGGTCGGTCTGGGTATGATGAACCGGAACGAGGGCAGAAACCAATTTGACTACAGTCCCGTGGATGCGGACGGTATGGACGATTACAGCGTGCTTGAAAACTATATCCCCGTGGATAAGATAGGCGAGCAGAAAAAACTGAATGAACTGTTGCAAAAGAGTTTGCGGTATGCTATAATGGAATTTGAAAAGAGAGAAGACCCCGACCCGAACAGAGTGCCGAAAGGCAATCCGAACGGCGGACAGTTTACGTTTAAAGCATCCGCACAAGGTTCAAATGATTTAGAGAAAAAAGGTTTTGTTAATAAACAGAAACTCAATAATCATTGGCAAAACGGACGGACTCACAAAGACGAGTATATCAAAGACGGCATAACGACAGCCGAACAATATGAAAAACGTGCTGTGGAACTTGCAGAAAGCGAAACCGGCGATAATATATTGGGGCATCTTGATAAATATGGCCATATAGTGAGGTATGACATTGCCAAAAATGACTTTGTAAAGGCGGATATTAAAAAAGGTGTTATAACGATGTATAAACCCGATGACAAGAAGGATTATTATGACACTAAACGCAAGGAGGATATTGAGCATGGAGGACAAGCATAAATGCCCCGTGTGTGGCGAATATGAATTTGATACTTGGGACAGTATGGATATTTGCGATATTTGCGATTGGTGTGATGATGCCTTACAGGAAAAAGAACCCGATCGTAAAGGCGGCGCAAACAAAATGAGCCTGAACGAGGCAAAAGAGGCGTACAAAAAAGGTGAACAGATAAGATAAGGCACTTACTTCGGTAGGTGCTTTTTTAGTGGGTGAAAGCGAGGTGAAAAGACGATGAATAAATTTGACGAAATAAGAAAGGCGTACCAGACCCGAACGGTCGGCACGAAGATAAGGCAGGCGGAGGGCGGCGGGAACATTATAGAGGGATATTTTATACGTTTTAACGAGCCTACGGAGTTATTCCCCGGTTGTTTTGAAACTGTGCTGCCCGAAGCGCTGAAAAACTTTGACGCAAATGACCTGAGGGCTTTGTGGAACCACAACACGCAGTATGTGCTTGGGCGTAAGAGCAACGGCACCCTTGAGGCAAAAGTTGACGATGAGGGTTTATGGGCGAAGATAACACTGCCCGATGTGAGCTATGCAAAAGACCTGCACGAGCTTGTCAGGGGCGGTTATGTTGACCAATGCTCCTTCGGCTTTAACATTCTTGACGAAGAGCCGATAGAAAGGGAAAACGGCTTATTGTTTGCGCTTAAGGACATAGACCTGCACGAGATAAGCGTGGTTACCTTCCCTGCGTACCCGACTACAAGTGTGGATGCAAGAGAACAGTTAAGAGAATATCAAAAGATAAAGCTCGGCAAAAGAAAGACCGAGCTTTTAAATTTAATCAAAACAAGGAGGGCAAATTTATGATCTTGAACAAGCTGAGGATAACAGCGAATTTAAAGACGAAAAGGAATGAGCTTGCGGCGCTTAAGAAGCAGAAAGAAGATGCGGACAAGCGTTATGCGGAGCTTGAAGAGGCTTTGAGAGAAGCCGAAAGCGATGAGGATATCGCGCTTGTACAGTCGCAGCTTGACGGGCTTGCCGAAAATGAGGGCGAGGAAAAGTTGAGCGACAAGATAGCGGATGTTGAGCGCGAAATATCGGAGCTTGAAAAAGAGTTGGCGGAAGAGGACAAGCCTGCGGAGACGGAACCTGCAGACACAGGCGAAGAAAGGATGATGAGAGAAATGAACAAGTTTCAGGTAAGAAAGTTATTTGAAAGCGGCGAGTATTACGAGCGCGCGGAAGTTATCAAGTTTTATGAGGACTTCAAGAACTTAAGAGGCGTAACGGGTGCAAGCCTTACGATCCCCGATATCGTGTATAACCGTATCAAGGACATAATGGGCGATTATACGACACTTTATCCGCTTGTTGACAAGATAAGCGTAAAGGGCGAGGCGCGCATTCTTATTGACACCGACACAACGGCGGCAAGCTGGGTCGAAATGGGTGCGGCTATCCCCGACGGTGATGTGGG
>JAZKZC010000074.1:0-1934 GCA_045612465.1 Eubacteriales bacterium
GCGGAGGCTGAAACGCATTTATCTGCAATAAGCACAGGGCTTGATTTTTGTTTAAGATCCGACGACAGCTGACCGTATGTATTAAGTCCGAAGCCGTACACGTTTCCGTCAGACGTAAGATAGACAACGTGCTCATCCATCACGGAAGCAGACACTACTCTGTTTGCAATTTTGTTCATACTTCCGTTTGACTGACCTGCGGTGAATGTTGCAATATCGCGCCAGCCGAAATAGTACAACGCGCCGTTTTTGTTTATGTAAAGCGAATTGTGCTGTCCCGCAAATACCTTTTCAGCATCAGAAGCAAGCTTATACGGTGTTTGTATCAATTCGGGTGCAGATGATGATATTTTATTCCATCTGTTGTCACCGAGTGCATACAAGGAGCCGTCTGAGGTGACATACAGCGAATGACGTCTGCCTGCGGCAATATCAACTGCGCCAGATGCGATTTTTGTAAGACTCGTTACATTGTTCGGATAATTTTTGCTTCCGAGTTGTGCATAAGCATTGTTACCGCAGCCGTAAACGTCGCCGTTTTCGGCAAGCAGGAGCATATGGTCAAGACCTAAAGAGATTTTCTTGAACTTGACGGAGGAGCTTACCTTTACGAATGACGTTTCTGTTCCGCTTCGTCCGAGCTGTGAATAAAGGTTGTTACCAATCGTATAAACAGAGCCGTTTTCCGTAAGTATTGCAGTCATCGGCGCATCGCCCTCTGTACCGCCTCTGCTCGTTTCGACCTGAACGACGCCCGACATTACAAGCATCGGCTTTCTTACTGTCTTGCTGACGTACACACCGAGCTGTGCCTGATCATTTTCACCCCAAGCGTAGAGATTGCCGCTTCCGTCAAGGACGAATATACTGCGTGAACCCGCAACAACCGTAGGTGTGACTGTGAGTCCTGACTTTGACACAAGACCTATAACAGCCATGCGCTCCGTAACGTTCAGTGTGACCGTCTGTGTTGTGTAAGTCTTTTCGCTTCCGCTGCTCGTTATGGTCTTTATACCGTTGAGAACGTATCCTGATTTAGGAACTATCTTAACAGTTACCTTTGCGTTGTCGGCAAATATTTCGTTATATCCCGAGGATGAAATTTTCTTACCGTTTATATAAAGATCTGCCTTATCAAGGTCAACGGATGCTGTGAGCATACCCTGCTGGATTCCGAAATACGAATTCAATGTCGAGATAGCATATTCAGAACGCTTATTTATAAAATTTTCAACCTGGTTTATTTCCGTCTGCCACTTGCTCATAGATCCGCCGTCACTCGGCCAGCGGTCAAAATGAAGTCCGATGACGTTTTTAAGTATTGAAGAATATTCTTCAAACACTTTAAGGCACTTTTCGGGAGCAAAAACCGTCTGCGCGGCATACATATACCGTTCTATAAACTTATTCTTGAATGTTTCGTTTTCAAGCAGCTCATTCATCATAATACCCGCAACAGTATCGGGGGTGAGTGCGTGAGCGAACATATTTTTGTTATAATCCGCTTCAAGTCCCATACCCATATCCATATCACACAGGACGTATCGCCATCTTGTATCAAGTCCCGACGGATCGGACGTGGATTTATTTCTCCATACCTTTACGTTATTCGCGGGCCAGTCTATATTACATAAATACATACTGCACACGAAAAAGTCGATAAAGCTGTCAAGGTCAATATTTTTCTCAATGTAGTTGTAGTGCGTGGGATTGGACATATCATTATTCTTGATATATTCCATAAGCTGATGATAAGCAACTTCATCACCTGCTACGCCTTCATTCAACACGTACGGTTCATCGTAATCCCAATTCGTTACGAGCGGCGAGGGTGCTTCAACCATAACAAGGTTTTCCTCAGCCACACCGTAATGTTCTTCAAAATATTTCGAGTCGTATCTTTCTCTTATGTTATACACGCCCCAGAACTCACC
>JAZKZC010000075.1:0-4230 GCA_045612465.1 Eubacteriales bacterium
GCTTCCTTTGCTTCGGGAACAAGTGTTTTATTTGACATTTTTACAATTCTCCTTGAAATATATTGTTGAGTTACCGATATGAAACCCATCGGTTTTCACTATCGTGTTTTTCGGAGCTCTTTCGTTTGGCTCCGAGATTATTGTTACTCAAAGACCGTGAAATATTACAGGAAAATTTTAGAATTTATTTTTTGTTTTGTACCGTTTCTTTATCTTTTGCAGCGCGGAGGAAAATCGGTATAAGCATGAGCGGTATCAACGGAAGAAGAAGCAAAAGAAACGAAAGGTCTGCTTTGTTTGATTTCTCCGCCGTGATGATATACGTGTTTTTGTGCTTCGGAAGAACTATCTCGCCCGTATCGGACACCGTCAGGCTTTCGTGTGAAACGGAGCCGTCGGCATTTGATGATATTACGTGGACTTCCTTGTTTGCATAGTCTGAATCAAGCTGGATGCTTATCTCGTCAAGCGTATTTACGTCATCGCAGACGATGTATGCGCCCGCTACCATTTTCATGTCGCTGTGTGTGCCTGCGCCTGCTATCAGCTTGTCCGCCGTGAGGGATGATACTGCGGTTATCTGAACGTCTTTTTTCTCGCTTGCCGTGAAATTCATTTGCAAAATGCCGTCAACGGGAGGCAGAATGCTCCATTTTACTTCCTTGTATTCAATCTCGCTTTCCTCGGCGTAAAACTCAAAATACTTTTCGTAGTTTGCACCGTTGGCGCCTCCGTCCGTTATCGTAGCCCTGACGGTTATGATGCCGGGAGTGTGTACCGTTATTCTGTCGGAAATAATGCTTGCATCTCCGTCGGTCACTTTCCACGTAATGTCCGTTTTCGTTGCGTTTTCGGGATATATTTCCGCGGAAAGGTGTGTCGATTTGTTACATACGAGTGTCAAAGAGGGAAGCACGACATCGGATACGGGGACGAAGGCTTCCGTTACATTCACCGTAACCGTGTTACTGACGGAGCCTTTGTAAACGCATCTGTAATATTTTGTGCCTACTTCGGGTGTCACCGCGATGTGTGTCGTTTTCGTTTCCGAAATCAAGTGCCCGTTCTTGTTCGGGCTTGATGATTCATACCAATATATTTTCCCGCCGTCGTAGTCGGATACGTCGGCGCTCAACGTTAATTCGCCGCCTGCGAAAATACTGCTCTGAGATGATACGGCGCTTATTATAACGGGGGCGCGGTATATTGAACCGACGACAGTTTTTGTGGTCTTTCTCGTGTTTGCGTATTCAAGCTCGGCAAAAAACGAAAACGAGCCGTCACGCGTACCGTTTTCGGCGCTTGTGAAGTTGACGATCGTGATTCCGATGACCTCCACGTTGTTTTCGGCGGCTCCGCGAAGATATTTACCGAGATATTCGTAAACACCGTCTTCGGTGTTTATCTGGTAAATATTCAGCAGATAATCGCCGTTTTCAATACTTGACACCGTCTTTTCAAGCGGTGACGGCACAGCGTAGACCGACAAGGGCAAAACAGTGAAAAGTAAGGCGAAAATAAAGCAAATTGTCTTTAAATATCTCATTTTTTTACGTACAGAGTAAATCTGCCTTTTAAGTTATTGATGTGGACGTTATTGAACGTACCCGCATATTCACCGTCAAATGTGAGGGGAGTGGGATTTTCAAATTCGGTAATTATCTCGGATGCATGGACGAATATAACGTCGTTTGAGTTGTATTTTTTGTTGATGAGATTGACGGCTATATTGCCGAGCTGTGTGAGTGTTTTCGGCATTTTGATAAGCAAAAGCTCAAACTTTCCGTCGTTGAGTACGACGTCCGACGGGTTGAAGTTCATAACTCCGCCGATAGAAAGGGAATTGGTGATGGCGCCGAAAATAAATTCACCCTCGTACACCTCGCCGTCAGCGGTTATCTTCGCACGGTGAGTTTTTATTTCGGAGAGAGATTTGATGCCGTCAAGCACGTATGCCATATAACCGAGCTTGTTTTTCGTGCTCTGCGGTGTGCTGTATACGACGTTTGTGAAAAGTCCGAACGAGGCAACGTAAACGAAATATCCGCCCTCCGATGTTTTTCCGATGTCGAAGCAAGCGCCCTGCTCGGCTGATATTACGTTTACAGCATCGGTTATATCTTTCGGTATTTTGAGCGTTTTTGCAAAATCGTTCGTTGTTCCTGCGGGAATGTAGCCTACGGGCGTATCCGTGCCCGAAAGGATGACGCCCTCAACCGTTTCGCTGAGCGTTCCGTCGCCGCCGCAACATACGATAACGTCGCTTGATTTCGCATACTCCTTTGCAAGCGATATTGCGTGTCCCTGTGATGATGTGAATTTTACGTCGGTGTCATACCCTCTTTCGGAAAAAAGTGACACGATGCGCAACGCTTTTTCATCGTTTCCGAAAACCCCCGCTCCCGCCTTGGGGTTTATGATAAGAGTAATATTTTTCTTCGCTTTCAATTTAACGTTCTCCGTTATCCGTGAAAAATTTGTTTTATTATACATCATATGAAAATCAATGTCAAGTGTAAAGGTGTGTATCGGGTGTGAAAAGATAATTTTATAACATTATATGAGAGGTTTTTTCAAAAACAGATGTATAACCGTCTCCGTTTATTGTACCCGAATTTGTTTAAAATGTTAAACTTGCGTAAAAAACACATTGTACAAACTAATTTAATGCGTAATTTTAAGTTTTTTTGACAAAACGTATTGCAAAAAGAAGATGAATGTATTATAATTATAACGTATAGGTATGTGATACAGATTGCGTATCGATATTCAAAACGGCGTATCATTCCGTTTTGACACAAATAAGTTAATTTTTTGAAAAACGAGGAATAAAATTATGAACAAGATCACAATCATCGGAAGCGGAAGCGTAGGCTCTACAATTTCCTACACACTTGCGGTCATGGGCCTTGCATCTGAAATCGTTATGATCGACATCAATCATGAGAAAGCTGTCGGCGAAGCGCTTGATATAAGACAGTGCTTGCCCTTCTGCAATCCCTGTACGGTAAACGCCGGTTCGTATGCCGATGCGGCTAACTCCGACATCGTTATCATCACGTCGGGTGTTACAAGAAAAGCAGGCCAGTCGCGTCTTGAACTTGCACAGACAAACATCGATATCCTCAAGCAGATAATGAAGGATATTACACACGCTGCTCCCGATGCGGTATACTTGATCGTAAGTAACCCCGTCGATATTCTTACATACGCATTCTGCAAGCGTTCGGGTATTCCCGAAAGCCGCATCATCGGTTCGGGTACGATACTTGACACCGCGCGTCTTCGTGCAAGAATGTCGGAATTTTATTCCATCAGCCAGAACAACACACACGCGTACGTTCTCGGTGAGCACGGAGATTCCTCATTCGTTCCGTGGTCGCTTGCAAACGTATCCAATGTGAACATTGCGGACTGCCACAACTCATTCAAGGGTAAAAACGGCGATCTGCTTGAGTTTGACTATGCGGATGCCGAAAGATACGTTCAGAAGTCCGGCGGCGAGGTAATCGCACGCAAGGGCGCAACGTTCTATGCCGTTTCAACTGCTGTATGCTACATATGCAAATGCCTGCTCAGCGGTGTTGATACGACAATGACTATCTCAACGATGATGCACGGTGAATACGGCATTGAGGACGTCTGCCTCAGCACACTCAGTATTGTAGGCAACAACGGTATACGCAGCAACGTATATCTGCCCCTTAATGACGAGGAGATAATCAAGCTCCGTCGCAGTGCAGATACGCTTAAAGCTATAATCAAATCAACAGTTATTTAATCGGAGGATAAAATGGAATACCGTATCGAACACGACTCCATGGGTGAAGTCAAGGTCCCCGCAGATAAGCTGTGGGCGGCTCAGACACAGAGAAGCCACGAGAATTTTGAAATAGGCGTTGATATTGAAACAATGCCCAGAGAGATCACGTATGCGTTCGGCATACTCAAAAAGGCGGCGGCGCAGGCAAACTGTGAGCTTCGCCCCGAAAAGATGACGAAGGAAAAGCTTGAAGCAATAAGCGGCGCGTGCGACGAGATAATCGCAGGCAAGCTCAACGATAACTTCCCCCTCGTTGTATGGCAGACAGGCTCGGGCACACAGTCCAATATGAACGCCAACGAGGTTATTGCAAACAGAGGAAATCAGATAGCAGGCGCAAAGATACTTCATCCCAACGATGATAAGTCGGAGGCCAAGCGGTCTTAGGAAGACAATGTCATAAATCA
>JAZKZC010000076.1:0-8825 GCA_045612465.1 Eubacteriales bacterium
AGCAGGAAGTTGTTGCTTCTTGGCTCTTCGTTAAGTACCTCACAAGCTGCGTTGAATTCCAGGCTGAATTCGGTATGGTTTCAGGTTACGTTCCCGTTCTTGAATCCGTTGCACAGAACCCCGTATACGCTGAGTTTATAAACACAGCTAACGGCGGCGACAACATCGCAGCTCTTTCCGCTAAGGTTTGTCTTGAACAGAAGGATGCTTACTATACATCTCCCGCGTTCAACGGCTCTTCCGAAGCACGTGACCAGGTTGGTGCACTTCTTCAGTACTGCATGGTTGAATACAAGAACGCTTCCGATAAGGATGCAATGATCAAGAAGGCATTCGAAGACGCTGTCGCAGAATGCGAATATATGTCATAATTACGGTAACAATTTATGAATTTACTTTCTAAATTTTTATCTGCAGGGTTAGCTCTCTGTATGGTTGCGGGATGCTTTGCATCCTGCAACCCGCAGAGTACTGATACGACTGCGGACGTAACTTCAGCTGACACGTCTGCTGAACTTGGTGAAATCGTAGACTACGTTTCACAGCTCAAGCTCGATATGACGTCGTCAAGCCTTAAAATCGAAAACGTTACGGTAAAGCAGTTTATAGACGGTGATACAACTCACTTCTATGTTCCCAAAGACGTTATCGATAAGGGAATTCTCAAGGCAAGATATATTGCCATAAACACACCCGAATCAACGGGACAGATCGAAGAATGGGGCAAAAAGGCTTCAAACTTCACAAAGACAAAGCTTCAGGCGGCAACATCTATCATACTTGAGAGCGATACAGAAACTCTCAATGTTGACTCAACAGGTGACCGTCACCTCATTTGGGTATGGTATAAAACAGCAGATTCTGCTGAATACCGCAACCTTAACCTGGAAATACTCCAGGAGGGCCTTGCTATCGCATCAAGCTCATCACAGAACCGTTACGGCTCTATCTGTATGAATGCTATCGACCAAGCTAAGGCTCATAAGCTTTTCGTTTATTCAGACGAAAATGACCCCGATTTTTACTATGGATCGGCTATTGAGCTTACACTCAAAGAGCTTCGTGCAAACCCTGCATTGTACACGGGTAAAACAGTTGCTTTTGAGGGTATAGTTTCCAAAAACAGCGGACAGAGCATTTACGTCGAAGCATTTGATGATGAAACGAATATGTATCACGGTATTACCGTATACTACGGATTCACTCTTACAGGTGCGGGACTTAATGTTATCAAGCCCGGCAACAAGGTTCGTATCGTAGGCTCAATGCAGTTCTATGAAGCAGGCGGCACATATCAGGTTTCTGACTTGAAATATGATATGATGGACACCAAGAACCCCAACAATATCCAGAAGCTCGGCGACGGATTTGAGGCATCTTACACTGAAACATCTCCCGAAACATTTGCAACTTCAAAGGTTGCTGTAACTGTTATCGGCGATGACGGCGAAGAAACGCTCAAGGAAGTTGACTATGCAGAGCTTGCACTTTCTTCAACGATAAGTATGAAGGATCTTGAAGTTAAGGATATTTACGTAACAAACAACGACGGCGATTCAGACGGCGCTATGACACTTACATGTCAGGCAGGCGGTCAGACAATTTCCGTACGTACAACAGTTCTGCTCGACGAAGCAGGAAATCTCATCACACGTGATTATTTTGAAGGCAAAACGATCGATGTGAAGGGAATCGTAGATTACTTCAACGGCAAGTATCAGATAAAGGTATTTTCCGTTAAAGATGTAACAGTTCATTGATTGACAATATTTTAAAAGGAGTCATATATGAAAAAATTACTCGCACTTTTGCTTGCGCTTGTATTTTGCGTAGCACCGCTCGCTTCTTGCGGAGATGATGCAACAGAAACAGGCACAGGTACAGAAACAACTGTCGATACTTCGGCAACGGGCGAATATGACGTCAAATCGGCGGCAGCATTCCTCAAAAATATGTACAAGCAGTACCTCACAGCTCCCGAAACGACAAAGGACTTCACTCTCGTTTCACAGGTTATGAACGGCGGTGTTGCTTATACTGTAACTTGGACAACAGACAATGAAGCTATCAAGGTTGTAGCTGATGAAGCTAACAAGCAGGTTACTATCGATGTAGACGAAAAGACACCTGAAGTTATCAACTACAAGCTTACAGCTACAGTTGCAGATCCTGCAGGCGCTACAGAAACTATCACATTCGATCTTTCTGTTCCCGCATGCGCATTCGCTCCCGAAGAAGGAACTGCATACAAGTTCTATCTTACACAGGCTATCGCAGGTAAGGTTCTTTATGTTGACGGCGGTATTTCCGGCGGCAGATACCTTACAATGACAGACGATTTTGCAAAGGCACTTGATTTCTATGTAGAAGCATCCGGTAACGGTTACAAGTTCTACACAACTATCGACGGCGCAAAGAAGTATGTTGATATATTCAACAACGACGAAGGCAAGACAGCTGTAGGTTTTGCTGACAGCTCTGATTGTGTTTACACATACAACAGCGCAACATTCGCTTGGGAAACAGAAGTTGACGGAGTTGCTTACTACCTCGGCACATACAGCAACTACGAAACAGTAAGTGCTTCCAAGACATCTTATATCACAGTTGAAAACACAAGAGTCAGCCAGTTCCCGATGGAGTTCACAACTGAAAAGGTTGACTATGAAGCTCCCGAAACACCTGACACTCCCGAAACACCCGCTGATCCTAATGTAGTCATTGGCGGTACGGCAAACGCTGATGTTGTTTCCGCTCCCGAGGCAGGCACAGCATACAAGTTCTATTTCTATCAGTCCAAGGTTGGTAAGGCTCTTTACATCAACGGCGGCACAGATCAGGACAGATACCTCACAACAACAACTGATTTCGCTAAAGCACTCGATGTTTACGTTGAATCTGCTAACGGCGGTTACAAGTTCTATGTAACTATCGACGGCGCAAAGAAGTATATTGACCTTTCCCTCAATGCTGAAGGCAAGGCAGCTCTTTCATACGCTGATTCCACAAACTGCGCATTCAAGTACAATAAGGACACATTTGCTTGGGAAGTTGCAGCAGGTGAGGAAACATACTACCTCGGCACATACAACACATTTGAAACAGTAAGTGCTTCCAAGACATCCTACATCAACAAGGATAATACAAGAAAAGAACAGTTCCCCTTGGAACTTGTAACGAAGGAAGTAACAATTACACCTTCAAACAACAACAATAACGGCAACACAAACAACAATAATAATACAAACAACAATAATAATACAGATACAACTCCTGCAGATGACAACGGCACATACAAGCTTTACATCGACCAGGTAAAGGAGAAGAAGATTCTTTACATTGACGGCGGTATCGATCAGGACAGATACCTCACAATGACAGAGGATTATTCAAAGGCTATTCCCGCAAAGTTTGAAGCTGTAAAGGGCGGTTACAAAATTTCCGTTACTATCAGCGGCGCAAAGAAGTACATCGACGTTTACACAAACGCTGATGGTAAGATCGCTATCAGATATGCTGCTTCCACAAACTGCGTATTCAACGAAAACAAGACAACAAAGGCTTGGGAAACAACAGTTGACGGCACAGCTTACTATCTCGGTACATACAACACATTCCTTACAGTAAGCGCTTCAAAGACATCTTACATCACAGCAGAGAACACAGGTGTATCACAGTTCCCGCTGGTAAAGACAACAAAACAGATCCCCGCTTACGAAACTGAACCTGATAATACCACAACTACAACCACACCCACACCCACACCCGGTGGTTCAGGTGATTATGCTATAAATAAAAACGGTTACAAGGTTCACACACCTGACTGCGGAAATGCCGCAAAAATGAGCGAGAAGAACCGTATCAATTTTTCAGGTACGATTGACGAGCTTTTGAAACAGTATCCGGATGCAGTTTCTGCACAATGCTGCAAGCCGTTCTAAAGCTTTATTTATCATTCATTAAAAAAGGGGCTGTCTTAAATGCGATTTTTTCGCATTTGAGACAGCTCCTTTCTTGTGACAAATAATTTTTGTTTTGACTTGATATTTGGATATTTTTGGTGTATAATGGTGTACGATAAATAAAAAAGAAGGAAAGTAAGCATGAAAAGAATTATTTCGCTTTTATTGACATCCCTGCTTTTGCTGTGCGGATGCTTGGACATCTCGGAAAATTTAACGACATCACCTGACATTACACAGACCGAGCAAACCGAAACGGTTGAAAGTCCAGATACAGATATAGTATCGGACGTTCTTACGGATGCTGTGACAGATGCTCAAACCGATGTTATTACAGATGCCCACGAAACCGACAAGGTAACGGAAAGTGTTGTAACGGATGAGGTAACGTCGTCCGATACCGAACTTGACGATGAGCCTGTTTTTGAAACCGATCCCTACGTCGGTGTCAATAAAGCAGAGTTTTACGCAAATTATAAGCCTGCGGTAAGCGCATCTGATGCGTATTACAGAACACAGCACTTTTTAATGTCGGGCTCGATAGAGCTTCAGGATGAAGATCCCACGATAATTGCGCAAAGACCGATGGAAAACGGCTTGTACGTGCGTAATACGGCAGGTAAATATTCCGATGACGGAAAGACTTATTACGTAGTAGATGCAAACGGAAAAGTTGTAAACCGCATTTACAAGGACGGCGCATACGTTACACTTGAAGAAGTTGCGGCATATATTTTCGCTTTCGGTGATATTCCCGCAAATTATCTCAGCAAGAAAAGCGGAAATCCGCAGACACACCCTTGGGGAAGATATTTGAGAGTAAATCACTCCAAATTTATCGGCAACACAGATAAATATCCCTATGAACCCGAATTGCCCGATATAAGCGGTTGCGGCGGTGATCTTCAGTATTTTGAGCTTGATATAGGCACAACGGGAACAACGTGTGATCCCTCGTACAAAGCGTATGCTTATAATGACGGAATAAAGATAACAAGAGGTGCGGCACGTATCGTTTATGCAAGATTTGACGCTAACGGCGACAAGATAATTGACATAAATGAAAGATACCTTTTCTATACGAACAACCACTATAACGACTTCCGTGAATACCTCAATTACCAGAACGGCTGGGGAGAGATATTCGGTAACATAACGGGTGGCGGCAAAATTTCTGACGAAAAGAACTGCAACCCGACACCTTACGTTGAAACGGTAAGACGTGACTTGACAGCGGCATAAAATTATCCCCTGCGGAATTTCCGCAGGGGATTTCGTTATAATTTTACGATTTTGGAATGATTGTTGAAAATTTCAAAATTTGTTCTTGTATGAAGCAGGGGCGTTATTGAGATTATTCCGTTGTGAACCGCAACGGTGTCACGGTTCAGGTCATTCGGGCATTCATCAGGTATCTGCTCACCCGTCTGAATATACATATCTTTCCCCGTTTTTTCAAAACGGTCAGAAAAATACTGTGTGCCTTGGTACGTCATACGTATTTCATTTGCTTTTTTCGGTATATTTACGTTGTAAAGCGGATTTTTGTCAAGAAGTTTATTGTCGCAAATGTAATTGTAAGCAACGTCAAGATATTCCGCCGCTTCGGTCTGACCGTCGAAAAATGCGGAAAATGCAATTGCGGGAGTCTTGTTTTTTGCCGCTTCGAATATTGCGCCTATCGTTCCGGAATAAACTATATCTTCGCCGACGTTTACACCTCTGTTGATACCTGACAGAACAACGTCGTATTTCTGATTAAGACCGAGTATGCCGAAACGCACACAGTCAGCAGGCGTTGATGCCATTGAATAAACCGTGAGTCCTTCTTCGGAATGTACTTTTTTTATCTCCGTCGGATGGATAAAGTCGATAGCGTGGCTTGTTCCGCTTTGCTCTGTTTTAGGCGCAACAACGGTAACATCCCCAAGCTTTCTTGCCCAAAACGTTAAAAGCTTTATACCGAGAGCGTCATATCCGTCATCGTTAGTTATAAGTATTCTCATAACCAGCCCTCGTTATTTTCCTTGAAATCTTTGAGTATTGCATCAGCTTCCTTTATCAGCTTGTTTGCCTCACGTCTTGAATAAACTGTAGCACCTGCCGCGCAAGCGTGACCGCCACCGCGGTATTTTTCGGCAAGTGAGTTTATCGTGACGAAACGTGAGCGTAAACGTACTCTCACCGAGCCGTCCTCACATTCGATAAACGCAACCCAGATAAGCGAACCCTTGATGGAATCAAGGTGGGATATAGCGGCGCTGGCATCCTCTGTTGAAAGATTGAATTCCTTTTGCATCGGCAGGGAAATGTAAATGGATGCAACGCCGTTTTCGGAAATCTTCATCTTCTTGTGAACGTGAGATTCGAATTTGAAGCTTTCAAATTCACGCAGATACAGGTTTGCATAAAGCTTTTCTGTGTTTATGTTAAACTTCAGAAGCGTGCCTGCAAGGCGGAGTGTTTCACCGGAAACATCCCTGAAACGGAAACGTCCCGAATCCGTTACCATACCTGTATAAATGTAGTATGCGGCGGTATCCGTCATAACAAGCTCATCCTTGAATTCATCGTAAAATGCCGCAATCATCTCACAAGTTGAGGAACGGAGTTCTTCAACCCATTCATAGTCAGCGTATGATTCAACGGGGATGTGGTGGTCAATTTTGATACGCTCACGGCAGAGATTGAATTTGGGGTTCGAAAGTCTTTCATAAGTTCCCGTATCAAGGGCAATACCGAGTGCATCTGTATAAAGCGCATCGTCGATAGGCTCGTCCTCACCGCCCAAAAATGCAAGGTATTTTGAAAAATCGTTGTTCTGAAGATATATTTCTTTGTCGGGATAAGTTGCTTTCAGTATTTCCGCAAAGCCTTTTGTTGAGCCTATTGCGTCACCGTCGGGACGGAAGTGGCGGAATATTATAATTCTTTTGTATTCCTTGATTTTTTCAAGGATTTTTTTCATATTTTCGTTTGCCATAATTACTCCATATTTTTATTGAATGCTGTAAGGTCGTCAAGAAGCGCCATTGCTTCGTCACGGTCCTTTACCGTTGCGCCGCTTGCTTTAGCGTGTCCGCCGCCGCCGTATTTAACTGCAACGGGATTTATATTGTGCTTGTTCGAGCGTATTTCCGTAAGCACACCGCCGTCTGTTTCTGTGAAGTTTACCCAGATGTTAATACCTCTGATGTCACCCATTGTATTTACCATGCTTCTTGAAAGGGTGAAGGTGTCAAATCCGTATTCTGCAGCTTCTTCCTTGGTTGTGTAAATATATGCCACGCCGTATTCGGTGAGGCTTATTTTAAGTATGAATTTTGCACGCAAGCGGATGAATTCAAAGTCATCGGCATAGAGATTTGAAAAAATGTCGTTTGTGTCGAATTTCTGCTTCATAAGCTCCGATGCAAGACGGAACGTGTTGTGTGAGGTGGAATCGTAGCGGAAGCGTCCCGAATCCGTGATCATTCCCGTGTAGAGCGCCTTTGCGGAATTGGGAGAAAGAGCAAGTCCCGATTCAACTGCAAATTCCGTTATAAGTCCGCAACAGCTTTCATAAGTTGTGTTTGTCACTTCAACATCTGCAATTTCCTCGCAGAAAATGTGGTGGTCTATGCGAGCGCTTCTTTTCGCTGTTTTGTATCTGTCATCGCTTATAAGTGCGGATGCAGACGTGTCAAGAACTATCGCCAGAGCATCGGCATAAAGACTGTCGTCAACCTCGTCCATAACTGAGCCTTGCATAAAAGCGTATCTGCCCGCAGGATCGCCTACGGCGTATATTTCTTTGTCAGGGAAGTTTTCCGAAAGGATGTATTTTAGACCTATCTGACAGCCGAGTGCATCGCCGTCGGGATTTTTGTGACGGTGTATTATGATGCGGTGCGCATTTTTTATTTCTTCTAAAATTTTTTCAAACATAATATTCTCCTTAATCATCGAAATAACCGCGGTAAACAACGGGGTAATCGGAATTCGGGAACAAGAACTGGTGAAGCTCTATAAAATAATCATCCGTCATACTTGCGATGTAGTCAACAACGAGCTGATTAGGTTCCGTTTTTTCGTAAGGCACCTCGCGTTTGTAATACGTGCGGTTGACCTGTGCAATATGATGTGTAAATATCGGTGACTCTTTACGTTCTTTCATTACGTCTTCAAGAAGCTGACCGTATATATCCGACATCATCGGCTTTACGGTTGCATCGAATACGTCGGTCGATTCTTTTCTGTTGTATATCTTTTCATAGTTTTCGCGTTTAAGCTTGCGCAGGGAAGCGAAGTGCTTGCTGTCGAGCTTGATATACGGCTTTCCGTAGCTGTTTTCTATGATGTTGACAACGAGATTATTGATTATTTCCGCATTGATAGAGCCTATTTCGTCCTTATAAAAATCATCTTCTTCAAGCAATTTTGTGCGGACTGCATCCTGTCTGTCCTTGCCGAGATATGCGATTATATCGGAGATTCTGACAACCGCGCCCTCAAGCGTGCACGGCATCATATGATTGGAAAATGAAATATCCGATGTGCATTTTTCCATAAGCTCGTCAAATTCCTCAAAACTCGATATCGGGACGGGTTCATACAATTCAAGCTCAAGCTCACCGTTATGAGCGGCGATGTCGTGAAGCGTTTGCAAGGAAATGTTGTACGGAAAAATTTTATCAAGCACTCTTACAGACTGCAAATTATGAAGAAAATGCTTTCCCGTGTGCTCGAAATAAAGCTTGTCCAGATGACGTTCGCCCGTGTGAGCAAAAGCGGGGTGGCCGATGTCGTGAAGTCGGAGGCCAAGCGGTCTTAGGAAGACAATGTCATAAATCAACTCCTTGGCTCACAGAACGACATGGCTAC
>JAZKZC010000077.1:0-4608 GCA_045612465.1 Eubacteriales bacterium
CTTGAGGGAGATAAAATATATGTTCCCGAGGAATACATATCGTCAAGCGTAAGCTCGGAGGTTCATTTGTTCTCACGTATGGTAATGAATAATTACTATTACGATTCGGAAACCGTATACACGTTCAATGAGACCTTTGGCGATGAATATTTCACAAAAGAACCTGTGAATGACATTCACAGCGAGTACGATTTTGACTCGAAGATATACATATCGGCTGAATTTCTTGCAAAAACAGCGGATGAGACGGTTGACGAAACGTACAGACAATTTTCGCTTTTCTTTGAAAATGATGCAAAAGCGGAAGAAGCCGCAAGACTTATATCCGAGGGAGAACACATTGCCGTAACATCTGATACGGAGTATGAACCCGATGCGATGACCGCTATGCTGAACGTTATAGGCGCTATAATGCTTATCCCCGTATGGGTGTTCGGAGTAATCTTCCTTGCATTCTTCGTGAACCTCTGTACGCAGAGAATGCTTGCGGCATTCAAAAACGATATGGCGATAATGCGTTCTATGGGTATTTCCGTCGTGGTTATCAAAATAGGAATGTATGTGCGAATGTTTATGTCGCTTATACCTGCCTACATAGTGACGGTCGCAAGCGCCGTGCTTATTTTCACAAGCCCCAAATATAACGGGTATTTTGCATATCTTTACGCTTGGCAGTATGCTTTGATATTCTTCGGTATGCTTGCGCTTACTGCGCTTATAACGAGAAAGCAAATCAAGAATATGTTCGGTGAAAGCGTTAAAAAATCCTTGAAGGGAGGAAATGAACAGTGATAAAAATATCGAATCTTCATAAGTTTTTCAACAAAGGAAAACAAAACGAGCTTCACGTTTTAAACGACGTCACAGTACAGCTTCCCGAAAAAGGAATGGTGTCGATATTCGGTAAAAGCGGATGCGGTAAAACAACGCTTCTGAATGTCATAGGTGGTCTTGACAGCTTTGCAAAGGGTGATGTTACCGTTGACGGCGTGAGTATAGAAAAATCTCCCGATATGCTCCGAAACAAGTATATGGGGTATATATTCCAGAACTACAACCTCAACAAAGAGGAGTCATGCTTTGACAATGTCGCCGACGCTTTGCGCATCTGCGGAATGAAGGATAAGGACGAAATTGAAAAACGAGTCACCGCCGCACTTGCCAATGTCGGAATGGATAAATACAAGCTCCGTACTCCCGATACGCTTTCCGGCGGTCAGCAGCAGAGAATTGCCATTGCACGTGCGATAGTTAAAAATCCCCGCATCATTCTTGCCGATGAACCGACAGGCAACCTTGATGAGGCAAACACGGTTATGATAATGGACCTTTTGAAAGCAATTTCAAAAGACCATCTTGTCCTTCTTGTCACACACGAGGCTAACCTCGTTGATTATTACTGCGACCAGGTCATAGAGCTTTCAGACGGAAAGATAGCCAACATAAAGAAAAATGAAAACGCTGACGGCTTCTCCGCAAGAGATAAAAACGCTATTTATCTCGGCGAGCTTGCAAAGGCGGAATACGAGGGCGAGGGCGCAAAGGTCGAGTATTACGGCGCACCGACAGAAGCCCCCGTTAAGCTGAAAATCGTAAACTACGGCGGCAAAATTTATTTGAGTGTTGATACCGCCGGTGTCCACGTGCTTGACTCCACGAGTGAAATAAAATTCAAAGAGGGCGTGTACGAGGAGGAGAGAAAACAAAACGAGGTCAGCCGTAATGTCGATATGTCACAGCTTCCGCCTGTTGAGGGCAAGAATTTCGGTAAGCTGTTTTCGCTCAAATCATCGGCTGTAAGCGGATATGTCGCAAACTTCAGAAAGAACAAAAAGGGCAAAAGACTCTTGAAAAACTGTATGGGACTTTTTGCCATAGTGCTTGTTATTATGAGTGCGGTGTTCGGAACGGTGATCGATGACATTATTGAAATCGAAAGTCTGTATAATCACAATGTTTTCTATGTTTACTCCGAGGATGCTTCAGTATCCGAGAAGATATATAACGAAGCATTTGAAAACGGCGCTGATTTTATAAGGCGTGAAAACAGTACGGGCGACAGCACAATACGCTTCAGAACTGACTTTTTTGCAACCTTTTCGGGTGCTTCAAATGTAAGCACAAACGCCGTATATCTTGATATTTCCGCATCAGAGGGATATGAAACGGTGTGCGGACGAACAACTGATATCAAGGATAATGAAATAGTCATAACAACGGCTGTTGCAGACAAGCTGATTGAGAAAAGCGGTGTAGGGTATATTTCAGAATATAAGGATATGCTCGGATTTATCTCGACCTCGATCGGTGTAAAAGGGCACAATGTGCGTGTGGTCGGTGTCGTTGAGTCAAGCGAAACGGCAATATATCTTTCACCGCTTGCGATGGCTGAAAATGTTTTGTCAAGAAGCTCGCTTTCGGTTTACCCTGCGTCACGGTACGGTATCAGTCTGAATGACGGCGAAGCACAGCTTTTCGAAAATGACGTACAAACGGATAAGCAATACCCGAATGTCGGTGAAACGTTCAAGATAAGCGGATTTGATTTCAAGCTTGTCAAAACAACGAAGATTGCTTATTCGTATGAGGAGTATCTTGCAGAAAATTCCATCAAGAAAAAAAGCATCGATGAGTATATTAAGGACGCCTCCGAGGAAAACGAGGATACGACAGAATTTGATTGGTTTGATTATTACTACAGCGAGTTTGATGACTTTGCAGAGTCACTCCACACGAGCGTCGGAGATGATATGTACCTCTGGCTGTACGTTGAAAAGGGAATTGAGGACGGTAAATACTTACAGCTTGGTGACGAATACTACTACAAGGCTTATTGCTTCAAAAAAGAAAACGGCAGATACCCGACGGTACAGGAGTTTGAAGAAGCTTACGGTTCATTGCCTGATTTGAAGGTGAAAATGGATGAGTATGAAATGATTTACTCAAACGAATTTTATTCTGAGATGGAATATTCATATAAGCCGTCGGGATTTATCGTAAGCGACAACGATTACATAAAGCTGTCAAAGCGTGCCGGCGAAACGCATCCGTCTGCTTCAAGTAATTCGTATGGGGAAGCATACGTATACGATGAATACGGCAATTTGATAGATGTGATATCTGGCGGTGAAAGACAGTATACAGCAATACATTCAAACGATCCGGAACTTACGGAAAGCTGGATAAAAGATAATTTCTCGGATGTTTCTGTTCCCAACGAATACTATGATCCGTTTGTCACACCGTCGTCAATGAAAGCAGAGCTTATGAAGGAAAGCAAAGGCACGATAACCGCAGGACTTGTGACAATGGGTATTATACTTGCGATACTGTGCGTTTGTATGTACTTCATTATGCGTTCAGCGCTTATGAGCCGTGTCAAAGAAATCGGTATATACCGTGCAATAGGTGTTTCCAAAAAGAATATCACGTTCAGATTCCTTATTGAATCGGCTGTGCTTATGCTTTTGACCGTGTTTGTCGGATATCTTCTGTCAAGTGCGTTTATATGGATGTGTATGGGTGTGTCGTCGCTTATGTCCGATGTGTTCTTCTATCCCTTGTGGTTTGCGCTGTCAGACCTTGCCGTGCTCGTACTTCTGTGTCTCATTTGCGGAACGTTGCCCGTGGTCATGCTCTTGCGCAAGACTCCTGCTGAAATACTTGCAAAATACGATGTATAAAAATAATTCGGCACAGATTTTTGTACCGATTACAGATCTTGCTTAAAAATTCAAGGTTGACATTTTGCAAAAGCACACTCCGCGAGCCGACAGTTCTTCTGCTTGTGCTCGTACAAAGAATATAAAATCTTACAGACAAACAAAAATCTCCTTGTTTTAATTTGAACAAGGAGATTTTAATTATCAGGCGCTATTTAATCATTTCGGAAATCTTTTGTATAACACGTAATGTGAACAACGTACGGGAATGTTCTTTTCCGAAGATTTTGCACTGTAAATCATACAACATTTTCATAAGGTCGGATGCTGTACGCAATTCACCAATAGCATAGTAAATTGTTGCAAGACAATTTAAAGAGTCAAGTGTGCGGGGATGCTCTTCGCCAAAACGTCGGCAACAGAGTGTATATAACTTTTTTCCGATTTCCAATGCTTTTGTGTATTCACCAAGCTTACCGTAAGTCGTTATCAGCGTGAGTAAAGACGTAAGTGTGTCCGGATGATCTTCACCGAGGATTCGGCAAAAGAGGGTATACGTCTTTTCATTCATTTTCAGTGTTTTTTTGTATTCTCCAAGGTAATTGTAAGTCAATGTCAGATTGTTTAAAGACCTAAGGGTGTCGGGATGCTCTTCACCAAGGATTCGACACTGGAGGGGGTATACCTTTTCATTTATTTCCAACGCTTTTTGGTGTTCACCAAGGTAACCGTAAGTCAATGCCAGATTACTTAAAGATGTAAGTGTGTCGGGATGCTCTTCGCCAAGGATTCGACACCTTATGGTATATGCCTTTTCAAAAATTTCCAATGCCTTTTTGTATTCTCTGATTTCACCGTAAGCCGTTGCCAGATTGTTTAGAGATATAATAGTGTCCGGATGCTCATCTCCGAGAATTCGGCACCTTATGGTATATACCTTTTCTTG
>JAZKZC010000078.1:0-2584 GCA_045612465.1 Eubacteriales bacterium
CGTGAGCATCAGTGTATTGCTTCTGATAGCCATACTTCCGATGTCTGTTTTCGCGGTAAATACGGATGACATTGTCATTCTTTATGAAAATGACGTACACTGCGCAGTAGAGGGCTATTCAAAGCTCACTGCGATGAAAAAAGAATTACAATCAAGCTATACACACGTCGGTGTCGTTTCCTGCGGTGACTATATTCAGGGCAACAGCCTTGGTATTATCTCGCGCGGCGAATACATAGTAAATCTGATGAACCTCGTCGGATACGATGCGGTAACACTTGGTAACCACGAATTTGATTACCGTATCGACCGTCTGGAGGAGCTTATAGGTATGATGGATACAAAGCCCGTCTGTTGTAATTTCCAGAAAAACGGTGAAGATACATCGTATTTCAAACCGTATTCCATCGTGTCGTACGGTGATGTTGACATCGCTTATATCGGTATCACCACACCGTCCGCGATAACATCGTCAGCTCCCTCGCAGTTCAAGGACGAGAACGGAAATTTCATCTACTCGTTCAATGCGTCCGCGTTGTATGAGGTCGTACAGAAGAATATCGATTCTGCAAAGGCAGAGGGTGCGGATTACGTAATCGCTCTGTCCCACATCGGATATGCAGAGGATGATGTTTACGGCGATTTGGAAGACGTTGAAGACCTTATCGCCAATACAAACGGCTTTGATGTTGTGCTTGACGGCCATTCACACACCGTTATCGAGGGAAAAACCGTTGCGGACAAGAACGGTAACGATGTTCTTTTGACATCCACAGGCACGAAGTTTGAGTATATAGGTAAACTTACCGTTTCAAGCGACGGTTTTGATTCGGAGCTTATCAAGACGGAAGATTACCTGAACACCGACGCATCGGTTGATGCATATGTCGAGCAGATATATGCAGAAATCGCAATTTTGGGTGAGCGCAAGGTCGCATTCAGCGAGGTTGACCTTATAACTCACGATGAAAACGGCAACCGTCTCGTTCGCAACTCTGAAACGAATCTCGGTGACTTTTGCGCTGACGCGATACGTTACGTGATGAATGCCGACATCGGCTACGTAAACGGCGGAGGAATCCGCACAAACATTGCCGCAGGTGATGTAACGTTCAACGACCTTCTTAACGTTTATCCGTTCAATAACCAGAACGTTTTGGCTGAGGTCAGCGGTCAGACAATAAAGGATATGATGGAAATGGCTGTTATGCTTTGGCCGTCAGAGGACGGTTCTTTCCCGCATATTTCGGGAATGACATTTTCTGTAAATACGTCTATTCCGTCCTCGGTCGAATTGAATGAATTTGAGGAGTTCGTTGGCGTTTCCGGAGAATACAGAGTATATGACATAAAGGTGTTCAACAACGAAACTAATCAATACGAGCCGTTGGAGCTTGATAAGAGCTACACGATAGCGGCATCAAATTACTTCCTGCTTGAATGCGGAGGCGGTATGAAGATGCTTGAGGGTGCGAAGATAATCCGGAATGACGGTATGCTTGACGTAGAAGCACTTGAACAGTATATTGTAGAAGTGCTCGATGGAGTGATAGGCGAAGAATACGCTCAGGTGAGCGCAAATATAACCTTCACCGACGGCAATACAACAGACACTCCCGATGACGGCGATGCGGATAACCCGCAAACAAGTGACAGTATGTATATCATCTGTATCTTGTTGGTTGCGGCTGCACTTTCTTTCAGAACCGCTTCGAAAGTATCTTCAATCGAAAAGTACTGATTGGTTTTACAATCGGTAAAAATCGGTAGCGCGAACTGATATTTGATAAAATAAGAATTACATAAAACGGAGAATGCTTCATTGAAGCGTTCTCCGTTTTTTTGCAAAAACAAACGATTCGTTTTTGACAATAGAAAACAAATTATAATAAAGAGAGTATATGTATGCCAAGGAAAATAATGGTAAAATATATTAATGAAAAATGAACTGCGTAACACGGATGAATTTTAATTATGAATCATTTTTTCTCGGTTTGTTAAGATAATAAAATTATACACGAATAAAAAATATTATGTTTATAAAACGGATATGGAAGTACCGTTCATAAGTATACTATAATTACCATAAAAGATAAAAAAATACAATTTTACCAATAGGAGTAATTATGAATACAACAGATCTTGAATGCAAAAAGTACATTTTACGAAAAGCGGAAAATTTGAATATTGCGTACCGATTATTTTCTTCTCAAAAACAGGGAAGTGTATCGTTTTCACTTTCCGTTTCGATTGAAAACGACGCTGTGACAGACGAGGAATTTGCTTTTGATATATCAAACAGCGAAGCTGAGGCTGAAAAAATATTTGAATTAATATGGAAAAACGATGTCACACCGTATTCACTTGACGAGTGTCTGGACTCTGTATACAATATTTTATCTGTGTGATGTATATGTTTGGAACTTGCAGCAAGCGCATAATAAAAAACACCGACAGCATTTAGCTATCGGTGCTTAAACGTATATTAAATATACGTTGAGAGAGGCATTATTTTATTTGTACTTTTTTATGAAGAGGAATGTGCCTGCGCCGCCTGCAAGTGCAACGGTGCCTACGGTTGCCG
>JAZKZC010000079.1:0-6555 GCA_045612465.1 Eubacteriales bacterium
TGAAAGATGTTTTGATGTATACTGACTTGCACAGTGATCAAGCGATAAGCATATTTTATCAGAGGTTGCAGCGCCTGCGATTTCACCCACGTAATACCCTTTGAAATCTCCCGAAGCGGATGCGGAATACCACGTCATCAAATAATCGTTTACATAATACGACCGTTTGATGTTAACAGTCGATGAGGAATCATTTGCCACAGCGCATCCGAGTATACCGCCCGAAACAAGCGAGATTCCGAAACTTACGCCCGAAACGTAAGCTTTTACATACGAATCTTCAATCAGACAAGCTTCAACCGAGCCTGCAAGACCTCCGACGTAGGTCGTACCGAAAATATCAGCGTGTGAATAGCTTTTTTTGATACTTGAGCCGTTCTTCACGTAACCTGCAATTCCGCCGACGGATATACCGCCTTTTACCGAACCGCTTGCGATTCCGAGATTTTCGACATCACCGTCAATACATCCGAAAAATCCGACGTCGTTGCCGTTTTCACTTATGTAAAGTCCGTGAACGTTATGTCCCAAGCCGTTGAACGTACCTTCAAACGGCTTATCTTTCGTGCCTATCGGTGTGAATTTCAGGTTATCAAGGTACATATCGGATATAAGATAAACGTTGCTGTTTTTGTATGTATTCTTTCCAGTGTTTACGTCGTAGGCAAACGCAAAGAGCTCATCTGTATGGCTGATATAATAATTCTTTCCGTCGTTCGGAATGACAGAAAGCTTTTCACTCTGCCACGAAAGTATGGGATAATAGCCGTTTACCGAATAAACGTCATCTGTATATGCGCCGAGATAATTGAGCTTTAAGGAATCATCACTGTGCATTCCCTTTGTAATATATCCCGTTGCCGTTTTTGTGTTTGTCCGCTTGTCAGCCGTCGCCGATATAAACGAGCCTTCGGGATAAAGACATCCCGAAACGTCTACCTTCATCGTCGCTGTCGGCTCGGAGCTTGACGGATTTGCCATTTTACTGTATATGGCACCTGCATATATCTGATTTGAGGTGTCATTACGAGCAAGCGTCTTTTCTCCTGCATAATAGCAGTAATTGATATTGACCGTCTGATTTTCGCCGTAACTTGCCGAAACAAATCCGACGATACCGCCGAGCGTTACGGCACCGCCCTGCAAGCCCGTATCTCGTGTGCAAGAGATATTACCCGTATAATAACAGTTGCGCACTGTGCAAACGTTCCACGATGCGCCGAGTATACCGCCGATGCCTCCGCGGTTGCCGGTAACATCAGCTTTACTGTAACAGTTTTCGATGACCGTTCCACTCGTACATATACCGCATATAGAGCCTACTGCCCAGTCGGATGATTTAACGTGTCCCGATTCGATTCCGAAATTGCGTATCTCAGCAACGCTTGCGTATCCGAAAAAGCCCGAGCGCTCCGTATTTTCATCGATATTCAAATGGTGTACGACATGGCCCGTGCCGTCAAATCTTCCGCGAAAAGGGTTGTCGAGCCCTTTGGTACCGCCTATTTTCGTCCACGGGAAATTGAGCAAATTCACATCGGTTGTAAGCTTTATATCACATCCGGTGTACGGTTCGCCGTTGTTTACCGTGTAGGCAAAATACGCAAGTGCATCAGCACCGTTCAAATAATACGTACTTCCCTCTTTAACAAACGTTTCGGGAGCTGCGGTCGGTGTTTTTCCGTCCCAGACGTCAAAGTCGTTTCTTACACTTCCCTCGAAATATATACCTATATGGTCGGACAAGTCGTATCCGTATTTTTCTCCGTTTGCGATTATACTGTCATAATCATCGATGATATTGTAATTTTCATCAAAGCTTTCAGTCATATTCTTATATAAATCCATATGGATATTGCCTTTGACGAAAAGGTGGTCTATCGTATTCGGCAGAAAACGTGTCGTATAATAACCGAATGAACGCCATGTGCTTGCCGTTTTCGTAACGTCTGCTTCAAATCTTGCATCGGCATAACCGAAGCCCGTGAAGCATCCGTAGGTTTTTCCGTTCATTACGGTGCTCATATTCATATCACCCGTAACGATTACCGGCAAACCGTACGAGAGTTTTTCTATCTGTTCGCACAGTACCTGCGCCTGATGCACCGAATACTCCTCAGAGCAGGTCGTCAAATGTGTATTTGCCTGAAAATATGCAATTCCCGTTTCTTTGTCACGCAGTATCGCCCACGTGCAGGTACGGTTCATACATTGAGATTCGGGGGTGTTTTTGCTGGGAACATCGGGTGTTGCCGAAAGCCAGAAATCACCGCTTCTTATAAGCTCAAACTTTTCCGTGTTGTAAAATATCAAATTGTAAAGATCCCATCTTGCGTTACCGACACCGCCCGTATTACCGTTTCCGCTAACTCCTAAGTAAGCGTATTTATCGGTGAGCCGTGTGCTCGATTCACTTACAAGATACGGAAACCACTGATAATTGACTTCTTGCAATGTGATAACATCGGGTGCATATTTATCTATCAACTTTTTAAGCCTTATTGCCCGCTTATCAAATGAATAATCGTCAATCGTTCTGTCGGGGAATTTTTCAAACATTCTGTCGATATTTCCGGGATCGGGATATGCGCACACATTGTAGTCAAACACCTTGATGTCCATCTCGTTTCCCGTACCGTTTACGTCAATTTCAAAAAACGGTATGCAAGCAAAACAAATACAAAGCACAAGCAAAGCTGACAGTAACCTTTTCATTACTCCAAACGCAAAAATTTTCTGCATTTTACATATCCTTTCATAGGTATTATTTTATTGCATATTCTTGTAACACTCGTCTATTCTTTTCCAATCCTCATATTGTAAATTAATATCACGGTTGATCTTTGCATTTGAACCGGGATGAAAAACAGGAAAGACAGCAATTTTCTGACCGTCTAAATCTATTTGATACTTACGCTTGATAATTTCCGAAAATGTCCTTTTTCCGTTTTTTTCGGGATCACAGCAACTGACGGTCAAGCCATCCATACAATACAAAGCCTCAAACGCACTCCTTCCCAAAACAATTATTATTTTTGGACGCACTATTCTTATCAATCTTTCCATAAACTTGTTTGCACAGACGGTAAGCCATCCTGCGTGCATATTACCCGTTGTTTTGTGCATGCGGTAGCAGTTAGCCATATTGGTAAAAAACAGCTTTTCGGAATTAGAATCAATATCTATATTCAAAATCTTCAAAAACAACTCTTTCAAGGTTTTGTTGGTAGCGCATGAATGATCTCCGGCATTCCAAAGCGAAAGATTTTCGCCGCTTTCTTTAGTTCCGTAGTCCTGGCCTATCACCATAATATCAGCATCAAGGTCGCCGTGCCATAAATTCCATCTGTTCACATACGGCGTATCAGTATCCAAGCCGTGCCGATCGTTTTCCAAGACCTCTCCGCTTTCCAAATGGGGGACCGTCGTCATTTTAGAACAAACCTTGCACTTACTGACATCCTCCGCCAGCTTTCGAAATTCAGATTTTTTCATATCATTTAATCTTCTTCCCGTCACAGAAAGCCGAGCCTACTTTTTCTCCAAAATTCCAATAGGAATGCGTTGCGCTGTCATAGGTGATAGGATCTAATTTTTTGACATCTATCTTACCGTTTTCATCAAGTACAGATTCATCGGCGCATACATTGACGATTTCGCCGATACAAATTCCGTCCTCGTTGAATTTTAAAAGCTTACATTCAACTGTCATCGGCAGTTCTTCGATAACAGGCGCGTTTACAAATTCGCTTTTTACCGCGTGGAAGCCTGCTTTTGCAAACTTGTCGGGTTCATCGTTTGCGGATACGATACCGACGTAGTCGCAAGGAACGACTGTTTTAACGCTCGCAAAGCTTACCGTAAATGCGCCTGTTTTCTTGATATTTTCCGTTGTTTTGTGCGAGTCGTCGAGGCATACCATAACGAGTCCCGTATCATATATACCGCCCCAGGCCGCATTCATCGCGTTGGGCTCTCCATTTTCATCGTAAGTACCTACTATCATAACGGGCATAGGATAAAGCCACGTTTTTGCTCCGAAATTTTTACGCATTTGATTTCTCCTGTCTGTTGATATATTTTACCAAAACGTTCATTCACCTTTTTTCTTTTTCTTTAAAATTACGAATGCACCGACACCGAGAGCAAGCACGGCTGCCGATGTCAAAATGATAACGACCGTCTTTACAAGCGACTGGCTCTCCGTATTTTCTTCAATGATCATCATATCGTTTGTTATCTCTTTTACATCCGTTTTCATTCCGAAACGTGTTGAGAACACTTTAAGCGAATACTCACCGCCGTCTTTATCCGAAAGAAGCACGGGGGCTTGATAAAGTGACCAATCCGCGGTACATTCGCCGTTTTTGAAAACTTGATAATAAACCGCCGAGCCGTTGTTGATGCCCTCATCGCCTGCAACCGACGACGTGAGTGTCAAAAGAATACCGCCCTCGGTCTTTTTGCCTTTGGCTTCAATTTTTTCAGGAAGCGACAATTCATCTGCCGCCAGCAACACCGACGCGTTTTCAAATCTGAATTTATCGTTTTCTTCATAGTGGCTGTCATATGTACGGAGCCAAGCCATACATATTTCGGGATAATGGCACTGCAAAATACTTGATGCATTATACAGAAGCGTTGCAAGATGTATCTGTGTTGAGGTAACATTTTCCAACGCAGGTGTTGAATTGTCCTTATTTATAAAACCGAAAAAGAATGAAAGAAGCGAATACATCGAATTTTTGAGCTGCTCCGTTTCATCATCTTTCACAAACTCTGTTATTTTCGGCACAGAAACGCCGTCGGAATACTGCACATCATTTGTAAGTATTTCCCAAACCGTATCAAGATACTGTTTTTTCTTCTGCGCGTCAAGTTTTTCCCAAGAGCCTACAACTGACGTATAAAAATCAGCAATAAGCATTTTGTCAGATGCCAACGACTTCATACGGTAAGTCATCGCATCCGTAAAAGCATGTGCGTTTTCCATACCGAACATAAGCTTTGTAAACGTTCCGAGCGCTTTCTCAACGCTTGTATATTCTTCGCCCGCAAACACGGCATTTGATGAATAGAAATCACGGTATTCTCCGCCCGTCGTCCATTCAGTAAGATCTTTCATAAATTCCGTAAGCCATTCCGATGCGGTGACGTCAACGTTTTGAAGGGGCAGGAAAATGCCGGATGCGCCGAGCGCAAAACCGAGATAATTCAAAGTAGCGATATCGAAAGTATCAGTGAATGTAATTCCGCCGTTTACGAGTGCAAGCTGATTTATCATTTTATCGCGCCTTGAAATATAATCCTCATCGGTAAGTGAATACGGCAAATTGTCGGAATACGTCGTAACCGTTATTTCTTTTGCCGTATTATAAACTGTTTCTTTGATTTCTTTATCGTCCGTACCCGGTATAAATCGGTCAACACCGTAGCGTTTAAAGCCCATCTCCGCAGGAGCCACGTAAGTGACTATATCACCTGAATTTATTATATTGTGGATATTGAGATACTGTCCGTTATACGTGTGCGCCTCTTTCACAACCGCGGAATCAACACCGCCCATCGGTGTTTCAAAGCAATAAGCGTATATGCTGTTTTCTTTTCCGTATTTGTCTGTCAGCCTTTTTGCTGTGATATTGGCAACTGCCGCCGCGCGGGAATAACCGCACACCAAAAACTTGACAAGGCCGTTATCAAGCGATTTTTTAACGTCAGCAGAGATACCCGATGAAATGAATTTTTCAAATTCGCCCATAACCTTTTCGGCACTGTCAGCAAAGCCCTTTGCTTCGCCCGATACCCCGAGAGTGACGTTACTTGCCCACTCACTTTCATATCCGCCTCCGCGAATGACAATCGGAATAAGCATATATTCTTTGTCAAGCGGCAAACTCTTTGTGCCCATTACTACGCCGATACTGCTGTCTGTCGGCTTTTCCGTAAACGAATCGCTTATGCGGATATTGTTATCCTCAAAGCCTATATCCGACAAAAGCTGTTTTATATTTCGGAAGCTGTTTGCATATTCGCTGTGCAAGGAAAGGTCGAATTCCGTTTTCGATGCGTTGAACGCCGCCATTGAAAGCGCAAGCGACATCGTTGATAAATGCTCGTTATATACATCGGGAGTATCTGCAAAATATCCGTCGGAATAATAGTAAACGGCATCAGAATCCATTCCTGTTGTTGCGCTGTATGTAAATATTCCCTCTTGTAAATCGTATGTGCCTTTATACCCGTTTTGGTATATAACGTAACGGTCAGCCGCGGACACGTCCGTGACCGATACCGAGAAAGCGCTGAAAGGTATGATTCCCGTAAGGAGTACCGCTGTGAGCATCAGAGCAACAAGCTTTTTTGTATTCATCTTTTTCCCTCTCGTAATATGTTTACTTATACTTATTATGTTACCATAAAATAGTGAACTTTTCAACAACCTCAAACAATAAAACCCGTCTTGAAATCACCATTCAAGACGGGTTTACTGTTTTATTTAAGTCCTAATATTTTTGCGGATTCGTCACGCATCTTGTATTTGAGTATCTTACCTGC
>JAZKZC010000080.1:0-6531 GCA_045612465.1 Eubacteriales bacterium
AAGTGTGCGCTGCGGCTTAATACCGGGGCTGTCCTCAAAGGGCAATGAAATAGTAAAGGCTACTATGTAAGCAACCGTAATAAAAGATTATGCTTGCTATTGAATAGCAACAGCAAGCATAACGTGGCGGAGAAGGAGAGAATCTAATTCACATTTTTCTCTCATTTCAAACCACCAAAAAACCGCATTTTGTGGTACTTTTCAATCATTCAAAAAAGTCAAAAAACAGAGTGGGTACGGTTTCGTACCCATTTTGGGTACGGCTCGTACCCAATTAGCAATTTTCACCCCTTTAAATATCCGAAAAAACCTCGGTCACTCGTTCAGAATCAGACGGCATCATATGAGAATATGTATTAAGTGTTTCGTTTATATTTGTATGACCTAACCACTTACTGACCGTCACAATAGATAACCCACAAGAGATAAGCAACGATGCGCAGGAATGGCGCAAGCCGTGAAGCACTATTCGTTTAACTCCCGATTTTTTAATCCAAAAATTGAATTTTCTCGTCAAGGTGTTATCAGCTATCGGCGCAGTACCGCCGAATACGAAAATATCGTCGTTACTTCTTCGCAAATTCATCATATCGGAAATAAGCTTTACAGGAAGCTGCAACTTACGGTAACTTGATTTATTTTTCGGTGACGTTATCTTATAAGCTCCCTCCTTTGTTTTACGTGTTAGATTCTTATTTATACTGACAATGTTGTTCTCTGCATCTATATCATCAAAAGAAAGTGCAAGAGCTTCACCACGTCTGCAACCCGAAGCGTAATAAAATCTGAATAGACATTTAAACATTTCATCATCGACAACGGATATAAATTGTTCAAATTCCTCATAGCTCCACACGTTCATTTCTTTCTTCGGTTCAAGATTACGCAAAGGATCGACCTTTACCATTGGATTTTGTAAATCGTAATATCGGTTTGCAAAAATGAACATAGAACACAAATAACCGTCAATGGAGCTTTGATAAGCAAAGCTGAACGACGTTAGCGTTTTTCTCCATTCCAATATAACATTTGGTTTAATATCTGTTATCCTCATATTACCGAAAAATGGCAATATGTGCGACTTTATCTTACTCATAGCAGAATAATACGAACTTTCCTTTACTCTTGTTTTGTGCCATTCCATATACCGTATATACAGATCTTCAAATATAACTATCTGTTCAGCTGACTGAACGATATGATGCGTATATCCCTGCAAATATTCCTTGTACGCTTTCTGCGCTTCGGCTTTTGTATTGAAGCCCGAAAGTCTTTTATTTACTTCTTTGCCGTCTATCAGTTCACGGAATCTGACAGACCACAAATTTGACGGTTTTCTTTTTTCGTATGACGGCATAACACCACCCCTTTATTAAATTACTTTTACAATTATACATAATAACATCGAAAATATCAAGGCGAACGCCTTGTTATTAAGTCGGCGCAGGGTGCGCACCTGTAAAAGCATTTCCTTTCTGCTTTTTTCGCCGACGGCAAAAGGCACGGAAAAAACCGTGCCTTTTGTCATATATAAATTTTTGAAAGGAAAGAAAGGATTTTAAAATGAAAACAGTATCATTCATCAACGTAAAAGGCGGCGTTGCAAAAACAACGTCAACGATCGCCTTTGCACAGATCTTGTCGCTTGAACACGGAAAACGTGTCTTGGTTATTGACATTGACCCGCAAGCGAACACAACACGCACACTCACCGACACACCGCCGAGCTTAACGACAGCAGACCTCTTGACGAGCCGTGAGCTTATCGCATCAGATGCGGTTATCAAAACACAGTACGGTGTTGACCTTATAGGAAGCTCCTTTGCTCTGATGCACGCAAACAAGTCGGTAATGCTCGACACAACACGACCGCAACAGCTTCGCCTGCGCCGACAGTTAAAGGAGCTTGAAAACAGTTACGATTACTGTATTATAGACTGTCCGCCCGATCTCGGCATCGGTGTAATAAATGCGCTCGGTGCAAGCGGTGATGTACTTGTACCGATACGCTGTGACCGTTACGGCTTCGACGGACTCAATTATGCCCTTGAAGCAATAGACGAGGTGCGTGACTTCAATCCCGATTTGATGCTTGCAGGGTGCTTCTTGACAATGTACCAAAAAGGCACAAATCTTTCCGCCTACACACAAACGCTTTTAAATACAATGGGGGATAAGGCTATGAATACCGTTATACGCTCAAGCGTTAAGGTAGGCGAGGCAACGTTTGAAAAACCCTTGTTATCATACGCACCGAAATGCACGGTATCTGACGATTACAGAGCGTTGGTAAATGAATATATAAATAGGAGTACAATATGAAAAAAGAATATAAATGGTATCAAGATGAAAGCATAGGCGGATATATTGATGAAAACGGTCGGCTTATCGTCTGTGAGGAATACGGAACAGATGCCGACCTTGACACACACGCCGTAGAGGTTATGAACGGTAACGGATATTATAACGAAAGCGGTAAATATATCGCATACAAGGGGGAATAAAAATGGCACAAAAATTCGGAAGCGGTATCGATATAAAATCGATATTGAATGAAAAAAGCCTTGCGGTCATTGACGATATGAGCAAAGAAAAAATACAAATCATTAAAATAGCGTTATCAGACATAGATTCATTCCCGAATCACCCATACTACGTTAAAGATGATGAAGCTATGACAGAGCTTGCCGAAAGCATAAAAGCAAACGGAATACTTACACCGATAACGGTACGCAAAAAAGATAACGGCAGATATGAGCTTATATCCGGACACCGCCGCCGACGTGCGTGTGAGCTTGCAGAGCTTAAAGAAATACCCGCATTGATAATCAAATGTACCGATGAAGATGCGGTAATTCAAATGGTCGATGCCAATTTACAGCGTCCGAAGATCTTACCGAGCGAAAAGGCATTCGCCTACAAAATGAAGCTTGATGCTATGAAACGTCAAGGCAAACGTAATGATATATCAACTTCTGTTCCATTGGAACAGAAGTTAGAGGAAAAGACATCACGTGGAACAGTAGCCGAGCAAACAGGCGAAAGCGAATCACAGATACGTCGCTACATACGTTTAACATATCTTATCCACGAGCTTTTGCAAAAGGTCGATAATGAAATACTGCCGTTCAGAACAGCCGTTGAAATATCTTACTTATCAACAGATGAACAAAAAAGCCTTGACACCCTCGGTTTAATACCGTCACTCGACCAAGCCGAACGGTTAAAAAAATATTCAAAGGAACAACCCTTGAACGCAGAACACATAAAGAGCATTATGAAAGGTGAAGATCCTTTTTACAGGGAAACGGTTGTAAAAAAGGAAACGGCAGAAACGAAAGAAACCGAAAAGCCGAAGTCTGATATAGATGATACCGACGAGCTTGTTCGCAAGCTTCTTCATTCATTAAATGAACCGCCGAAGAAACAAGACACAAGCAACCCTGCGAATACAGAATTTAAAACAAAAGAAATGCCGTCAACATTAGCAGACGATTCCACAAGCGAGGAAACGGAAGCCGTACAGAATTGGAGCGGTGATGAAAACACCGTGATGAAAGGCTATGTGCTTTATGCGCTGAACCTTATGGAAAGCCACTGCTCCGAATGTGCGTTAACAGATGAACAAAAGGAATCGCTTTTAACAGCGTTATCCTGGGCGACAGATGATATGACGGCAAGCGAAGCGTATGACTACTACATAATGAATTAAAAAAGGCTATCCCCATTTATCTTGACACATAGCAAGATAAATGGTATAATAACAACGTAAGAGCGCATCTGCGGTTTATACCGTAACGGTGGCGGTTGACCTCGCTTGTTTTACAAGGAGGTTAAAAATTCTTTTTTACATAAAAAGAGCCTCCTTGAGTCAAGGAGGTGATGAAAATGTATATTACACACGAAGAGCTTTACGCTTTACTTCTGTTAATTGCAACGATCATCGGCATTGTCATAAATGCTTTCAATAATAACAAAAAGAATTAACCGCCTCTCTCCCAAAGTGAACGGTTAATTCTTTAACCTTAGCGAGGGCAACCGTTACCGGATGCGCTCCTTACATATATATATTATCATATTCAAAGTATTTTGTCAAGTATAATAACCGAAAAGGAGTGAAAACGATATTGAAACGTGTAATACTTACCCTGCTTACCGTGTCTATGCTTTTATGTATCGCTTGTGCGCCGGCAAACACATTCGATGATGAATACACACAAGCAAGTCAATACACGGTGACGTCTGATACCGAATATAATACGGGGATTGATATTGAAGCCGACACAAATACCGATGCTCCTATCGAGGATATACCGAGCGAGGACACGGCGCAGGCAAGCGGCGAGGACGAAAGCGAGAAAATAACGGACTGCTCTCCGAGCGAAGATATACAAGACACCTCCGAGCCTATCGAGGACACGGACACCGAGGATGACGTTACGACAACTCCCTCAGATGAAACGACACACGGCGAAACGACGTCAAAGCAGAACGATACAACGGAAAAGCCGAAAGATACAACGAAGCCGATTGAAACGACGTCGAAACCTGCAGACACGACAAAGCCTATCGAAACAACGTCGAAACCTGCAGACACGACAAAGCCTATCGAAACAACGTCGAAGCCTGCAGATACGACAAAGCCTATCGAAACAACGTCGAAGCCTGCAGATACGACAATACCCATTGAAACAACGTCGAAGCCTGCAGATACGACAAAGCCTATCGAAACAACGTCGCCCGTAACCGATGCGGAAACAACACCGCCGAAAAGCCCGTACGATTATCCGTTCGACGTCGAAGCCATACAAAACGACCTTGCCGCCCTCGGCGCGACCATAGGTTTGCAACACATCACAGTATACAACGACGGTGTTGTAGTAACCCCCGATAATTCATCGTGGACAGACGTTCAAGGTGCAAACGCAAGATTGAGCGGCGAATGGCTCAAAAATCGGCTGTATGAAATTGTCCTTACATTCAATGATTTTCATATGTCAAGCGGTGGTTCACAACCTTTAAAATATTTTACTGTATATTTTGAACAGATTGGCGATGAATACAATATTTACTTCTTATATTAAATAATCAAATACGGCAATCAAGCCTCTCGTAAGAAAAACGAGAGGCTTTTATATTTGCAAAAAAAAGAAAGGAAGAAAGAAAAGAAATGAAACATTTCAAGCAAACACCCAAAAAATGGCTGTCGCTTTTACTTGCAGTAATAACGATAGCCACTGTCGTGCCGTTTTCGGCATTTGACACATTCGCATTTACCACAAATGCCGGGCAGACGGTTGACTCCGCATACGGAAGCGCGTACGTTGGCTATGACGGCAAGTATTACCCGACGTCCAAAAATCAGTATGCTATGCGCTACCGTTCCGACGGTACGACCTATATCAAAGCATCTGATTTAGGCAATACACGCATCAAGCTGAATATCATCGAGGGCGGTGTTAAAAGGCAAGCCCTTTGCATCGAGTACGGTGTCGATATTAATCGCGGTACCGATACCTACGTTTCCGAAAACGGAACGAACAGCGAGTATTTCAGAATGTTACCTTCGGCAGTACAAAGAGGAATCCGTCAAGCATTGCTTTTCGGATGGCAGCCGGGGAAGAAGCTTCCCATAAGCGGTATAAGCGAGGATGACTATTCACTCGCAACGCAGGAGATCATTTGGGAATATCAGCAAGGACTGCGCAAATCCCCCACAAAGCTTGTCGATAACGGAAAGATACGCGCCACGCAGTTTTACGAGGAAATCAAGGGCAGACCTGCCGAGCTTGCGTATAATTGGATTCTTTCCAAAATGGAAGCTCATAGAACAATACCGTCATTCGCTTCCGAAGCAAGAAACGATGCGCCCGAATACACGCTTAAATACGATGCCGTAACGCGCAAGTATTCGATAACGCTCGTCGATGAAAACAACGTCGGTACTGAAATCATCGGCGCAGGCGGTGTTAAAGTTGACAAAAGCGGAAACAAATACACCTTTACGTCCGATACGATGATAACGTCGCCGGTGATTTTGGAATACAAAAAAGATGTAACGATAGTTGGTGACAGCTTCCTTGTATGGGGAAGTGTCGGCTATCAAAGCATGGCAACCGGTGCGGATGACCCCGTAAGATTTTACGCATCATTTAAAACGGAAACCTACGGTACGGCGCAGATAACAAAGACCGCCGAGGACGGTAAAATATCAAACGTTGCATTTAATATAAGCGGTAACGGTGTAGACAAGACGGTACTTACCGACACCGACGGTATTGCAATCATCGAGCTTCTGCCCGGCACGTACACCGTAACGGAGCTTACACCCGATGAATACGAGCCGAAAGAAAGTCAGACCGTTACGGTTTTAAGCGGACAAACGGCATCCGTGGCTTTCAATAACGTTCTCAAGCGCGGCGAATTGAAAGTAGTTAAGACCTCCGAGGATGATATGGTTGAGGGTGTGAAATTCCGCCTTTACGGTACGTCTTTCAGCGGCCATTACGTGGATGAATATGCCGTGACCGA
>JAZKZC010000081.1:0-8464 GCA_045612465.1 Eubacteriales bacterium
GTCTACCAAGACAATGTGTGCTTTTTTCAACGAAATAAATCCCTGATGGGATTTGTGAAATGCACTTCGTGCGTGAAATACGCTTCGCATGTGAAATGCGCTGCGGCGCGTGAGGGGATTTATTTCATTTCACATTGCGACGAAGGAGCAATATTTCACAATGTGCGATAGCACATTATTTCACATTCGGCTGGGGCCGAATATTTCACTTGAAAAGCGAACGGGTTTATGGTATAATCAAGATAGAAAGGCGGTGGGGATATGAAGAAGCAGGTATTAACAAAGCAAGATATTCAAAAAGATTTGCTCACAAAGCTAAACAAGCGAAAAGGTATAGCTATCTATTTAACCGTTATCGTAATTATTTGTATAATTCTTTACCCAATAGACCTTTTAAACTATTTAAACGGCACACCCTTTGATTATACAGGTGGAGTTAAGTCCCCAAATCTCACACCAACAGAGGCGATGTTTTTCGTCCCGCTTTTGATAATATTTTTTGTAATTACCGTTTTTTACCTTTATTACGCCGATCTTTACAAAATCAAAAAGGGAAAATTTGAGATTATAGAAGATACGCTTTGTCAAAAAGACAAAGAATGGCGGCATTATTACAAGAACTCACAAAAAGAAAATTCACTATACTTTCGTTGCGGCAGAGCGGTGGTTGAAGATGAGGTTTATTCATATTCTAATATAGGAGACAAGTTTTACATTGTAATTTTGAAATCAAAATCAAAAACCAAACTACAATTGGCATATCATGCGAAATACTATGAAATAAATGATAATTAACGGTCGTTGTCTATTTCGCTCACTAAATACAAAAAAATTCCTCGGACTTGTTCCGAGGATATTTTTTTACCTTTTCACTCTTCACTTTTCTCCCCTTTGAGGAATTTTTGTGCAGGTAATAAGTAATAGTGAATAGTGAAGAAGTAAGGTAGCGTTTTGCTTTAGCAAAACGCATTTTTTATTTTAATCCTTGCAATCCTCACGGTCTTATGCTATACTAACAATAGAAAGGCGGGGAATTATGAAAAAAATTAAAATAGGTATTTTCGGCACAGGCAGAGGAAGAGATATATCGCATAATTTTGTAAAGCTCGGCTGTGAGATAGTTGCGCTTTGCGACTTTCACGAGGAGCGTTTGCAAAGAGCCGCAAGCGGTTTTAAAGACGGTATTGCAATTTACCGTGATTTTGATGAGTTTATCAATCACGATATGGATGCGGTGATTCTTGCAAATTACTTTCACGAGCATGCACCGTATGCAATAAAGTGCTTTGAAAAGGGAATTCACGTTTTTTCCGAATGTATCAGTAACGGTACTATGGCAGAGGGCGTTGAGCTTGTAAGGGCTTTTGAAAAAAGCAACAGCGTATATATGCTTGCGGAAAATTATCCGCAGATGATATTCAACAGAGAAATAAAGAGAATTTGCGACAGCGGAACGCTCGGCAAGATACTTTATGCCGAGGGTGAATATAATCACCCGGGCGATCCTAAAGATACGTCGTTTTTGAAAATGTATAACTATTTTGAAAAGCATTGGCGCAATTATCTTCCGAGAACGTACTATATCACCCATTCAATGGGCCCGATAATGTACGCAACGGGTGCAACACCGAAGCGTGTGACCGCATTCGCATCGTTTGCGGGCGTTCAGGGCGCTGTGCCGACATCGTCGCACGTCGGAGATCAGGTCGCTATCGTAATGACACACAATGACGACGGCTCGATATTCAGAGTGACGGGCTGTGCAAGATTCGGCGCTCACCACAATTCATACCGTGTATGCGGTACGCAGGGACAGATTGAAAACGTTCGCGGAACCGATGATATTATGCTTCGGTATAACGAATGGTCGAAACCCGAAAATTATGAAGCGGTCAATAATTACACTCCCGAATGGAACGATGCTGACGAAGAAATGATAAAGCAAAGCGGACATGGCGGAAGCGACTACCTCACCGCACGTATGTTTATCGAGTGCATAAAGGAAAACAAACAGCCTCCGCACCCATTTGATATTTACAGCGCAGCTGTAATGTCATCTGTTGCAATACTTTCGCATCGCTCCGTGCTTGCGGGCGGTGCGCCGTATGACGTGCCCGATTTCAGAAATGAAGAAGACCGTAAGATGTACGAAAACGACCGTTTGTCACCGTTTTATACGACCGACGGCGGTGAGCCCGACATTCCTTGCTGTTCTGTAACAGATTTTACGCCCACAGACAAGCAGGTTGCTTTGTACCGAAAGACTCTTAATATCGAATAAATATTCTCGGGTATCACGTATAAAATGCGCGATAATGTTTTTCGTTGGTCCACCGAATAAAATTGGTGAAAATGGGTTTGAAGTGGGCGATTCGTGAATCGCCCCTACAAATCACGCTGAATAAAATGAATGAAAAGTGGGCTTGAATGGAACGGCGCCCTGCCCGTCCCCCCTCGGTAGGCAGGCGTTACAGTAGTACGCCAAGCCTACCGCCACGGACGTAGGGCGCGCACCGCTTTGCGGTTTATGTTGATAAATGAAAAGATAAATTTAAAATCTCCTCAAACGGAAAATTTGAGGAGATTTTGTATTGTATTTATCTGTTTTCGTCGTTAAACTGTCCCATAAGCTTTTTGTTGAATTCGACAGCCGTATTGAAGCCCATTTTTTTCTGACGGTGATTCATTGCGGCAATCTCGATAATTACAGCCAAGTTTCTGCCGGGACGTACGGGAATCGTAATTGAGGGAATGTCGATGCCCAAAATGTCGGTATATTCCGATTCAAGTCCGAAACGGTCGTACATTTTACCCTGTACCCACGCTTCAAGCTTGATTATAAGGTCTATCTTTTCCGACATCTTGACAGCACCCATACCGAATATTCTGCGTACGTCGATGATGCCGATTCCTCGAAGCTCAACGTAGTGGCGGATTATTTCGGGGGCAGAGCCTACAAGCGATTTTGCCGAAACACGCTTGATTTCAACCGCATCGTCCGCTATCAGTCGGTGACCTCTTTTTACAAGCTCAATGGCGGTTTCACTCTTACCTATTCCGCTGTCGCCCAGAATGAGTATACCCTCACCGTAAACCTCAACGAATACGCCGTGGCGTGTAACGCGCGGAGCAAGGGAAACGTTGAGCGATGCGATAAGCGCCGCCATAAATGACGATGTCTGGCTGTGCGTGCGGAAAAGCGGAACGTTATATTTTTTGCAAAGCTCTATCTGCTCATCCGATATGGGAAGGTCAGTTGTGAAAATGACGGCAACGGGATGCTCACGCACCACGTTTTCAAATGCGTGCGCACGGTTTTCCTCAGGCAGGCTTTGTATGTACTCATATTCCACTCTGCCTATTATCTGTATTCTTCTGGGATCAAACAGATCGTCAAAGCCTGTGAGCTTAAGACCCGGACGGTTCAACTCACTGCGTCCGACAACGATGCTTTCGTATGTTTCGGGAATAAATATTTTCTCTAAAGAAAATTCATCTGCAACCGATGACAGGGGAATTGAATAAACGTCTTCACTCATCGTCTTCTATCCTTCCTAATATATAATCTTTTTCAAAGTAATATTTCTTGTCGCAGAAACGGCAGGTGACTTCTATCTTTTCCTGTGTTTTGTATATCTCCTCAAGCTCTTTACGTCCGATTGAAATGACCGCACGCTCCGTTCTTTCAACAGAACAGTCGCAAACGTAACCGACGTCAATTTCATCGAAAAGATCGTATTCGATGTCTTTCATCGCAAGGTCAAGTATTTCCTCGTTTGAAAGGCCGTCGGCAAACAGCTTTGAAACATTTGAAAGCGCCATAGCGTTCTTTTCAAGCTGTTCGATTATTTCGTTTCCTGCGCCCGGCATAAGCTGAATAATTACACCGCCTGCGGCTTTGCACGAAAGGTCTGTATCAACGAGCACACCGAGGGCGAGAAGTGTCGGCACCTGCTCACTTTCCGCGAAATATGCGGTAATATCCTCTGCGACTTCTCCGCTTCTTATTTCGGATATACCGATATAAGGCTCGTTAAGTCCGATGTCCTTGACGACCTGCATAACACCTGCGCCGATAGCGCCCGAAACGTCAAGCTTGCCATTCGGCTTCAGGGGAATATCAACGTCGGGATTCTGTATACAGCCCTTGACGTTGCCTTTATAATCCGCAACTGCCATAACCATTCCAGCAGGGCCGTTTCCTCTGAACGTGAGCGTGATGCTGTTGCCCTTGTCCTTGAGCATACAGCCCATAAGAGAAGCGCCCGTCATAACACGTCCGAGTACGGCTGATGCGGTGGGTGTCGTGTGATGATACGAGATCATCGTATTTACGATCTCTGTTGAATTTATGACCATAATGCGAGCCTGTCCGCATCTTGTCATAGCGCGTAAGATTGTAGAATTCATATTTTTATCCTTTAATTGCACGGCAGACGTAGTGAACACGCTGTGATGTCGGCGTGGGTGCTGATTCTGCCAGCTCGCCGTACACAGCCAGCACCTCAAACCCGCATTTTTCAAGCGATGCCCTTATAAGACTCTCGCTGTGGCAGTATTCCGTTTGCTGTTCGTCCTCGCGCGTGTAAGTTCCGTTTTTGTTTTTTGTAAAAAGCGAAAGAGAAAAAAGGCAGGTGTGATGACCGCGGTCATATCCGCAGCTCCAGGCGAGCAGATGCTCACCGCTGTTGTTTTCGAGAATAAAATCGTTTTCTCCGTATATATTCTCAAATTTGTATTCCGTGTTTACGTCAAAAATGAGAAGTCCGTCGGGATCGAGATATAAGTGACAGCACGAGAAGAACCGAGCCATACCGTCACCGTCAAGATAATTCACGCTGTCAAGACACGATATTATGGCTGATACCGTACCGTAAAGCTCAAAATCTCTCATATCCTGATTCAAAAGCAGTATGTTCATCGGGCATCGTTCACGTGCCGCCGACAGCATACCGTAAGAAATGTCGAGCCCTATCATATCGTATCCCATTTCGGCAAGCCTTGCCGTCAGCTTGCCCGTGCCGCAAGCGGCATCGAGCACAAGCTCACAGGGAATTGCAGAGTGCTTTTTCAAAAGGGTATCTATATATTCTGCCCATTTGTCCGTGTCGACACCCGACAGCTCATCGTATATTTCCGATATTACCTCGTACTGTCCGTTCACTTTTTCAGCCTTTCCAGTACGTTTACGTATCCGTCGGTACCGTATTTAAGACAGCGGTTGACACGGCTTATCGTTGCTGTTGAAAGTCCCGTCTGCTCCGACACCTCCGTATAAACGGAATTGTTGTAGAGCATTTTCGCCGCGTGCATACGCTTTGACATTTCCTGAATTTCCGCAATAGTACAGAGGTCCTCAAAAAAGTCGTAACATTCTTCGACGGAATTAAGGCTGAGAATTCCTTCAAACAGAAAATCTATTCTTTCGTCTTTGATCTTTTTTCCCATTTCGTTCTCCGTGGTTGCTTATGAAAGTATTTTAAGCGTTTCTTCTGCCATTTCATCGGGTGAAATAACAGTTGTGAAGCGTACTGCTTTTTCCTTGAGTGTTGCAAGAGGTGCGGGAATTTCAACACCCGTCAGCTCGTTAAGAGCGTAAAGAGGTGCGAATTCATCGCCGTCAGCCTCACCGCCGACAGCCGCAAGAACGTCTTTTGCAAACTTATAGGGGCTTGCCGTGCTTACCGTTACCATTGTTTCATCGTTGTAGTAACGGAACTTGCTTGCGCAGTAGAGAGCGACGCCTGTATGTGTATCGGAAAGATACTTGACCTTGTCGTAAACAAAGCCGATTTCATCTGTTGTATGCGCTTCGTTTGCATAGTAGCCCACGAATGTTTCCTTTATCTTGTTAAGCTCGTCAAGCTCTATCTTATACTTGCCCGTTGAATTGAGGCGAGCCATATATTCAGCTGTCTTTTCAGCGCCGCAAATGAGATACAGAAGTCTTTCGAGGTTGCTGGAAATAAGAATATCCATAGAGGGGGACATTGTCTGGAAGAACTTTCTGCGTCTGTCGTAAACACCCGTTGTAAGGAAGTCGGAAAGAATGTTGTTGCGGTTTGAAGCGCAGATAAGCTTACCGACAGGAAGTCCCATCTGCTTTGCGATGTATGCGGCAAAGATGTTGCCGAAGTTACCTGTGGGAACTGTGAAGTTAAGTATTTCTCCCGACTTCAGTACACCCTCTTTGAGCAGGTCGCAGTATGCGGAGATATAGTAAACGACCTGAGGAGCAAGTCTGCCCCAGTTGATGGAGTTAGCGCTCGTCAGTATGTATCCGCCGTCGTTGAGCTTCTTGTTGATTTCAGCATCGGAGAATATCTTTTTAACGCCGTTCTGTGCATCGTCGAAGTTACCCTCGATAGCGCAAACGGAAACGTTTTCACCCTCCTGCGTTGCCATCTGGAGCTTCTGCACCTTACTTACACCGTGTACGGGGTAGAATACTTTTATGGCAATACCGGGAACGTCGCGGTAGCCTTCAAGTGCCGCCTTGCCTGTGTCGCCCGAAGTTGCAACGAGAATGAGCGCTGTCTTTTCCTCGCCCGTCATTTTGAGTGCGCGGGAAAGCAGACGGGGCATTATCTGAAGCGCCATATCCTTGAATGCGCACGTGGGGCCGTGGAACAGCTCAAGCACGTAGCCGCCCTCATCAAGCTGGTGAAGCGGTGCCGCACCGCCGGGGAAGTTCTTTTCGCTGTATGCTTCTATACAGTCGGACAAAAGCTCGTCCTTGTCGTAATCATCCAAAAATCTGTGGAGTATGTCAGCGGCTCTGTGTGCGTAGTCCATTTCGCAAAGTGCTTTTATGTCGTCTTCCGTAAGCTTCGGAATCTCCGTCGGCATGTAAAGACCGCCGTCGGGTGCGATTCCTTTCTTTATTGCGTATGCGCCCGAAACAAGCTCACTGTTTCCTCTTGTGCTACAATATTTCATAGTATATATCCTTCCTGAAAATAATTAACTTTTGTTTAGTGTATTTGCGTATTCGGCATATTCAGCCATCTGATTTCCGAGCCGTATCAGCTCGCCCATTACACGTGTGCGTCCCTTTTCCGTTTTGTACCAGCTATCACGGCTTATATCGGAGGTGACAACGGGGCAGATATAAAAATCACATTCGGGAAATGCCCATTTGTAATACGTGTATGCCCGCCTTGCGTGAAATGCGTGGCAAACGAGAATGGCACGTCTGACCTGTATGCCTTTTGCATCACACAGCTTTTTTGAGAAAAACGCATTCTGATACGTGTACTGCGCCTCGTCCTCGCCGAGTATCGCATCATAAGGAACACCGCTTTTCAAAAGAATGTCGGTATACATTTCACATTCCGTTTCATATGCGATGCCCGCTGTTTCCGTGCCCGGTAAAGAGGGCATATATTCCCCTCTCGTTATCGAGTATTTACCTGACGGTATTACGTATTTTGCGTAACCGTCAAGAAAAAGCTCGGCAGCACGGCGGGGCAAAAGCGGATTTGAAGAACCGGGGACGAAAATCACGTCCGATACCTGCGGTTCGTTTTCCAAAAAAATGTATTCTGTTGTGTCCTTGATAAAATCCATACAGTTTCTTTCTTAATCTTTGTGCCGTATATTCGTATACAAAGCTTATTATATAACAATTCATTGATAAATGCAAGTGTTTTATAAATAATTTATCACGCTAACGCGTAAAAATTCAAAAATTGCTTGATTTATCGCACGCTTTGGTGTATAATGCTTAAAGTTTACTAAAGGAGTTTTGATATGTTCGGTATGAAAGCACGAACGGGCGGGGTGGATTATATTGTCGTCTGCCTCGGAAATCCGGGAGATAAATATACTACTACGAGGCATAATATAGGCTTTCTGTGTGGGGATTATATCGCCGACAAGGAGAGATTTTCGTTCAAAAAAATAAAGTTTAAATCAAATTACGACATCGTTGATTTCAACGGCTTCAAGGTAATGTTTATGAAGCCGCAGACGTTTATGAATCTGTCGGGTGAGGCGGTGCGCCCTGCGGCTGATTTTTATAAAGTACCTGCGGAAAATATAATCGTTCTTGTTGACGATATAAACCTTGATGTCGGGCAGATGAGGATAAGACGCAAGGGCTCCTCGGGCGGTCACAACGGTATGAAAAGCATTACGGAGCATCTGAAAACGGACAATTATCCGAGAATAAAGCTTGGTGTCGGAAAAAAGCCGCACCCCGATTTTGACCTTGCCGATTTTGTTCTAGGCAATCTTTCGCCGTTGGATATGAAAAAGCTCCCCGACGTATTTGAAAACGTTTCATCGGCGCTTGCGCTTATTATGAAAGGCGATACCGACGGGGCGATGTGTAAATACAATTCTTAAAAATAAAGCCGCAGGTCGATATGACTTGCGGCTTTTGACATAGTCAAAGCAAACTTATTTGTTTGTCTTAATAGAGTTTTCGTAGGACTCGACCATCTTCTTTACCATCTGACCG
>JAZKZC010000082.1:0-4348 GCA_045612465.1 Eubacteriales bacterium
TCGTATTCCTCGCTGATGTATACGGAGCAAATGAGGTATTCCGTGCCGTCTTCAAGATACATATAGTACTTGATGATATCGCCCGTATCAACGACAGCTATCTTGTGAGCTGTTGTGAAGTTTTCGGGAAGTGTGATGACAGAGGGCGTGTCGTGCCAGCGGAGTCTGTATTCCTGACCTCCAAAGAAAAGTCCTGCCTTGTTCGTTCCGTTGAGAGAAAGGAAAATACCGCCCGGATCTCTTGCATTCTTGCGCTTGTCAGGGAGTCTTACACCTATAAATGACGCTTCGCTTATGACCGTTGAGCCTGCATTTTCGCTCGTTGATGTGAGTGTCATATGAAGCTCATACTGTTTATAATCTTTTCCGGGGTTGTAAAGGGGATTGAGTGAAAGTGTTCCTTCTTTTTTCTCCTGCTCATAAATTACAGTTGAACTCTGGCTGACAGTTGCAACATCATCAGCAGGCACGTCATATATCTTGAGCATAGAGGGATTGGGCATCTTTGCGGGGTTCGGTCTGTAAGCGTAGATGAAGTTGTTTACAGGCTCTGTGAAAGGCTGGGGACCTCTTGAACCGTTGATTCTTTCGTTTGAACCGCCGTCGTATCTCTTGTTGGGACCCGCACACATAAATACGTGCAGGGGATTTCCGTTTGCATCGGGATTTACGAATACAAGGTCGCCTGCTTTAAGCGCTCTTACGCTGTCTATTCTTTCAAAATCGTGTTCTTCAAAATATTTAACAAGGTCAATACCGTGACGGTAATTCTGGTCGATAAATCCGCCGCGGAACAAAATCCACGAAACGAGTCTGTCGCAGGCAACAATTCTTTCTCTTGAATCTATTGCCGTTTTTTCATCGAGAGTACGCCAGTTTATCGCAGGATTTATCTGGGCGTCGCCGTAGATGAAGTTATTGTCACGGATGAAGTCGGAAATTATTTTGCCTTCTTCCATAAGCGTTTCGACGAGCTCCTCGTATGTAGGGGGAGTCCAATCGTCAACCTCTGGTGTTTCAACCTCTGTCGTTTCGGCTGTTGTTACGTCATCCGTTGCTTGTCCGTCAGCCGTTGTCGTGTCTGCGTTGTTTCCTGTGCAGGAGAGCATTGATATTGCGCACAAAAGACAAAGTGCGCGAAGTAATAATTTTTTCATCAGTATACATCCTTTATCTGTATATTTGGGGATTTTCCGAGTAAATTATATACTATTACATACCGTTTTGTCAATAATAATTTGTTTTTATAAAAAAACAACGTGATGACACCGTCATCACGTTGTTTGAGCTTATATCAGTTTCCTCGTTTAATGGAGATATTTGTCTGGCTTGTGTTAACGTAATATTCCCACGTGCTGAAATATCCCATTTCTTCGTACGTTCCTCTGCCCGAGTAAATAAACTTGTTGTTATGATCGCGCACCGATATGATATCGTATTCGGTGTTGATGTTGATACTGCATATCATATACTCGGCGCCGGATGAGGTATACATAAAGTATTTTATGGTGCTTCCCGCGTCAACGACGACTATCTTATGAGATGAAGACAGCGATTCGGGAAGTGCGATCTTTGCAAGAGGCTTGTACCAGAGCATACCTGCGCCGTGGTTTTCTTCCGAACAACCCATACCTGTGTAGAGGTATGCGTAAGCTTCGTTACGGAAACCGAGCCAAAGTCCGCCGTATTCTGTGGGGGAATGTCCCGCTTTGGGCAGACGCGCGCCGACGTACAGGCAGTTACCTGCATCCAACGAATCCGCTGTGGCGGAAATGTTAAGATGGAATTCATACGATGAGCCGAAGGGGTTATATCTGTAGTTTGCGGCAACGTTTCCTGTGCTGTTAGCAGTTGTGTATACGGTAGTGGCAGATGCGGAAGGACGTGCGATGTTTGCCGTAGGTGTGTTGTAAATTTCCTTTACGGAAGATTTGGGAAGGCCTGCGGGATTGGGACGCCAAGCGTACGTAAAGTCGCTGATAGCTTCTCTGAACGGCTCTGTTGTGCCTTCAACGTATGAGTAAGCACCTGTACGTCTTATTCTTTCAACGGAACCGTGGTCATATCTGAGGTTTGTACCTGCGCAAATGAACTGGTGCGTGCCGTTCATTACAAGAACGATGTCGCCGCGGCGTACGTCGTTTACATTTGTTATCTTTTCGAACTTGTATTTTGTGTAGTCGTAGTCATCAAGTCCGCCTCTGTAAAATCTCTGGTCGGTGAATCCTGCACGCTGGAATGCCCAGCCTACAAGACGGTCGCAGGCAGACATTCTTTCACCGTCGATCGTTTCGTTGATGTCGAGATTCAGCCAGTTGTATGCGGGGTTTATCTGCGCGTCACCGTAATTGAAGTTGTTGTCGTTGGTGAATTTTGTTATCTTCTGTGCTTCCTCGATGATTTTTTCAACGAGCTGGCTGTATGTGGGAGCGTTTTCATCGGTGGGAACCTCGCAACGCTCACCGTAATAGTTACGCAATGCAACAATGTCGGTTCTCGTGATAGAACCGTCACCGTTTACGTCCACCTTTGCATCGTAAGGATAAAGAGTGGGCTTGCGTATGTATTTCATAAGACGAACGGCATCCTTACCGTTGACTATACCGTCGCGGTTAACGTCACAGTCAGACACCATAACAGCGGCGGACGTTCCGAACAGGTTCGGGAGCGATACTGCGCCGACTATCATAAGCGCAGATAAACATACGCCGATGATTTTAAAGAATTTGCTGTTTTTCATTTTTGTGATTCCTCGCTTCATTATTAACAAAAGTATTTTTTGTACGATATTCAAGATATATCATCATATAAAATACATTTATTTCTCACATCAGTATACACATTGAAGTTTGTTTTGTCAACAGTATTTAATATAATAAATGTAAAATTGTATTTTTTTGTGCTTTATGACGAAAAAATTGCCGAAGTGTTGATGCGTAAATAAAAAACACGGTCAAAGAATTGTGCTTTGACCGTGTTTGAGGTTCTGTTTCGGAATATACGGTGTCAGTTGCCGAAAATATCCCCAAGGTCGATATTGTCATCGCCTATATCAATATTTCCGTTATCCTTGTCGTACTTCGCCTTTGCTGCGTTGTACCATTCCATAAATTTGCTGACCGACGGGAAGCTTTTTATAAATTCCGTCTGTTCCTGCGGTGTCATACTGATATAGTCTTCGTAAGTATATTTGCTGTGGTCTATTCCTTCGGGTTCTGTTTCCGGAGGAGTTGTTTCCTCGGGCTCCGTTTCCGACGGAGTCGTTTCCTCGGGTTCCGTTTCGGGCGGGATTACCTCAATAACAGGGTCAAAAAGTATTTCGCACGTCTGACCGTAATAGGAGTAAACCTCTGCAATATCATCGCTATCTATCACACCGTCGCCGTTTACGTCAGCCTTTTCGGGAAAGTAGTAATCGTCGGTGTTGATGTATTTCATTATGCGTATGATATCCTTGCCGTTTATAATGCCGTCGCGTGTAACGTCACAGTGTGATGCCGAAAAAACGGAATTCGTTCCGAATATATACGTAATTGCCGTAACGGAGCAGAGAATTACAAACACCGATAAGCACGCGGCAATAAGTTTGAATGTCTTGTTTTTTTTCATATTTTCGTTTCCTTGATTTATACCGATTTGTGTGATTGAATGTTAAGGTTTTGAGTTTACATATCCGCATCGGATTGTTATGTATAAGTATACACTCCTTGGGTAACTTTGTCAACATTATTTCCCGCAAAAAGAGCTATTTTATATTTTTTGCGTTGCTTATACGAAAATGATAGAATCAAAATAAAGGTCGGCGGTATCGCCGACCTTTGGAAGTTATTTTTTAGCGCACTCTATGGATATATTGGACTGAGTTGAATTTGAAAGGTGAGTCCATACTCCGAAGTAACCTGTATGTCCGATCTCTGTAAGCCCTGAATAGATGAACTTTCCTGAATTATCTCGGATACAGATCGAATCGTAATCGGGTGCTACGCGGATACTGCATATTAAATACGTATCTCCCGGATTATGCGTCACCATATAGTATTTGATGACGTCACCCGTATCGACTACCATCAACTTATGCTCTGCGGTGAGCGGCTCGGGTACTCGTGTTGAAGCAAGCGGCTCGAACCAATCGTCTCCCTTTCCGTCATTTCCCGAACCTCTCACACCCTTGGAGCAGCCTGTACCTGTGTAGAAGTATACGTAACCGTCGTCACGGAGCGCAACCCAGATACCGCCCTTCTTCGTGGGGTTATGGTCGGGATAAGGCAAACGCACGCCTACATACGTTGAGCTTGACGGGCTGCGGTCACTCGTCGAGGGTGAGGATGATATGTTCATATGCAATTCG
>JAZKZC010000083.1:0-38249 GCA_045612465.1 Eubacteriales bacterium
AGCTTGTATTTATCCTTGACAGAAGCGGTTCGATGTCAGGACTCGAAAGCGATACCGTCGGCGGATTCAACGCAATGATAGAAAGGCAGAAGAAGCAGGATGGCGAATGTTACGTTTCAACGGTGCTTTTTGATAACGTCAGTGAAGTTTTGCACGACCGTGTAAAGCTTGCCGATATTCCGAAAATGACAGAGAAAGATTACACAGTGCGCGGCTGTACCGCGCTCATTGACGCGATAGGCGGCGCCATTCACCATATTGGCAACATTCATAAGTACGCAAGGCACGAAGATGTTCCCGAACGCACGCTGTTCGTTATAACGACGGACGGAATGGAAAACGCAAGCCGCAGATATTCCGCAGATGACGTAAGACGTATGATAAATGAAAAGAAAAAGCTCGGATGGGAATTTCTTTTCTTGGGGGCGAATATTGATTCTGTGCAAACAGCGTCAAGACTCGGAATAGACGAAGACCGTGCAGTTGATTTCAAATGCGACAGCGAGGGCACAAAGCTCAATTATTCGGTCGTTTCCGAAACGATAACGTCATTCAGAGCATCCCGCCCGATAAACTCCGGTTGGAAAAGAAAAATAGAAGAAGACCACAAAAAAAGAGGATAATACGAACCTGAAAACGCAAAAAGAAACAGAATGTCCGGATTTCGGCATTCTGTTTCTTTTTGCCGTTTTACAACTTGTTTATATTCCGATGAATACTCGTTGCACAGGAACACATTATTATACCGTGAGAAAGAAAGGAAAAGAGATAAGACAGAAAAATCCGGAATTTTCACTTCTTGCCGTTCTTGCAAAAAGCAAAAATACGGCTATATCGAGAAACGATCTGCTCGGTCTTGTGTGGGGCGTCAATTATCTCGGTGAAACGAGAACGGTTGATGTACATATCGGTCAATTGAGAAAAAAACTCGGTCTGCGCGACTGTATCAGGACAATACCGAAGCTCGGATACAGATTAGAGGATTAAAAAGAAAATGCGCAGACGGGAGAATATCCGCCTTACGCATTTTAAAATATCATTCCACAATGAATTTTCCGAAAAATTCGGGACGGTGGAAGTCGGGTTTTTCACACGTTGCTCTGTTCCACATGCCGTAGTGGGGAACATCACATTCATCACCGCATTTGTATGCGTTTCCGTAAAATTCATATCCTGCAGGTATATCGGAAATTCCGTATACCTTTTTTATTATCTCATAAGGCATCGTCACCGTTGCCTGCCAGATACCGCCTTTTTTCTCCGCTGTAACAGAGGGAAGCATACCGCAAAGCTGCAAAAGCGGTGTTCTTTCGTGTCTGCCCTCGCCGTAGGCGATAAGCGATGCACCGATGCTGTTTACCTCGCAGTTGATATAACCGCCTTCGGCATACGATGCAAAAAACTCAAGACAGCTGTCCTTGTAAACGGGAGCCATATATCCCTCGTGTTCGGCTTTCGGAGAGGCTTCCTCGCAGGTAAGCTGAATTATAAATTCATTTTCCGTATGTACGGCTTTGAAATATGCAACCGGGCAGTATTCGGTGCCCCAGGGGTATTCGTTTATAAATGCTTTTTCGACATTTTCCCAGCTTCCGCTATATTTTTTGATGATGTATTCTTTCATTTTTATATCTCCTTTATCCGAAAGTAACGTCGGATTTTCTTGTTTTTGATGCAACACAGACGAATGTTTTTCCTCGGCAAATTTCAAGCTCCTGCTTGTTGGCTTGATAATATCTGAACGGAACGTCCGTGCTTTCTCTTTCCCACGTTATCGGTATATATTTGCCCCTGCAAACGTAGTAACCGCTTCCCGAACCCGTGGTTGCTATATCCAATTCGCCCGATGTCTTGTTTATAACCGAATGTTCAGCAAACAGTACGATTATATTTGTAAAGCGGAGCGGTGTACCGTCGTTATCCTTGTGAACGTCACCGTACTGGTATCTCGTATAAGTGTTTGTAAGAGTTGAATATTCAAAGTACGGTGCCATTGACGTTGAATAGGGAACGGTCAGTTTTACACATACGTCGCCGTCAAGTGAATAATCGGAATAATAGTCCGAAAAGTTCATCGTAAGTGACGTTTTTACATTGTTTTCCGTTCTTATTCCGCTTTGCTTTACCTTTGCGAATACCTGATCGCCTACGGCTACGATACTGCTTGAATAGCCTCTTTCGTTTACAAGTGTTTCGTCGCGTCTGAACGTGGGCGCCATTTCACCGAGGACTGCATCCACGCAATCAATTCCGTCTTCCTTTTGCGCCGTCTTTCCGTAGGAAGATGAGCCCGCCTGAACGAATATAGCATCGTGCGCGTCTGCAAAATCAAAGAAATATGCCCTTGAATCTATGACGGGGCCTATGTCAGTCATATGCGAATAATCGGAGTATAAGGCGAGCAAACGCGTCATTCCGCCTTCTACCGCCGCTTCGTATATGATGTCAGCCTGCGCGATGCCAACCTGAGGCGCACCCGTTCGGTCATTTTTGAGAACGACCGCCGCAGGCCTTTTTGTAAGATTGTCATAAAGTGCCGTGGTTTCACCCGTCAACGGGTTTGTATAATATTTTACGTTTGGCGCAGGAGTTTCCGTTTCCGCGGTTGACGTTGTTATTTCATCGGTTGAAGCTGCTGTTATTTCACTTGTGCTGTCAGCGGTTGTATCGTTCGTCGTGCTTTCGGCGCATCCCGAAAGAATAAGCGAAGCGAGCAATACGAGTGACAAAGCTGAACTTTTCTTTTTCATTTTCTTCTCCTTTTCTGCCGTATAAGATATTCGGAGTGACTACTTGATTTAATTATAATCATAATATTTCACCCGTTCAATAAGAAATTGTTAATTTCCAAATACGGTTGATATGTATTTTCGGCTTGAATCGGGAGAATATTGCCAGAAATCAATGTGCTTTTCCGATTCGGGTATAAAATATTTTATCTGTTTTTCTTCCGTCGGCTCTTTTAAAGATGACACGATTACGAGCTTGATTTTCATTTTTTCGGGATTCATACTTTTTATATACACAGCCGCCTCGGAGCCTGCGGTTATACCGTCGCTATATTCTGCAAGTCCTGCAAGGTTCGGGGCAAGCTCAATAAAAATACCGTATTCTTCAACGCTTCTGATGATTCCGCTTACCGTCTGACCCTGCGTGAACATATTGCAGTTTTCTTCCCATGTTCCGAAAAGCTCTTTGGTTGAAATATATAGCCTTTTATTCTCTTTGTCTTTTTGTTTGACGACACAGCGCAGGGAAGTACCTACCGGAAATCTTTCATTCGGATGGTTTATCCGTGAAACGGAAATACAGTCTATCGGTAAAAGTGCTATCATTCCGCATCCTATGTCGGCGAATGCCCCGAAATGCTCCGTGTGCGTGATGCGGCAGGGAATTATATCGCCGCAGTTGAGTGTTGACAAAAAATTGTCATAACATTCTTTTTGTGCCGATGAACGTGACAGAATGGCTTTTTTTCTTCCGTTTTCGCTTATAATGTCCTTGACGTGAAAGCAAACGGGCTTCCCGACGCGCGTCAGAACGGCAATGTCCTTTACTTCACTTCCGTCGGGTGAAAAAACGGCTTCCTCTTTCGGGATAAAGCCGATTATCTCGCCGCCCAAATTGACGGTCAGATTCATATTTTTATCGCATACAACGGCACGCCCTTCAAGTATTCTGCCATCTTCTTTTGCTTTTTCAAGCAGGGATACATCCTTACAAAAGCGTGTGTTTTCCTCATTTAAAATATATTCGCCCTCGGGCAAATAAAGATTTTGCATAACAACCTCCGTTTTTAAGTCTTTGATTAAATTGTATTAATCATGTTCGCGGAATATGCGTTAAATATAATTTTACAGTATGAGGTTGTTTTGTGAATGTAATTTGGTGTAAAATTAAGGAAAAGGAGTGACGCATTATGAAATTTTTAAGTTTTATACTCATATTGACATTTATACTGTGCGGGTGTACTGGAGAATACGGCGATGCGACGACACCTGATACCTCCGAAAAAACGGATGTGACGGAGAAGCTTCCGCCTCTTACCGTCATTTTCGGTGACGTCGGCAAGGCTGATTTTATTCTTTTGTCGTGCAACGGTGAATATGCGGTGATAGATGCGGGATATAAAAAAAGCTATGACTACGTTGAAAAAACACTTTTGAAGCAGGGTGTTGAAAAATTGAAATACGTGATAGCCACCCACCCCGATAAGGACCATATCGGCGGTATGGCGAAGCTTATAAAAAACTTCGGTGTCGAACAGCTTTATATCAGTCCGAGGTCAAACGACAGCGACGAATATGAAAAAATGATAAAAAGGGCAAACGAGAAAAATGTTCCCGTTGTCACGGCGAAGGTCGGAGACGTTCTTGAGGTGGGCGGTGCAACGCTCACGACGTATTCACCCGATGAGTCGCTTCTGATGCTTGACGATGACAATGAAGCGTCCGTTGTCCAGATGCTTGAATACGGAAATACAAGGGTGATTTTTATGGGCGACGGACAGCTTATATGTGAGAGCATTCTGATGAATTCGGGACTTGATCTGACGGCAGACGTTATAAAGATCGCTCATCACGGTTCAGCAAAATCAAGCACAGAGGGATTTTTGAAAACTGTCGGCGCAAAATATGCCGTTATCTCAGCAGGAAATGACGACGCAGAGGAATACCCGTCGCAGGCTGTTTTTGAAAAGATCAAGGATATGGTCACGGAGGTGTACCGTACTGACCGCGACGGCGGTATAATTATGAAAACAGACGGAATCAATATAGAATTTGAAAGGGGGTACACACCCGAATGACAGGAGTTTTTAAATGTCCGGTGTGCGGAAATGCGCTTCAAAGGGACGGTGTAACGCTTAAATGCGAAAAAAGACACAGTTATGATATTTCATCGTCGGGACACGTGAATCTCGCTATGCAACAAAGCGGAAAAACGCACGGAGATGACACGTTTATGGTTATGGCGCGCCGTGATTTTCTTTCATCGGGTTATTACGAGCCTTTGCGCACGGCAGTTTGTGAGGCGGTAAACGGTAAGACCGTGCTTGACGCAGGATGCGGTGAGGGGTATTATACCCGAATGCTTGCGGAAAACGTGTGCGTTGAAAAGGTCTACGGCATCGATATATCAAAAAAAGCGGTACAGTATGCTTCAAAGCTGTGCAAAGGGGATAAATTCGGTACATTTTGTGTGGGAAGCGTTTACTCTATGCCTTATCTTGATTCATCATTTGATACTGTCGTTAATATTTTTTCGCCCCTTGCACTTGATGAATATAAGCGCGTGCTCAAAAAAGACGGCACGCTCGTGCTTGCAGTACCGAACCCCGACCATCTTTTGGAGCTGAAAGAAAGGGTGTACGAAGACGTACGCGTGAAAGAGGAGTCCGATGATATACTCGACGGCTTTACGCTTTGTGAAAAAAAGAGGGTTTGTTATAAATTCACTCCCGAAACGGGCAAAACCGTCGCCGACCTTTTTGCTATGACACCGTATTACTACACGACACCTGCAGAAAAAAGAGAAAAGCTTTCGGATATAACACCGTTTGAAATAACAGCAGATTTTTCCGTCATCATATACCTCAAAAACGGTTGAATTCATTTGTAGTGAAAAACTCGGATAAACGATCAGTTTATCCGAGTTTTTTATATTTGCTTTGAAAATGTAATGGTTAAACGTAAAATTTATTCACATCGGTGTGTTGACTTTTTGGAGTATATATGGTAATATATCAATACTATATTACACAAATGATTACGGTAAATGTTTTTTAAACACGAAAGGAATATTGCAATGAAAGGATACAGCGCTTTGAAACGGATATTGAGCTTTGTACTCGTTTTCGTTTTTATGCTTCCCGTGGTGACGGAATCTGCGTTACCCGCACTTGCTTACGATCACGTTTATTATGAGCTGGAAACAAAAAGGATAGATAAGGCATCACTTCCGGACGGAAACGTCGTTTATTTCGGTACGGTGTCGGCAACTCTTGACGAATCGAACCGTTACTATACGGTGTCGGTATACCGAGAGGGTGATATATCAACGGAGGCGACGGTAGATATACATACCGTTGATATGACTGCGCTTTATAGCAAGGACTATTCACTTGTTATGGCAGGCACGTCAGAATATCCGAGTGATAAAAATATACTCCAGACGTACGTGGAGGGTGTTTTATCAGCTGAGGAGCTTCTTGAAAACGGTGTGAAACTTGAGAATTCCCTGGAAGAGCTTACACAGCAAGAAGATGCCGATTCGGTTACAAAAACCGAAAAAAGCTCATTGGCACAGCTGAAGGAAGATGCAACGGGTGAGGCAACGAGAGATACGTATCCCACTGAATCCGTTGATATGCTGCAGTCGGTGATCGACGGTGTGACCCCTGAGGTTGTCAGCGAGTTCGACCATTCATCAAGTGTGACGCTCAAATTCAAAGCGGGCGAGGATGAAAAGAAGGTATCGTTCAGAATTATGGATGATGATGTGTCAGAAGGGGACGAAAACTTCTCTCTGCTTTTAACGAATGCCGTCGGCGCTGAGGTGTACGAGGTGCCGAGCATTTCCGTAGTGATCAAGGATAACGAGCCCGTTGTACGCTCGGAAATATCATTTACAAAGACCGATTATGATTCAAACGGTGATACCGTAACGCTCGAAATAGCGAGAACGGGTGCCGAATATTCGCTCGTCGATATGCGTATCTACACGTCGGGCGATACGGCAAAGGCGGGTATAAACTATGAAGCGCTCGATACGACGCTCGCGTTTATGCCTTACGAAATGACGAAAAAGGTAAAGCTGAATGTTGCGGGTGAGGGTGATTTTTCGGTTACGCTTGATGATTTCAAGGCTTGCTATGCAGGTAAGACCGTTTCGGCGCAGATCAATATTTCAAAAGCCAACGGCGCACCCGATCTGCTTACATCCTCTGAGAAAAGCACATTCACGATTTACTTTGGCGAAAATATAAACGGCACAAATAAGCTTTATACGGTTGAATATACACCCGGCGAGCCTACGGGAAGGATAATGGATACATCGTACGAGCCTGCTGTTGAGGTCGGCTGTTATTACTTTGCTCTGTCATCCGATAAAGGCGGTTATTTCCATTATTCGACAAGCCAGTACAGCGGTGACAAACCCGGCGGTCTTGGAACGCTTGAGTGTGTTTACGTTGATACGGGAACACAGCATACATCCTATGGCGATGTTGCATATTACAGCGGATTTACAAGAAAAACGGGAAAAATCTGGACGCTCAGCGACGTTAAGATGCCCGGTGTGTACTATCAGTACGTTGCCGGCGATATACAGTCAACGTCAAGTTTCGGCGGCGGTCAGAAATTCAGAATAAACTCAACGACGCTCGGTAAGAACGATTACGTCGGAGGAAAATTTGACAGAAACGCAGTTGATGCCGTCATCAGAATGGATAATATCCAAAGCACCAAAGACAATAAAATGTTCCATGTTTCGTTTGATGCTATTGATGACGAAAAGAACAGAACACCTAAATCGTATCTCAGAGTTTTCGGTGTTGCGGCAATGTATAAGCGTTATGCCATAAGCATAAGCGATCCCGAACAGCTCAAATATCTTACGGGAAATGTAAACGACGGTGAGCCTGAATACTCAATGTTCACACCCGTGCAGATGACAGTAAAATGCGGCGCACAGCCTGCCATCGGCCCGGGTCAGACGCGTGATATATATGCAAATCCCGACTCGGCTGTGACAAATCTCGTGTTTACGGAAAACGAGGTTACGGTAAACGGAAATTCGGGTAAGTTCGGCATACTCAGAGGATATAAAATAACCATAAATCCCGATGCCGGCGAAAATGCCGTAACGGTTACGTACCCCGATGATTTTTTGAAATATCTTGATGATGGGGCGGCAGACAAAGGCGCCTGTGCCGATTATTCATCTGCGGCTGTTGAAAAACAGAAGAAAAAGATACTTGAAAACCTCACCTCTGTTCCTTACGATTCGTATTTCATAGATTGGATAGATTCGCTTCAGAAGGAAGTTGTCAACTATGGTCTCGGCTATTACCAGAAGCTTCATTTCAAGCCTCTGTACGAATACGAAATGGTGAACGTAAAAGTTCTCGGCGCTGCAGGCGGAGTCGATGCGGCGTTTGCAAGTTCAAGCATCTCAAATAAAGGCGATTATATATTCCACGTAGGCGACATGCTCGATCTTCGCGCGTTAAGTAACGATATACATTACCGTGCCGTAGGTTATGAGTATTCTACCGATGAAGGTGTAAATTACTACAGATTCCCCGGACTTTCAACACTTTGCCTGTCTGGCGGTAAAACAAAAGGATACTACATCCGTCCCGCAGTTGATGAAAACGACAACAGAATAGAGATAAAATTCAAAAACGGGGCAGAGAAGTATTTTACCGTCAACGGAATAGAATATCAGGGATTCGTTGATGATTCCACGCTCAGCGCAAACGGACTCGGCGGAAAACACATACTCAATATAAACAAGTTCGGCGCTGATATACTTGAGATAATGAACCCGATTTCCGGCGAGATATACACGATTGACATCGTTTCGATCGCAGACGATGACGAATACGTATATATCCCCGTCATAACGGATAGTATGACCGATACGGTCTATAAAACAAAGCAGTTACACTTTGAAGCGCGTTCGAATAAAGACGACAACGTGCTTATACTCGACTACGAAAAAGTCCTTAAAAGCGATATGGTCAAATTTTCCGTAAACGGTTCTGTGGTTACGAATTATCCCACAATACTCGATACGGTAAAGGGAAATGTACGTATTCCCGTGTCCGATTATATCGTAGTGCTTCCGGGTATTCAAAAGGAAGTTGAAACGAACGAATTCGATGAATACGGAATGATCATCGGCACGAAGAAGATACAGGGTATCGAGAGTGTCAGCACAATGACATATGAGGACGGAACGTTTACGACGGGCGATCCCAATACGGAAAGCTACGTTTACGGCAGAGTGGGCGACCGCATCACGATGCTCGTCTTCAACGGTGACGATAAGCAGCGGTTTGATTTTACACTCAGCGGAACGGTATTAAACGGCACTGCTGCAACCATGCTTACGGAATCTGCAGTGTCATATCCCGATGGCGCACCGTACGTATTCAGTATCACCTACAGATACGCAAATTCCTCAAACAACGATGTAACGAACGAAAATGAAAATTCCGTGCGGATATTCGATGATTCGATTTCGTTTACGGCAGTTGTTTCCAACACTTCGAATTCCGAAGTAAAGTATGTTGAAAGACTCGAATTCGGTCTTTACGACGTAGCGGGCACGCGACTTGGCAAATTCACGGTCGAGAACCCCGATACGACACTTCGCGGCGGTAAGTTCGTGCTTACGGTTGACGGAATGAATCAGGTATTCCACAACGGCGACCGTCTGCGTGTGCGCGTCATTGAAAGAAAATACGACATTTACGGCAATCCGTACACCGTTACGCATCCCGAGGTTGAAACGGGCTATTCGTTCTATATAGAAAATACGCTCATATTCCCCAAAACGTACGATATGCCCGAAACGAACGCGGTAAATATTCCGATAATAGGCGCCGCGAGTGCGAGCGCATCTTCGGGACTTCTCAGTTTTTCAAAAACGGATTGGGAAGCAGACAGCACAACGGGCAGAGCAACGGGATACACGCTTTCTATCAATGCCGATGTTCTGGCTTACAATACTCAGTCGCTCGGATCTAAGGAAAAGCTTGATAAATTGAAATCTCTGAACAGCGCGGCACAAAAGGCTCAGGAGAATTTCAACAATATAGAAACAGCAAAAAAGAATCTGGAGAACAGCGCGCTTGCGACCATTGAAGCTTTGAAAAATGCGCAGACTGAGGAGGAAAAGGCTTCTTTGAATAAACAACTCGAAGACCTTGAATATCAGAAGCGTGTGTTTGATACGTACAAGACGGGCTTGGAGGATGGAGCAAGAGAGCCGCTTGCAGGCTTCAGTAAGGTCAAAACGATGAAATTCAACGTTTTGGTACTGCTTGCATTTGATTTTATCTACGACCCTGAGGCACAGGAATACGTGTTCTGTTCAGGTACGGCAGGTATAACGGTTGCGGCAAATTACAGCCAAAATATCTACACCGTCATTTACGGTGTCCCAGTATTCCTTAATTTAACAGGTTCTGTCCAGGGGGATGCGCTTGTATATTACCCCTCACACAATGCGGATAACGTGCTTACGGCAGGTGATTTTGACAAATATTCGGGTAACGTCCATGAAAGACTCGAAAAAACAAATGCCGTGTTCGGACTCACAGCGTCACTTATGGCGCAGGTAGGTGTCGGAATGTGCAACGTGCTTTCGGCAAGAGGATATGTAAAATACGGTTTGCAGTTCAGCCTGCCCACATCCGATTTTGAAGAAAATTACGGTGTTTTGCTTATGGCATCGGGCGGCATAGGAATAGACCTGCTTTGTCTCAGCATCAATTTCGATGTTGGTAATTTCAGATACGGATTCGGTATTTACGAGGGTGAAACGAGCGTATCGTTCTTAGGCGGTCACGTTGATGTTGTTTCAGCGTCAAGTGATCCTATGCGTTCGGCTCAAAGCGGTAAGAATACCGAAACGGCGCTTCACGAATATTACGCGGGCACATCCGATATGTCGGATTTCGGATATAACGGATTCGTAAAAGCAACACCCGAGGAAGTGAACAGAAGCGTGCTTCTTGACGATGCGGCAGAACGTACACGACCGAAGCTCATGCTGTTTGATGACGGAAGCCGTATGCTGTTCTTCATAGGTAACAGAGGTAAAGAAAACGGCACTCTGAATGATATGGCACTGTTCTACACCGTATATAAAGACGGTGTGTGGAGTACACCCTCTATGGTTGCCGATGACGGAACAATGGATACAAATCCCGCTGTTATATGCAGAAACGGTAAAGCTGCTGTTGCGTGGGTAGATGCAAACAAGACGTTTGACGGTGATGATACGAACTTCGATAAGCTCAATTCGCTCGGTATATCCGTTGCGGTATATGAAAACGGCGGATTCAGCAATGAAATGACACTTGTTGATGACGGATTTTTCAACTTTGCGCCTCAGCTCAATATCGTCGGCGACAAGCTTTACTGCAGTTATATGAAGCGTGACATAAGCGGTGTAAAGACGGAAGAAGGACTTCTGGACCTCACCGCAACGTATTCAACAATGGCATACGTAAAGTGTGATATTTCCGCAAGAACGATAGAGTCAGAGCAGTTTATCACAGTTAAGCACACTACTCTTACAGATCCGCTTGTGTTTGACTACAAGAGCGAAACAACGAATATAAACGGCAAAAATTATATGCTTGCAACATACACCGTCGACGAGGACGCTGACCTTAATACGTACGCTGACAGAGAGCTGTTTCTGGCAGTGACGGACATTGATTCCGATATTGCGTATTACCCGATTCCGATAACGAATGACACTGTCAGCCAGTCAAGTCCCGCGCTTACGAATATCGACGGCACTGTGTACCTGACATGGCTTGAAAACGGCGGTCTGTTCAACCTTTTGGATGTAAGCAGTATGCTCGGCGCGATGCTCGGTTCCGAATCGGGCGTATCGTCTGTTTACAGACAAAGCGCTGAAAACGGAGAAAAGGAATGGTATCGCAAGACGGCAAGTGAGCTTGGAATTGACACAGAATACTACGAACGCACGGTGCTTGAGGAGCTTTACAACAATGACATAAGCTCCGAAAAGGAAAATCTCCAGAAAGACGAATCATCCTTTGTCAGCATCGCTGACTACCGTCTTGTGACGAACGGTGACGATATATACATATTCTATACGTCAACAGACACAAAAGAGGGAGATGACGGTGTTGAGCTGTTCGGTGCGCATTACCAGCGCGACGTTTCGGAAAGTGACGGGGAATCGGTTGACGTTGACAACAGCGAAACACACGAAAACTGGGGATTCGGAAAAGCTGTACAGATAACCGATTACGGTAAGGTCATAGACGAATTTGACGTCGTTATGACAAAAGATAATGATATATACGTCGTTTCAAATCATTACGATCATTGGATAGACGAAAACGGTAATATTCAAAACGGAAAGAATCAGCTCGTTGAGATAGAGTTCAGTCCCAAAGGCTCGGTAAGCGTTATGAATGATGCTGTCATTCTGCCGCAGAGCCTCGTTAAAAACACGACTGAGAATATCATCTTTACCGTACAGAATGAAGGATTGATAACAACAAAAGGCTTTGACTATACCGTAAGCACGGTGAAAAACGGTGTCAGAACAGTAATTGCAAGCGAATCGCTTGATGTTCACTTAGGAACTGCGGAAACGTATAAAATAACACTTCCGTGGAACATTCCCGATGACATTTCCGAAACATCGATCGAAGTTGCGGTAAGTGAGCGCGGCGTTGACATTTTGAATCCCGACACGGTAACAAAGGCGCTTCCTTACACAGAGGTACTTGAAATTTCCGACCGTTCGATTAAACTTGAAAACGGTAAGTATTACGTATACGCAACCGTCAAAAACATAGGAAACAAGGATGCCGAAGCTTGTGTGGGAAGACTTACAAGGCTTGACGGAACGAAGGAAGCGGAGCTTTACGGTGAAATTGAAATACCTGCTCTGGCATCGGGTGAAAGCCACGGCATTATCATACCGTTTGAGCCTTCCGTCGATGATTTCAATTCGTTCGGCTATATCGATATGGAGCTTACAACGTATATATCGGACATAAAACATTCATCAAAGATAATTCAGTTTATCCCCGGCATTCCCGTGTGTGCGGAAATAAACGGCGGTACTGAAAAAATCGAACTTGCAGAGGGAATGACATTCGGGGTGAGCGTAAAATCAGCTCCGTGGAACGAACTTGCAGGTGAAGTGTTCTTCACAACGGATGATCCGTTTGTCGCAACCGTTGACGAAAACGGTGTTATAACTGCAAGCGGAAGCGGTACTGCAACGCTTCGTGCATATTATCCGAGATGGGGCGTTTACGCAACGGCGGAAATAAACGTAAGTGATGATCCGAACGCACCTGCGCCCGTTTATAAGGTTGTTTTGAACGAAACCGAACACGGCACGGTAACGCTCGATAAAACGGAGTGTGAGGAAAACGGAAAGGTTACGATAACTGTAACACCCGAAGCAGGATATAAAACGGAAAGTGTGTGTGTTACGGATGCAAACGGAAATATAATTTCCGTTACAGACAACAAAGACGGAACTTACACGTTTATTCAGCCGTCGCACAGCGTTACGGTTGACGTGGTGTTCGTTGTGGATGAGGAAGCCGATAACCCTCAAACCTTTGATATAATACCTCTGACGGCTCTTATAACGGTAATATCATTTGCATCAACGGTGCTTTTAAGCAAAAAGCTCAAAAGAGGATAAATAATAAAAAACAATGGAATTTTTTCAAATTCCATTGTTTTTTTCTCTTTTTGCCTGTTCTGTATCGCATATAAGATTATACAAAGTATCTTGTGAAAGCACACCGCATTTTAATTTTTTCGGAAGCTCTCCGCGTTCGTGTTTTTCATAGTCCGAAAGCCATAAACCCGAATCCATATATTCCGTAAGTATTTTCAGTTTTTCTTCCATTGTCTTGTTTTCGCTGAAATTTTCGGAATCTTCAAATGCAAAAATAACCTCGTTCATAAGGTTTTCCATGCGTTTTATTCTTTTTACTATATATTTTGTTTTCATATATATCTCCTTGACGGGGAAGGCTTCTCATGGTATAATCATTTTAATTGAAAGTTCGGCATATGTCAAGGGGAAAGTGAAAATATGAGTGAGTATGTAAAGGATATAAACCGCATAGAGGTGATAATCACGAATGCCTGCACGGGAAATTGCAAGCATTGCTCGCAAGGGGAACACACGGGGAAGGCGGAAAGTGTGCGGGGTGAATACGCGGTAAAGGCACTGGAGGATATTGCAAGTGAATACGGTATAACTTCATTTATGACCTTCGGCGGTGAACCGCTGTTGTTTGCAGATGCCGTGTGTGCCGTTCATAAAACGGCATCGCGCCTCGGTATTCCGAAGCGTCAGCTTATAACTAACGGTTTTTTCAGCAAGGACAGGGAAGTTATAAAGAAAGTTTCGGAAAACATCGTTTCAAGCGGTGTTAACGATATACTTTTGTCGGTCGATGCCTTTCATCAGGAAACGATACCGCTCGAATACGTAAAAACGTTTGCCGAATATATCAAACTCCTCGGCGGAAACATCAGACTTCAGCCTGCGTGGCTCGTAAGCGAGGGGGATGATAATTCTTACAATATCGAAACAAGGAGAATTCTCGGGGAATTTTCGTATCTTGATATAAAAACAGGCTCCGGTAATGTCGTATTTCCCGAAGGAAACGCGCTTGTTTATTTCAAGGAGTATTTCAAAGACGTAAATGAATATAAAAACCCGTACGAGGATGATCCGTTTCATCTGACGTCGGTGAGTATCGAACCCGACGGAACGATGCTTTGCGGAAATATTTACAAGCAAAATGCGCTTGATATATTGAAAGGATATACACCCTCTTAACAAAAAATACTTGAAAAAACTTCGTTTTTGTGGTATAACAAACGAAAATAAAATTATAGGAGGGTAGAAATGAAGAAAATTATCTGCAAGGTTGAGTATGATACAGAAGCGTCCGAGCTTCTTAAAAAATACACACACGGATATTTCGGTGATCCCGAAGGATACGAAGAATCCCTTTATGTAACAGAGGGCGGTAAGTATTTTCTCTACGTAAACGGTGGTGAAAAGTCAGCTCATCCTGCTGAAAATATCACCAGAATGTCAGCGGCAAAGGCTGAAGAATGGAAAGCGTCACACTGAAAAATAATCCGCATCAGAGTTGATGCGGATCGTTTTTTTATAAGTTTTTATACATCATAACGTGGGGGATACCGTCCTCGGTATACTTTTTGTCGGTCGGTACAAATCCGCACTTTTCATAAAAGCCCTGTGCTTGTATCTGCGCACCGATTGAAACCGTGTCGGCGGAAAATTTTTCGCGTGCTGTATCAAGTGCGGCAAACATAAGCTTTTTGCCAAGTCCCGTGCCGCGTGCGACGGTTATAACCCTGCCTATTGTCACGTTGTCGTAAATAAGTCCTTTCGGTGCAACTCTGCAATATGCAAGTATCTTCCCGTTTTCCTCAAAAAATACGTGGCAGCAGTCAAAGTCCTTTCCGTCAAGGTCCTGGTAAGGGCAGTTTTGCTCAACGGTGAAAATTTGTATGCGTGCTTTGATTATTTCGTAAAGCTCATTTGTCGTAAGTTCATCAAATTTTTTAATTATTAATTCCATTGTTTTTCCCCAAAATTTTATATTTTCCAAATCTATTTTATTATATTTTTTTGCGCTTGTCAATATAAAAATACAAATTTCGACAGCACTTGTACTAATGAATGTTAACATTGTTTTTACATATTTTTTTTACGTAGCTTTTTTTTAATATGTAAAATTAAACTGATCATAATTAAAGGAGATTTCTTTATGGGTGCAAATGAAATTTTTTCTATGATTGTTTCGCTTGTAGGCGGTCTTGCATTTTTCCTTTACGGTATGACGGTAATGTCAAACGGACTTGAAAAAATGGCAGGCGGTAAGCTTGAAAGGGCGTTGAATACGCTTACCTCAAGCACTACGAGAGGTGTTTTACTCGGTGCGGGTATCACCATTGCCATTCAGTCGTCATCGGCCTTTACGGTTATGCTTGTCGGCCTTGTAAACTCGGGCGTTATGCAGTTCTCACAGACTGTCAGCGCAATTATGGGTTCAAACATAGGTACGACGCTCACAGCGTGGCTTTTGTCGCTTGCGGGAATTGATGACTCAAGCGGAAACATTTTCCTCAGTATGCTGAAGCCCGCAAACTTCTCCGCTATTCTTGCGCTTATCGGTGTCGTTATGATAATGATAGCGAAAAGCTCCAAGAAAAAGGACATAGGAAGTATACTCGTCGGATTTGCGGTGCTTATGTTCGGTATGTCGCTCATGGGCGATGCAATGGAACCGCTTTCGGAATCCGAATCGTTTGCGCAGATTCTCGTAATGTTCAATAACCCCGTTATCGGTGTTGTTGTAGGCGCACTGTTTACGGGAATAATTCAAAGCTCCGCAGCGTCGGTTGCCATTCTTCAGTCACTTGCCTCAACGGGAAGCATTACGTATGCAATGGCAATACCGATAATTATGGGTCAGAATATCGGTACTTGCGTGACGTCGCTCATTTCAAGTATCGGTGTTACGAAAAACGCAAAGCGTGTTGCGGTCATCCATATTTCGTTTAACATTATAGGTACTGTTGTAATACTTGCTGTATACAGCCTCGTTGACTATCTTGTAACGCTTGCATTCCTTGATACGGCGATAGATGCATTCGGAATTGCTGTCGTACACAGTATATTCAACGTCACAACAACGCTTATGCTGTTGCCTTTCAGCAAGCTCCTCATTAAGATTGCGGAAATCGTTGTCAAAGGTGATGATAAAACAGTTGAAGCTCCCCTCATTGACGAGCGTTTGCTTCACACACCCTCATTTGCCATTCCCGAATGTAACAACGTGACGGTGGATATGGCAGGGCTTTCTGTAAAGACTATAAAGGGTGCTATTTCTCTTGTCAATAAATTTGAAAAGAAAACGGCAGACCTGGTATACGAATTGGAAAGCAGTATCGACAAGTACGAAGACCAGCTCGGTTCGTATCTCGTTAAGCTATCGAGTAAAGACCTTACTTATTCCGACAGCCGTCAGATCTCAAAGCTTCTGCGTGCAATAGGCGATTTCGAAAGAATCGGCGACCACGCTGTAAATATTGTAGATACACTCACAGAGATGAAAGAAAAGAAGATTTCGTTCTCCGAACAGGCAAATCACGAAATCGGAATTCTGAAGTTTGCGCTTGATGAAATAATCGACATAACATACAGAGCATTCTCTGAAAACAATGTTATGGCGGCTGCTGATGTTGAACCTCTTGAGGAACGAATAGACGACCTCATACTTGACATCAAAACGAAGCACATCGACCGTTTGCAGAACGGCGCTTGTACTATCGAGCTTGGATTTTTGCTTTCGGATCTTCTCACAAACTTTGAACGTGTGTCCGACCACTGCTCGAATATCGCCGTAACGCTTATCGATATTTCGGGCGAAAAGGGTGTACATAAGTATCTTGATGAAGTCAAATCGGGCATCAACACAGCATTTTCCGAAAAGTACGAAATGTACAAAAATAAATATTCAATATAAAACAAATAATAAAAGCAGGGCATCAGCCCTGCTTTTTATCTGCTTTAAAGCACCTTCATCAAGAAGCTTTTAAGTCTGTCGCTCTGAGGATTCTGGAATATATCGGAAGGTGTGCCTTCTTCGATTATTCTACCCTCGTCCATAAATATCACACGGCTGCCGACTTCCTTTGCGAAGCCCATTTCGTGTGTTACGACGACCATTGTCATTCCGTCACGTGCAAGCTCACGCATAACGTCAAGCACCTCGCCGACCATTTCGGGGTCGAGTGCTGACGTAGGCTCGTCAAACAGCATTACTTCAGGCGACATACAAAGTGAACGCACAATGGCAATTCTTTGCTTCTGTCCGCCCGAAAGCTGGCTGGGATAAGCGTTACATCTGTCGGCAAGTCCGACACGGTTTAAAAGCGCCATAGCCTGTGTTTCCGCTTCTTCTTTTGTTTTGCCGAGAAGCTTCATCGGAGCTATCGTCATATTGCGCAGTATCGTCATATTGGGGAACAGGTTGAAGTGCTGGAACACCATACCCATCTTCTGTCTGTGACGGTTGATGTTTACCTTTGCCGCTGTTATATCCTCGCCGTCAAAGACTATTTTACCGTCTGTCGGAAGCTCCAAGAGGTTGAGCGAACGCAAGAATGTCGATTTACCGCTTCCCGAAGGGCCGATAACGACGATGACCTCGCCCTTTTTGATCTCGGCATTTATTCCGTCAAGCGCCTTGACCTTACCGCCGAGATAGTGTTTTTTGAGGTTTTCTACCTTTATAAGAACATTATCTTTCACTCTTACGCAACCTCCTTTCGATCTTTGAAACAGCCCATGTAAGGATCGTTACAAGAACGAGATAAACAAGTGCAACGGCTATAAGCGGCATAAATGCAGAGAACGTTCTGCCTCTGATAATAGCACCTGCCTTCGTTATGTCAACAAGGCCGACGTAACCTGCAACAGACGTTTCCTTGAGAAGTGCTATAAATTCATTCAAAAGGGAAGGAAGCGCTGTTTTTATTGCCTGGGGAATGACGATGTATATCATCGTTTGCAGGTAATTGAAGCCGAGTGAGCGTCCTGCTTCAAACTGACCGTTGTCTATCGACATAATACCGCCGCGGAGAATTTCGGCAACGTACGCACCCGAGTTTACACCGAATGCGATTATTGCAACCATTATACCGTTGTCAGATGATGCGAATATTACAAAGTATGCAATAAGAAGCTGAACGACAACAGGCGTACCTCTCATTATCGTAAGGTAAAGCTTACATAGAGCGTTGGCAATTTTTAAAACGTAGTAGCCTGCGCTTTTGTGAAACGCCATTGCTTCGCCGTTTTTGTCGTATGTCGTACGGATGGCGGCAACTATTATACCTAAAAGTATACCGATAAGCGTTGCAAATAACGTTATCAGAAGCGTGTTGCCAAGACCCGTCAGAAGCAGCTTCCATCTGCTTTCATCTATAAAATTGAGAATAAACAGTTCACGTTGTTCGTTGAACCATTGTCCGATTGACGCGAACATCATAATTAAATACCACCTCGTTTAATATATAAAAGGGGCAACCGTGAGGTAACCCCTTTTTAATCAAATCAAAAGCACAAATTATTCAGCGGAATCAGGCTTGATGTACTTGTCGATTATCTTCTGGATCTCACCGTTTTCGGTGTTCTTTTTCAACGAATCGTTGATTTTCTTGAGGAGGTCCTCATTTTCTTTGCTTACGCAGATAGCGTAGTCTTCTTCAACGTACTTTGTGTCGAGAATCTTAAGACCTTCGTATGTCTTAACGTAAGACTTTGCAGGCTCGTTATCGATGATAACGCAGTCAACCTTGCCTGTTGTCAAAGCAAGAACTGCTTCAGCACCTGTGTTGTAGCTTGTAACTCTGTCTTCGCCGAAGTCATCGGAAGCGTAGATGTCACCTGTTGTACCCTGCTGAACACCGATCTTGTATGTTGCGCCGTCAGCAAAAAGGTCGTCAATGGATGTAATGGGGGAATCGTTCTTAACGATGATTACCTGAACACCCTTAGCGTAAGTTGATGAGAAGTTAACGCTCTTGAGTCTTTCTTCGGTAACTGTCATACCTGCCATACCGAAATCGTATTTGCCTTCTGTAACACCCGTGATGATAGAGTCAAACTCTGTATCAACGATCTGAAGTGTCATGCCGAGATCCTTTGCGATAAGCTCAGCAATTTCAGCATCGATACCGACAATCTTCTCACCCTCGTAAAATTCATAGGGAGGGAATGCTGCGTTTGTTGCCATTTTAAGTACGTTTTCGTCTTCCTTTGAACAAGAAGCAAAGGAAACAGCGCAAACAGCAAGAAGCGAGAGCGCCAGAACGAAGGAAATGATCTTCTTCATAATTATAACCCTTTCTTTAGTGTGCTTATGTGCACATATTTATATTTTAACATAGGTATTATATATCATAAGTCGGATATTGTCAATATCATAAGTGAAAAAAGTTATTATTTTGATGTTTTTATACATTTAAAAACGCATAAAAATACAACATCTTGCTGTACTTGACAAATAATTTATTATGTGTTATAATATCGGTAGTACATAAATTATCGGTTTTCCGATAAATATAATTAAGGATGGAGAAAATCATGGGAAAATTTGTAGTCAGAAAAACAGCAACAGGTATCAAGTTTGACCTCAAGGCAACAAACGGTCAGGTTATCGCAACATCTGAAGTTTACACAACAAAGGCTGCTTGCCTTAACGGTATCGAAAGTGTAAAGAACAACTGCGTAGGCGAAGTTGAAGACCAGACGGTTGATCCCGTTGTTGCAGTTAAGCACCCCAAGTTCGAAATGTATGAAGATAAGGCAGGCGAATTCCGCTTCCGTCTTAAGGCAAAGAACGGCGAAGTTATCGCAACGTCCGAAGGTTACAAGACTAAGGCAAGCTGCGAAAACGGTATCGAAAGCGTAAAGAACAACGCTCCCGAAGCTGAAATCGTAGAAGAATAATTCAGTTACATAATAAGGTCGGTATGAATGTACCGACCTTATTGTTTTTATATGTTACAGAAGAAACAGTAAAACAAGCCGTGGCAGATATTACGTGCCACGGCTTATTTATTGTATGCGTAGTGTGTATGCCTTTAATCTGTGATAAGATTTATGAGCGAATCAATTTCGGAGGAACTGATCTTTCCGTCATTGTTCTTATCTGCCGCAATAATGTTTATCTTATTGTTTTCTGTGCCGAGCATATATTTTTTTGCTCTTATAACGTCTTTACCGTTTATGACACCGTCACCGTTAACGTCATTTTCAACGACGATATATGCAGTTCCTATGCCGTTTGTAAGCGTACTTCCCGTATAGCCCTCGCCGACAAGTCTGACGTCGCTTCCGAATGCCGAAAGTATGTCGCTTGTCTTTGTGCCGAGCGGAACTTTTATAACCGAATCGTTTCCGTAGCTTTCAAGCGTGATGCCGGATCTTGGCGCAGTATCAAGCTTTTCGGCTGTCTTTTTAACTGAAAAATCAACGTATGACGGGAAGTGGTCCGACATTGTTGCTGTTGTTAAGTTCATCGGGGGTCTGAAACGGACAACGTTTGTTTTTTCGGATACGAAGAACAAATCAAGCGCCAATGTCAAAGAACCCGATGCGGGAGTTGATGCACCCTCCGGATGAGAGGTTCTCTGTAAAAACAGACCTCTTTCGGAAGAAAATCTTGCTTCGCGAAGCACGCCGTCGGTGAAGAAGTTGGGGTATCCGACGTCAGTCGTGTAAGTATTATAGTCACCCATATTCAAAACCGCACAGTCGTGTTTTGCAATAATGCGCTTTGAAAGATCGACGATCTCCTGCGCATTTATCGCACGGACGGGGTCAGCTTGCGTTCTGTCGCTGAGGTGGAAGAAGTGTGTTGTGGATGCCGCAAATTTTTCACCCGTTGTTTTGTCCTGCAAAACTGCCCAAGTTACGTTGTGACCGGGGTATGTGCTTTCGCCCGACAGCTTGAACCAACCCTTTTCAACACACGTAAAGCGTGATGTCTTGTATGCAAGAGGGGTGTAGTTCTGCGCACCGCTTGACATATCGTTTCCGAGCACCGTGTAACCGAGCTGCTGAAGCTTCGGTGTAAGGTTTGACGTGAACGTAGCGCAGTATTCCTGGAAGCCTATAACATCGGGAGAATAGTATTTGAATGCGTTTACGAAATCCGCTATTCTGTCGAGGTTGGGATAAAGCTCGTATCTTTCGACATTACACGTCATTATACGGTAGTCTGCGCCTTCTGTGAGTGAAAGCGTGTTTTTACTGTAATCAAATGCTGTTGCCGTGCTTGTGCATAATGTCAGAGGATCAAATTCACCGCTCGATGCCTTGAGTGCTTTTACCATTGTCTGCGAAGCGTATTCCGCCGCAAGTGCGTTGCCCGCAACGATAAATATGTTGCCGAAGCGTCCGAATATCGCATACTGATTTGCTCCGACCGAAAGGGAAGACGGCATAAATGCTTTTGCCGCAGTCGGACTGCAGATAACGATCTGTCTGTATGATGCGTGCTTTTCAAACGGTGTAAGCGTTACGGATGTACCCGTGTAATATGTAAGGTCGTCTGCAAACAGCTTTGCCGCTTCATAATAACCCGTAAAGTCCTTCGTTTCCTCTGCATCGGAGAAGTACGATATGCGTATTGAATCTGCGTATGAAGAATACAGCTTTATCGTCTTTTCGGGGTATCTTTGAAGTATATTTTTGCCTGCGGAGATCTGTCCGTTTGTATTCTTGCCCATGGGAACGATGCCGATAATGTCACCTTCCGAAATCGGGAAAGAATCAAAAGTTACCGTGAATTTGCCGTTACTGTCGACATTGCTTGTAAAGCCTGTCTTATTCATATTTTTTGCGCTGCCGTCAGCATCTGTTGTATAAACGGTAAAGCCGACCTCAGCGAAAGCTGTGTTATTTGCATATCCCGTTATCGTTACTGTATCGGAATCAACCGCCGTTACGGTGTCGGGGTTTATATTGACGTGCTGACCTGAAATGCGCTTGCCGGGTGTAGGTGTTGAGTTCAGTGTTCCGCCGTCGATATAAGGCGTATAGTTGACCGATGTATCAGATGAATTGAGGTAGTTGTGAATTTTGGGAAGTCCGTAGCCGTCAAGAATTCCCGTTACCATCGTTTTGTGTATGACTGACAAGGGATAGTTGCTTTTTTGTTCTTGTACTATCGTGGGTAAGTATTCGGAAAGAGCACGGCGGAACGATTCCTCGTCAATGAAATCGTAGTAGTTATAAACGTAACCCGTCTGCGCCGATGTTCCCGTGAAATACATTGCAAAGCTGTCGGAAAGGTCGAGAAGCATATTTGTATCAGCCGATGTCAAGGGAAGTGTAAGCTCGCTCAAGGGTGAGCCGTTTGATGCTCTCTTTGCCGAATTTTCGGCATTGACAAGCGAAATGGTGCAAGCCACATACTTGTCAGGCAAAAATCCGTTTCCGCACTTTGAGTTTATCGCAGTTGAGGGGAAAAGGTCTGTAGTGCCGATGAACTGTGTAACACGGGCAACCTTAACACCCGCCATATCGTTGCCGAGATTTGTCCAATATGAATTGAAATCAGCTACGGTCTTTAATCTTGCTTTATATGAAACTATCCACAAAAGCGCCGTTTCATTGGGCTTGAGCACGATGCCCGTATCTTTGATGTTGAGCGATGCAATATTGCTCGGTACAAGTGTGTCGTTTGTACCCATCAGTCTTTGAATGACGTTTCTTTGCGATACACCTGTGTTTGCGCAAGCATTTCTGACTATCGTATATCCGTCGAGCGCAACATCGTTTTTCGACGTGTTGACGATTTCGATATACTCATAAGATGAGTCTGTCGGAGCATTTGCAATTTCGCTTACCGCAAGTGCGCCGGGACGTCCGCTTGTGTATTCATTCTGGCAGTACTCCGCAAGGGAAACAAGCTCATCGTTAAAGCTCTTCATATTGTTTGTTATTCTTGATTTTATACCTGCGGCTGTGAGATTTGACGCTTTTGCGTCTGCCCAGGTTGTTGATGCGCCGTCGACGGTGATAGAGGCTGTAACACCCGATGCTATCGATATCTGTGTCGTCATAGCCACCTTTGAAGCACCCCAAACGTAACAGTTCTGAAGCGTTGCCGTCTGGTCTGCGTATTTTATTTCAACGAAGCCGGTTATGTTTCCTTTATATGTGCCTGCACAGCTCATATCTCCTGCGTAGATACAGTTTGTGAAGCTGTAAACACCTCCGCGCAGATGTGCGGCATAACCGCCTACGTAGTCGGGTGAAGTAAGGTCGGCAAACGAAACGCAGTTTGTAAGCGTGAGGGCGACGTTTACGTTATAACCGATAAAACCGCCCGCATAAGATGTTGAAGCGTTGTAGCTTCCCGCTGTTACGACGTTTTCGCAGATTATCTCGGGATATGTTGTAATGTTAGATGCGGATGACGCCGAATATCCGTCGCCGCCGAGTATACCGCCTATGTTTGATACAGCGGAAATATCGGCTTCAACAGCCACGTTTTCGCAGTAAAGGTACGTACCGTTAAGACGGCCGAGCACACCTCCGACGTAATTTCCTGTCGAAGTAAGTGTAACGCCGAAAACGGAACAGTTATCAACTGAAAGACTGCCCGATGAAAGCGCAACAAGACCGCCTATGTAACCCGTCGATGAGATGGTGGATGCGTACACGTCGGAATTTTTAATCGTAACGGTGCTTGTTGATGTTGCTACAAATCCGCCCGCAGTTGATGCGCTTGCTGTTATGTTCACACTTGAAGAACAGCCGTCTATTGTAAGCGATGATGAGTTGAGCGCAACGAAACCGCCTATGTAACCCCCACCTGTTAAAGTGCCCGAAACAGAGCAGTTTTCAAAAACAGCACCCGATACGTTTTTGTAAAGAAATCCCGCAACGTATGAGGATGTGCCTGCGTCGATGTTAACGCTGATGTGAAGATTTTTTACGGTCATTCCGCCGCTGTAAAGTATCAGAGCACGACCGTCGCCGCTTACGTTTGACGTAACCGACGAAAGCGTGTAGCCGTTTCCGTTTATCGTTCCCGAATACGGATTTGACTCACTTGTGCCGATGCTGACGCCTTGGCTTAAAGCGATGTTATCTGCAAGTGAGATATTGTATGAATAATTGCCTCCGTTTATTAAGTCCGCAACAGTCCTGAAACCTGCGTCCGTATAAACGGTGTACGTTTTTGTGGCGCTGTCAAGCACGTAATCGCTTGTAACTTCCTCTGCAACGACAGTTCCAAAGGCAGAAAACAGAAGCGAAAGGCTCAAAAGCACGCAAAGTAATCTCTTTTTCATAAGATATCCTTTCCGCTTGTGGCTTTATAATATATATACATTATACCACAGATTTTCAAAAAATCAATTATTTTTAAGTATTTAATGAAATTATGTTCTGAAAAAACAACACGCACTTTACTTTTTTTTATAAATGTGGTATCATACAAATGTAAAAGGTAATTTAACGGAGAAATGCAGATGAAAATAAACGTACATTCACCGAAAAATAAAGAAACGGTAAGTATTCACACCGAACTGCAAAAGGAATTTCTGTTTTACGGCGGAAACAAAGGAAAAGAAGCTTCGGTTGACTATCTTAACCTTATAAAGCAAAGGGAAGAAAGAACGTTTCCGAATCCCGTGACGGTAAGCTGGGACGGGGAATTTTTCGATGACCAAACGCTTTTTTTACACCTGTCGAAGGAAAGTGATTTTTCGGAATATAAAGTATACGAAACCGAAAAAAACAAAGCAGTTATATTTAATCTTGAAATCGGTACTGAATATTTCTGGAGAGTTTGCAGTACGTCGCGCGGTGAAATAACCGATATATCCGATGCTTTTTCATTTACCGTGTCCGATATACCGCCGAGATGGATATATGCCAAAGGACTCGGAAATATCAGGGATATAGGCGGTTGGACGGGCAAAAACGGCAAAAAAATAAAGCAGGGAATGTTTTTCAGGGGCTGTGAAATGGAATTTCACTATACGATCGAAGATGAAGGGCGGCAGGTTCTGGCGGAGGACCTTGGTATAAAAACAGACCTTGACCTCCGAGGTGAAGCAGTAGGGAAGATAGATTCATCGAAAATCGGCGGAAATTGCAGTCTTGCGCTTATTCCTTGCGCCGCATACGCTGATTTTATGAATGATAAAGAAACCTGCAAAAAGATATTTTCCGTGCTTGCAAATGCTGAAAATTATCCCGTTTATATGCACTGCTGGGGCGGTGCTGACAGAACGGGAACGGTTGCGTTCTTGCTTTCCGCGATCCTTGGTGTAAAGCTTGATGATCTGTTTCTTGACTATGAAATAACGTCGCTTTCAACGTGGGGTGAAAGAAGCTCGGACTCCGAACAGTTCAAAGGATTTTTGCACGTTCTCGATGAATACGGAGAAGAAAACGATACAGTGGGCGAAAAATGCGAAAGTTTTATTCTTTCTTCGGGAATTACAAAACAAGAGATAGAAAATATACGAAAAATATTTTTAGGATAAATATATGTTACTTTATTGTACGGATGTAAATACCGTTACCGAGGAGCAGTACCGGACCTTTCTGAATGTGCTTGACGGTGAACGCAGGAAAAAAGCAGAAAGATATAAAAAATACGATGACAGCGTGCTTTGCGCCGTGTCGTATGTCTTACTTTTATATGCATTGCATTTGAAAGGTGAGGACGGCTGCCACACACTTTCTTATAACGAACACGGTAAGCCTTTTTTTGAAAATTCGTCGTTTCACTTCAATATAAGCCATACGAAAGGTGCAGCAGCGTGCGCTGTCAAAAATGTGCCTGTTGGTGTTGACATACAAACGAAAGCTTTGAATTTTGACTCTGTTATGCGCCGTGTTTGTACCGAAAATGAGAAAAATGCGGTTATCTCAGCCGATGATCCGCAAATGGAATTTACAACGCTCTGGACACTTAAAGAAAGTATTTTAAAGTGTATCGGCACAGGCATTGCAGGTCAAATGAAAAACTATGATTTTTCCGAAAACAAGACCGAAAACGGTAAATTCAAGCTTATGACACTTTATGACGGTGACGTTATCCTCTCCGCTTGCAGTACAGAGCCATTTACAGAGGTAAAAAAAATAACCGTTTCGGAATTGCTTGAATACTGTAAAATTAACCTTATAAAAAATAATTGATAAATTCAGTATTTACAAGCACTAAACAATGTGATATAATATATATGCAACTTAATATTTTTATGTAAAGGAGAATGAAAATGGTTGTTGACGAAATAGTTTTAGGTATAGTTTTAGGTATAGTTTTGCTGTGCATATGGTTGATTGTTAATTATAAAGTGGCAAAAATGTTTGAAAAGCTTGCATTAGATAAAGGCTACGGCAAGGATGCAAATGCGTTTATTATGTGCTTTTGGCTCGGAATTGTTGGGTACATATACGTTGCCGCTATGCCCAAGCTCACAGAAAAATCTCAAACAGAATAATGATGTTCAGAAAAACGCAGGGGCAGACATACCAGACTGCCTGCGTTGAACAAACTTCGACAAACATACTGATTCTTCGTGAGGTGAAATTATGAGAAAAATAGCAATGATCCTTATCAGTTTTGTGATTATCATTTCTTTTATTGCTTGTGCTGACAAGACTGAGTTTACAGAAACAGAAAACAGAACCGTTGTGTCAACAGACGGTACCGAATATACTTTTGTCGGTATCGAGGACAGAGTTTGGTGCTTCGGAGAACGAGAGTTTCTCAGCCATGTAAAGGGAGAAAAAAAGACCTTTACTCATCTGATCGAAGAAATTAAAACAGGTATGTATTCTGTTAATAAAAGTAAAGATGTTTTGGTAAGATATTTACCCGATAATGAATTTAAGAGCATATATGTCAAATCCGAGCTCCTGAAAAAGGAAGTTCTTCTTGATAACTGCATCAGATTTGAGTTTGTGAAAGATTCAATTTTGGATGAGAAAACAACGATCTCAAATCAAGGAATAACCGAATGTAATCAATTTCTTGATGAAATCAGAAACGGACAAACAGCAAAAGAGGCAGGACTCTATGATTTGATAGAACGATCAGACGGAACAATGGAAAACTGCTATCTTTACGGATATGTTTGCGGAGTTTTGCAGGATGACCTCAATTTAGTTATTCGTTTGAATGTATATTCCTTTGATGATAAAGCCTATTCGATTACAATTGATGATACAGAATATGTTTTGCCTAAAGAATGGATGGATAAATTTATAACCGAATAAATAATCCCCCCGACAGATTTTTGAAAACCTGTCGGGGGGTTATCTTTACACAAATCTTTTTTGTATTCGGTATACTGTCTTATTCAAGAATGTTTGTCGTGATGTAGTCAACGCCCCAAGAAATGAGCTTTTCAGCTACCGCAGGATCGTCAACCGTCCAGACGTTTACCTTCAAGCCGAGATCGTGAAGCATTTTGAGGTTTTCTTCCGTGATGGAAGGGTAATGCGCATCAAGGTCAAGACGGTAATCCTTCATCCAACCTATAGTGCGCTCACTTATCTCACCCGTCAAAAACTGCGCAGGCTGATCGGGATAAAGCTCACGTAAATAAATAAGGTCCTGAATGTGGAAGGAGATGAATATAACACCGTCAAGATAATTTTCTTCCTTGATGATGTCAACGATTTCCGCAACCTGTTCCTTTGTGAATATCGTTTTAAGTTCAAGCACGGCGATCTTTTCGTATTTCTTGCATACTCTTATATATTCGGAAAGCAGGGGAACACGTAAATCGGTTCTTGTTGTTTTTCCGTCAATATCGTAAAGCTTTACGCTCCCTATAAGATCGTATGTCGAGTTTTCAATAACGATATTATCCTGACCGACTCTGCCCGTTACATCGTCATGAATTACAACGTACTTTCCGTCAGCGGTTCTGTGAACGTCCGTTTCAATACCGAAGTAAGAACGGTTGCCTGCGGCAACGAATGCAGGCAGCGTGTTTTCCTTTTCAAGTCCGCTGACACCCCTGTGCGCAACCATCAGTGTCGATCCTTTGTTTATCTTAATCGTATTCATAATTTCACCTCAATTTGTTTTGTAATAAAATCACAAATTCTGTATTTTTCTGATGAGAACGTCGTTGTATTTCATCATATACATATCTTCTTCGTACTGACCGATAGTTTTTTCATTCGCTTGTCCGTTGATATTATTCACTATCATTGTCATATGGTCACATCCGCATTCATAAGCGTGGGGGTATCCGCCGCCGAAACGGGGATTTACCTCCGAAATGTAATATTCGCCGTTAACATCGAAAATATCAATGTCTATCTGACCCGACCAACCGCTTTTCTTGACAAAGTCCTCAATAAGCGAAAAGAGCTTTTCATCTTTGAAAGAAACAGCCTTATCTGTTTCGCCTGCCCTCATAACTATCTTCTTTTTTGTGAAGATAGAAACGACATCGCCGCTTATCATATCAATATATACGTCAGCGCCTATTTCCTGTCCGTTCAAAAACTCCTGTATCATCAGGTTGTCATTGTGTTCGAAAAGCAGTTCAACCGTTTTCTTATCATATACTTTCGATATTGCGATACTTGCGCTTCCTCGAACAGGCTTTACAAAAACGGGATATGTTATATATCCGCTTTCGACGTCACGGTAAAATGCTTCTTTGTCGGTGTAGCTTTTAGCGCAAAGAAAACCGTTTTCTGTCAGCCAGTTGAACATTTCCATCTTGTCAAGCGCACGCTCGCACAGCTCATACGATGAGCCGACCACGGTGACACCCGCAGATTCGAAATCTTTTTTGTGTTTTGCAAGAAGCGATAACTCGGGGTCTATCAGCGACAGTACGCAATCGATTCTTTCTTTCTTGCATATGTCGATTACTATGTCTATGTATCCGTCAGCAGTTATTCTGGGAACTTTATAAAATTTGTCAGCCTCGTATATAGCGGGTGCAATCTCGCTCATATCCGTGACAACGACCTTACCGCTGCCTCCGAACGCCCGTTTGAAATACTGTACTATTTTGTTGCGTGTTCCAACGCTCAATATTAAGATATTCATTTTCAAATTTCCTTTAAATAATCAAAAAATAATGGTGTTCCGCCCGTGTGTATAAACAGAACTTTTTTGCCGCGTATATCAAATTTTTTCAAATATTCTTTCATTCCCCAGAACGCTTTTCCTGTATACGTTCTGTTTAACGGAATACCGTATTTTGTAAGAACGTCTTTTATTGTATCATCAATTTCCGAGTTATACTTTCCGTATCCGTCAAGCACATAGTCATCTGTGAAGATAATATGTTTAGAATAATCTTCGTTTGATCCAAGTGATGCCATATATTCATTCACACTGTCTTGAACCACTTTTCCGCCGCGTTCTTTGTTGCGTGCTATGCTGATGCCGACAATTTCGTTTTTTGCTTTTTTAAGTATCTTCCCGCAAACAAGTCCGGCTTGTGTTGTGCCTGTTCCCGAAGCGTGAAAAATGTAATCGAATTTGATGTTATTTTCATTTTCGTAGTCGGTTATTTCGGAAAAACAGTCAACGTATGCCTGTGTTCCCGGATTGCCGTGGCCGCCGCCCATGATGAAGTATGGATTATAGCCTTGTTTTTTTAAGCTTGCCATAACGTCATCTATGGTTTGTGAAACGGCTGAAAGCGGTGAAAGTACTATTTCAGCGCCGAAACAACTGACCATCATTGAATTGAATGTCTTTTCTTCGTCCGATGACGGAACGATTATGACGCACTTCCATTTCATTGAAGCGGCCATGTTTGCGATAATTCTGCAATGATTTGAGCTGTTGCTTCCGTAAGTAACCACACAGTCTGCGTGATTTCTTACTATGTCTTCCAAAAAGTACACAGCCTTTCTTGCTTTGTTTCCTCCGAAAGAAAACGGCAAAAGATCATCACGTTTTATGTAAAGCTCGTTACTGTTTAATTGTTCCAGCTTCTGTATTAATGTCGGTGTTAAGCGCTTGCTTTCTGCGGTATTCATCGAAATCCTCCAAGGCATTAAGTGAAATATCATCGGACGACAAAACGGACTTTACCGTATCTATAATGATTTTTACGTCACCGATAAAGGTCACGTTTTCGGCATATTTTACATCAAGTTCAAAACGTTTTTCCCAGCTGACCATATTTCTTCCGCTTACTTGTGCCAAGCCCGTCAAACCGGGGCGCACGTCGTGGCGGTGACGTTCTTTTTCCGTGTAGTAGGGAAGATACCTGACAAGCAAGGGACGGGGACCTACGATAGACATATCTCCTTTGCAAATGTTCAGAAGCTCGGGAATTTCATCAAGTGAAGTACCCCTGAGAAATTTTCCGTATTTTGTTATGCGCAATTCATCAGGCAAAAGATTTCCGTCTTTGTCTTTTTCGTTGCTCATTGTTCTGAATTTTATCAGTTTGAATATTTTTTCTTCACCTGTCTTTTTGTCGATTTTACCCGGGCGGAGCTGTGTGAAAAAAGGATTTCCTTTTACAGCTACAGCGCCTATTATTATCAAAATAACAAATATCGGTGAGAGAACCAACAAAGCTGTAAATGACAGGAAAAAATCCAATAATCTTTTAAAACATCTTGCGTACATAATATGTAAACCTCAATTTTTGAAAACATACTGCCGAACGGCAAATAGGCTATGAGATAATATCCTATTTACATCATTATAATACCTGCTGTATCTGTTGTCAAGCGGAAAATTATATTTTATTTCTTTTTGTAATTAATTTTCGAATAAGGTCGAGGGGGATTATCAATGAGGAGAGAAGTAATACGAAAGCAAGCTCGTATAAACTGAGCGGTGCGCATCGGAATATGCTTCCGCCGAAATACATAAGTCCAAGCTGTACAGCTATGACAAGCAGTATTATCGGTGTGAAGAAACGGTTTTCTTTCAGATGCGAAAACAGATTGAGTCTGTGCGTTCTTGTGTTGAAGCAGTTGAATATTCCCGAAAATACGAAAAGTCCGAAAAATCCGCAGTAGAATTCCTGCGTGTTACCGCCGAAGAACGATGCAACAAAATCGGACGTAAGATACCACAGCATCAGTCCGACACATACCGTTCCGCAGTATACTATGTTGTACATCATAGGCTTTGTAAGCACGGCGTCACCCCTGCCAGACGGGGGTACTTTCATATATTCCTCACGTGCCTGCTCACCTGCAAATGCAAGCCCTGCCAGCGTATCCATGATTATGTTTATCCAGAGCATCTGAAGAACCGTTACGGGTGTTTCACAGCCTATAAGCGGTGCGAAAAGAGAAATTGCCACGGCGCAGAAATTCATCGTAAGCTGGAAAATAAGAAATTTTTTGATGCTTCTGAATATCGTCCGCCCGTACGTTACGGCTTTCGTTATCGACGCAATATTGTCGTCAAGTATTATGATGTCGGATGCCTGCTTCGCAACGTCAGAGGCGGAACCGGGGGCAAAACCGACGTCTGCGCGCTTCAAGGCGGGTGAATCGTTTATGCCGTCGCCCGTCATCCCCGTTACAAGTCCGTCCTCCATACAAATCCGCACAAGCCTGCTTTTATCCTCTGGGTAAGCACGCGCAACGACGGCGACGTCGGGTAGTATCTGCCTCAATTCGTTATCCGTAAGATTTGCCATTTCCGCACCCGTCACGATACGCCTGCGCTTCGAAGTGATTATACCTGCTTGCACCGCCACGGCTTTTGCCGTTTCGGGACTGTCGCCCGTTATCATAACGACATCAACACCTGCGCTGTGAAGTCGTGTGACGGCACCCTTTGCCTCGGTTCTCAAACCGTCTTTCATAACAGCGGCGCATATAAGCGTAAGGCTGTTTTCGTCTGAATCCGAATACGCAAGCAGCACAACACGGCATGCCATATTTGCTTTTTCTTTGATGTTTTTTAAAAACGAAGTGTCAACGGGAATAATATTTCCGTTTTTATCGATACCGTTTTTACATTTTGAAATAAGTACCTCGTATGCGCCCTTTATATAAAAACGCTTTTTGCCGTCTTTCTTTGCAAGACACGACGAAAACTTTCTTTCGCTTGTGAATTCAGTTTGTTTTATGAGCGAAATACCGTCGGCACATTTCAGATCGGCTGATGTGAAAAGCGCTCTGTCGGTGCTGTTACCGCCGATAATTTCATTTCCGTTCGTTTTGCACGACGTATTTAGTCCCGCACATTCGCTGAAACTGATATAAGCATCGGTGTTTTTAAACTGTGACAGCGATAACGTGTTTCCGTTTGAAAGTATCACTTCCGTTACGTTCGGATGACCGTATGTAAGCGTTCCCGTTTTGTCGGTGAAAAGTATGTTCATGCATCCTGCTGTTTCGATTCCCACGGGCTTACGCACGAGCACGTTGTCATCTTTCATTTTTTTGATGTTCGCGGACAAAACGACACCGATCATCATCGGAAGTCCTTCGGGAACAGATACTATAATTACAGTTAAAGCAAGCGTCAGCGCGTGCAGAAGTGCGCCGAACAAAAGAGAGGGAGTCGATATGAATGACGCAATAAGTTCACGGTTGTATGCGTTATCTATAACCACGGTGTTAAAAAGGTCTGCAAATGCCACAAAAAATGCGGAGAGAAATCCGAGTTTGCTTATTGTTTTTGCAAGTTTGCCGAGCTTTTCTTTAAGCGGACTTTCTGCGCTTTTTACTTGTAGCTCGCCCGCTATTTTGCCGTAATACGTTCTGTCGCCTATCTGCATTACACGCATTACACCCTCGCCCTCGCAAATGACAGCTCCCGCCAGAAGTGTGTTTTGCGAAGAAATGTCACCGAGTTTATCGTCCTTGCACGGAAGCTTGACGACCTCACGGCTTTCGCCGTTCAATGCCGCTTGATTTACGTTTATCCGTCCGTTTATTATTACACCGTCGGCATATATTTTTTCGCCCGAAATGAGCATTACGAGGTCACCGCAGACAAGCTCCGAGGATGAAATCGTACAAAGCGTGCCGTTTCGCATGACCGTGCAGGTGCTTTTTTCGCTTTCTTCAAGGAGTGACAAAAACGCTCCCTCTGAACCGTACTCCGAAGCGGCAGAAATAAGCGTTGAAATGAGAATTGCAGAAAGAATTCCGACGGCCTCGTACGGGTTGAAATCACGTAACCAGAAGATTGCATTCAAAAACAGCGCAAACAGTAAAATTTTGATTATCGGATCGTTAAATGAGTATATAAACTGCTTTATAAAGGAATGGCGTTTGTGCTTCGTTACGGTGTTTTTTCCGTATTTTTCGGCGGATATTCTGACTTCTTCGGAAGAAAGTCCTTTTAAATTTTCATATGTTACCATTGAAAAATCTCCCAAAAATTAAATTATTTTAAATCTTGTTTATTGCAATATCATAAACCGTATGGTAAAATGCAAATACGTCAAGTGTGATATATTTATTCACGAGATTAAAATAAAATGAATGTAATTGAGGATCGGTAATGACTAAAAAAGTTAAAATTTCAATCATAACAGCAGTATGCGTGACAGTTATAGCAGCAATCCTTTACTTTGTTCTCGCGTGTGTATCCGTTTATAAAGAGGGGTATTCACAAAGTGAGGGAATGGGATTTTTCCAAAAGGTCACTCACAGCGCTTCCGATGTTATATCGGGCCCGCCGTCGCTTATCTGGCGCAAGGTGGTATATAACGTTACAGGTAACGTGTCGTCGGATAACGTGAAAAGCGGAGATGACGGATTTCTTTTCCCCGTGAAAAACGATAGCTTTGATTACCGCGCGGACTTCCGCGGTGAGTACGGGTATACCGACGAGCAGTATAAAAAAATCACTGATAATCTTGAAAAAATAAGCTTGGAATACGAAAAGGGCGGAGCCGATTATTATCTTTATATAATACCCAACAGTCAGAGTGTGTATGATACTTTGGCGCCGTTCGGTGACGCTGTTTCGGAAAACACGCGTGCAGAGGGACTTCTTCGCTATCTTTCTGAAAACACAAAAATAAATGCCGACATCCTCGCGGATGAGCTGAAAGCAGTGCAGAGCGACCGCGTTTTATATCACAATACGTCAAACGAAATAAATGCCGTCGGTGCTTATTACGTTTACGACAGCATAAGGACGAAAATGCCGAATGACGTCAAGGACAGCGCGCTTGATGTGAGTATTGATTCTCTCGATGTAACTTTGACGGAAACTGACGGCAAAGACCTTGCGTTTTGCATAGGACTCGAAAAGTCGGTTAAAAATAACACATATACAGTTGATCTTTCGTCACTCGAAAAAAGATACACAGCAAAAGAAAAAGACGGAATTACCGTAACGTCGCTCAAAGCATCACAGGGTGTTTCGGGCACCTCATCGGTGCTTATTCAGATTCCGTCACAAAATGAGCGCGCAATGCTCAAAACGTATTTTTCATCAACTTATACGGACGTTACCGTTACGCCTGACATATTCTTCCATACACCCGAAAAAACCGTTTCGGCTGTTGTTCAGGTGATAAGAGAGGATGAAATCGACGTTCTTCTCGATGATTCTGCCATTAACTCATATAACGGCGGCGCTGATAACGGTACCGAAACCGCGAAACCCGTTGTATACACATCGCTGTGCGTTGAGCGCGGAACCACTGTCATATTCGGTAAAGCCGAGGACGGAGCGGTGATAGAAGCAAAAGCGGGGAACAAATCCTCAAGTACCGTTTGTTACGACGGGCTGTTCATAATCTCCGTTGAAAACGGTACGCGCAGTATAAGTATAACGGCGGAAAAAGAGGGCAAGAGCATTTCAGCTCCCGTGTCCGTCACACCGTCAAACGTTCTTGCGCAAAGCGATACGGTGATCATCGGAACAGATTCAAGACTCTACTATACGGAAACGATAAGAGATTTCACAAAGCAAAATACTTTTGCCGACAAACAGCTTACGTATTTACAGCGTCAGTTCAATATACAGCTCAACGAGATAAGAAAGTTCACGGGTAAAAATACGGAAATGATAATTCTGTGCGCGCCCAATCCCGCAACAATATACGGCTCGGAGGGGCTTCCCGAAGATATAACTTCGCGTGTTTCGAAGAAAAATAAGAGCAGACTTGAGCTGTTTACGGAAAGTATTTCCGAAATCGACGGAATTACAGCCATTGATATTTCCGATGTTATGCTTGAAAATAAGGACATCGGCAAGCTGTATTATCAGACGGACACACACTGGACGGAGCTTGGCGCATATTTCGGTTACCGCGCAATTATGGAAAAGGTTGCCGAAAAGCATCCGCTTGCAGCACCGTACAGCCTCAACGATTTCAAAATAAGATACAACGAAGATATAGGCGGTGACCTTGCGGGCTTCCTCGATATTGACAACAGAATAAGAGAAAACGTACCGCACCTCGTACTCCGCGGTGAAAGTAAGATAAACGAACAGTATGATAAACCCGATACTATATCGCGTCCCGAGGGAGTTGAAGATATAAGATTCACGGTAAGCAATGATGAGCTTCCCACAGCATATCTCATACGTGACTCGTACGCAATGCAGTTGATACCGCAGATAGGCGAACATTTTTCGGAGCTTTACATTGAAGAAATGTGGAATTACGAAATTGATTACAATGTTTTGCGTGAACTTAAACCCGATTACGTTATTTATGTTATCGCGGAAAGAAATATAGGTCCTACGTTTATGAATTAATATGAAAATTAAAAGACTTGATGTATACAATTTTTTATTGATGACGTTCGGCGCCGTTATATACGGCGTCGGTGTCGTACTTTTCTTCGACAGTAACAATATTGCACCGGGCGGTGTTTCGGGTATTTCAATTATCCTCGATAAAACTGTCGGAATTATGAGCACGGGTACGTGGTCATTTGTCATCAATATTCCGATACTGATACTCGGTGCTGTCAAATTCGGAGGAAGATTCATTCTTTCAACGTTCTACACAGTCGCCTTATCGTCGTTCGTTATGGATGTAGTTGCAAGATATAACGTGTTTTTGACGGATGACGTATTGCTTGCGGCAATATTCGGTGCGCTTTTGACGGGTGTCGGTATAGGACTTGTTTTCAGGGCAGGAGCAACGACGGGCGGTTCGGATATAATAATAAGGCTCCTGCGCACAAAGTACAGACACATAAGCACGGGAAGTCTTTTCTTCGGTATTGACTGCGCAATAATCGCAGTATCGGCAGTTGCTTTCGGTAATGTTTCATCGGCACTTTACGCGGCGGTTGCATCATTTTTGCAGACGCGTATAATAAATACGGTGCTTTACGGAACGGACTCGGCAAGAATTGTGTATATAATTTCGGAAAAGTCGGATGCAATATCAAAAAGACTGCTCGTTGAACTTGAAACGGGTGTGACAGTTCTTGACGGACACGGTGCGTATACGAATTCCGAAAAGGAAGTTCTTATGTGCGTCTTGCATTCGAAAAATCTGCCCAAGGCAAAGGATATTGTAAGGTGTGAGGACGGAGGAGCGTTTGTTGTTGTAACCTCCGCAACGTCCGTTTTCGGAGAAGGATATAAAAGAAATACAGATGAGGAAATATAAAATGATTAACTATGAAAATGTAAAAGCAATGTGGCTTTCCCAGTTCGATATGTGGTCTATATACTGTAAGGACGGACAGCAAAGACCGAAAGAGGAGTTTATACCGCTTGTTAAAGCTGTGTTTGACAGACTCGTTGACACGGGAATAAACACGGCGATCATACAGACAAGACCTAATGCCGACAGTATGTATCCGTCGAAGTACTATACGATGAGTAAGTACGTGGTCGGCGCATACGGCAGGGAAGCGCAGTACGATCCTTTAAGGATAATCATTGATGAAGCACACGCACGCAATATATCCATCCACGCGTGGATAAACCCTTTGCGCTGTATGACGGAAGAAGAAATAAAGAGCGTTTCCGAGGATTTTGCTATCGGCAGATGGTATAACGACAAGAATATCAACGGTAAAATGATAGTTCAGGTGGGACGTAATTTCTATCTTGATCCCGCGTACGAGGAAGTGAGAAAGCTTATAGTTGACGGTGCCTCCGAGCTTCTCGATCTTTACGATGTTGACGGATTACATATGGACGACTATTTTTATCCTACAACAGACGAAAGCTTTGACGCTTGTTCTTACGGCGAGTATCTGAACAACGGCGGTGAGCTTGCGCTTGCGGATTTCAGACGCGACAGCCTCGATAAGCTCGTTTCATCGCTCTATTCAATGACAAAGTCGAAAAATGAAAAGCTGTGGTTCGGTATCAGCCCCGCGGGTATAATATCGCAGGTGCTTGACAAGCATTACGCGAATGTTGTAAAGTGGTGCTCCGAGGATGGATATATCGACTATATCTGCCCGCAGATATACTTTGGCATCGAACATCCTACGTGTCCGTTTATGAAGCTTTGCGACGATTGGCAGGCGATGGTAACGAATAAAAACGTGCGCCTTATAATCGGTATGACGCTCGGAAAAGCATATGCCGAAAAGGACGAATATGCAAAAGATGCATCCGATGAATGGAAAAATAACAAAGACGTAATGTACAGATGCCTTGACTATGCAAGAAATCTGAAACTCTATGCAGGCGTTGCATATTTCTGCTATCAGTATTTTTATGATTCGTTAACAGGCAAAGAAAAGCCCAATACACAGAAGGAAAGGGAAAAGCTGATTCCTTTGCTGAAAAGTATTTGAAAGAATTTTTAAAGATTTTTACCAAAAGGTATTGACAAAAACAAGAAGTTGTGATATACTATCATAACAGTGAAAGGCAGCGTGCCGGAGTGGCGGAACAGGCAGACGCCCGAGACTTAAAATCTCGTGGGATTATATCCCGTACCGGTTCGAGCCCGGTTTCCGGCACCATTTCATTAAGCCGGTCACAATTTCATATCGCGGAG
>JAZKZC010000084.1:0-2305 GCA_045612465.1 Eubacteriales bacterium
TGTTTGATTTTGCCTTCCGCTTTTCACCCGTTGCGTTCACGGTGTTCGGCAAGGACGTATTCTGGTACGGTATTATCATAACCGTCGGAATCATTCTCGGTGTTATGTACGCATTTATGCGTGCAAAGCAAAGCGGAATAAAGGCTGACCACATGTACGATTATTCGATTTTTACGATTATTTTCGGTATAATCGGCGCACGCACGTATTACGTACTGTCGGAACTTGATTCGTACAACTCATTTCTTGACGCTATCGCCATCTGGAACGGCGGACTCGCCATATACGGCGGTGTTATCGGCGGTATTGCCGCGCTCGTTGTAACGGCGCTTGTAAAGAAGCACAAACCGCTGCGCGTGCTTGACTGCGCGGCTCCTGCGGCGATGATCGGACAGATAATAGGCAGATGGGGCAACTATATGAATCAGGAAGCCTTCGGCTGCAATACAGACCTGCCGTGGGGTATGCGCTCGTTCGTATACGCACCGAAAGACGGTGTGCGCTTACAGGGCACGGTTGAATACCTCAACATCCACAAATCCTCCCTTATGGAGAAAAATCCCGACATCATCATAGATCCGCAGGGATTTGTTCATCCGACATTCCTTTACGAATCGCTTTGGAATCTGCTCGGATTTATCCTTATCAACATTTTCTACAAAAAGAAGAAATTTGACGGCGCTATCGTGTTCGCTTACCTCGGCTGGTACGGTCTTGGCAGACTGTTTATCGAGGGACTGCGCACAGATTCGCTTTATCTCGGTTCAACGAATATAAGACTTTCACAGCTCGTTGCGCTCGTTTGCATCGTTTTGAGTGTATTCGCCCTCGTCTGGGGAACGGTACGCGCAAAGGCGGCGGGTGTTACGTCGCTTTACGCAAAGAACCCCTACGGCAAGTGGATGATGATAGACGCTATCGAAGCAGAGCTTGCAGAGGCTGAAGAAGAGGAAGATGAAGAAGATGAAGAAGACTATGAAGACGAAGACGGTGAAACTCTCGGCGATGACGACGGTGAGGACTTCGACGAAGAAGAATCAGACGAAGAAGTTTTAGCTGAAGATGTCATCGAGGAGTGCGAATGTGAAACAAACGCCGAAGATGACGGCGAAATAAACGATACAAACGCAGAAGAAGCGGAGGAAAAAGAAAATGGCAATAATAATTGACGGAAAAAAGACATCATCCGATATGAGGGGCGAAATTCGCGAAAGAACGTTGAAATTCAAGGAAGAAAACGGCTTTTTGCCCGGTCTTGCGGTCATCATCGTGGGTGAAGATCCCGCCTCACAGGTGTACGTAAGAAACAAAAAAAAGGACTGTGATGAGGTAGGATTCAACTCCGAGGTCATCGCGCTTCCCGAAAACACGGAAGAAAAGGACCTTCTTGCGCTGATAGACACGCTCAACAAGCGTGAGGATATACACGGCATACTCGTTCAGCTTCCTCTGCCGAAGCACCTTGATTCGGAGATAGTTATCGCCGCAATAGATCCCGAAAAGGACGTTGACGCGTTCAGCTACGTGAACGTAGGCAAGATAACCGTCGGCAATTACAGCTTTTTGCCCTGCACGCCTGCAGGTGTTATGGAGCTTCTGAAGCGCTACAACATCGAAGTCGCAGGTAAAAACTGCGTTGTTGTCGGCAGAAGCAACATTGTCGGCAAGCCTATGGCGCTCTTGCTTCTCCACGCAAACGGCACGGTAACGGTTGCACATTCGCGCACGCAGAACCTCGCGGACGTTACGAGAAACGCTGATATTCTCGTGTCGGCAGTCGGTAAGGCTGACTTCATCACAGGCGATATGATAAAGGACGGCGCTGTTGTCATCGACGTCGGTATGAACAAAAACAAGGACGGCAAGCTGACAGGCGACGTTGACTACGAAAGCTGCTTTGCAAAGGCATCCGCAATCACTCCCGTTCCCGGCGGTGTCGGCCCCATGACGAGAGTAATGCTGCTTGAAAACACGCTTACAGCGGCGCAAAATAAAATCAAAAAATAAACACCTTCTCCAAGTCGATACGCAAAGCGTTTCGCCAGGAGAACGTGGCAGGCGAAGCCTGACGGATGAGGCGTTATTTTCCCGATCAATCAAACCCTGCAGAAAAGAATATTATCTTACCGCATAAAGAATGAAATGAAGTTCGTATAAAAACGAACTTCTTGAAATGCGGCAAAGCCGCGCGAAATGTTTGTTGCACAAACGTGAAATGTTATCCGCCCCTGCGGATAACATTATAAACGATCCTCCCGTCAAGCTTTGCTTGACACCCTGCTTTACACAAGGAGGGCTGAAGCAA
>JAZKZC010000085.1:0-8490 GCA_045612465.1 Eubacteriales bacterium
GTGTATCTTTGATACACCTCGCCTGTGGCGGTTGGCAGAGCCATGTAGTTGGCAAAGCCAACTACATGGGGGTTGCGGGTGTGCGCACCGTCACGTTGAATTTAATGAAAACAATCCCAATAATTTGCAGAATATAACGAATGGCGCATTTGGATTTTTCCAAATGCGCCAACCCTTTTTGCATATTATATACCGACAAAGTCGGTATGCGCCCCCCGCCGAGGGGGGTGGCAGGGGGCGCTTTTTGAATTAAAGAAATACCGCAAGCCGTACAAAAGAAACCATCTCCGCTTTTTTGGCGGAGATGATGATTCAAGGAATAAAATAATTGATTATTTATTGTAAATTCCGTGCAGCCAATAGATGACGTGGGAGGCAAATCCGTGGTTACAGCTTGCGCAGGTGGTGTCATTTTCCCAAAGTGTACCCGTTTTGTCTGCCATCATTTCAAAATATCCTCTGATATTTTCCGTGACTTTATCGTAAAGGCCGTATCTGTAAAGCAGCTCAAGGCGCAGATAGTTGCCTATAAACGCATTTGCAAACGGGATCCTTTCCCACTTGCGTGTCTGTTTTCTCTCGGGGCCGAAGTCGCTGACGAGTGTATCCCAAAGCTCGGGATAAAGCTCGGGCGTGGCGATGTCGGTGAAAAATGCGTAATACTGACAGCTTTCGGTGCATTTGCCCGACAGAACAGGCTCGCCCGATGCGTCATAAACGGCATTGTCGCAGAAAAAGTCGCCCATAAATGAGTAATTACGGATAGTTTCCGCAAGCTCGTCAGCCTCTTTTGAAAGTTGTTCATCGCCGTAAAGCTTCGCAATACAGCGCTTGAACTTGCAGTAGAGCATATTCGACGGGAACGAGATGTCCTGTGTGAGCTTGTTTGATTCCGACCATTCGATGAACACCCAGCTTTCAAGCTTGCTCAAAAGTCCCTCGTTGTTTTCAAACGTCTTCAAAAAGTTAAGAAGCGCGTAAACTCTGTCACGGCAGGCGTCGATAAGCTCGCGGTCGCCGCTTCTGTGCAGATATTCTTCAAGCTCAACGGCGAACCACATTGCCCAGTTCGGGATGTATTTCGTGTCGTTGTGGTCTGACGGATAGCACATCGGGAGCATTCCCTCGGGGATATATCCGAATTTTTCGGGAAGAATGAAGTTCTCGATAAAGTTGCGTTCAACAGCCGTTTTGCCCGTCAGCGCATACTCAACGCGCGAGGTAAAAAAGCTGTCGCAAAGCCACCCTGCACGCTCACGCGAGGGGCAGTCCATATAAATATCAAGCGTGTTCTGGCAGAACGTTGATACCGCCGCATCGTAAATTTTGTCGAGCACGGAGTCGTTCATTTCAGGTCTTTGCGCCGTTATCTCATTTCTGTTGAATTCGTAACGGCGGAGTGAAACGGAGTCGATATAAGCTTCTGCGCCGAGTGAAATTACGTTTATGTATCTGTATGAATAAGGCTCAAGCGTGAACAAGTCATATTCGCCCGCATCAAGCTCCCAGACGGCGACACTGCACGTTTTCAGTCTGAACGGGTCGGCTCTGCCGTCGGTGAGGATTTCGTCAAATCCGACGACGACCGTCGTTTTTTCACTGCATCTTACCTTAAGCCCGATAAATCCCGTAAGCTCTGCGCCCATATCAAATACGGCATACGAATCCTTTTTCAGCTTTGCGCCCGATGCTTCGAAGCTGCCCGACGCTTTTTCGTAAAAGTCGAGCTTGCCGTATTCGTTTGATGAAAAATATTCAAGCTCATCAACCGTGTATCCCTTGAAAATGGGGGATATATTTGAAATTGAACGGTCTTGGTAGTATTCCGTTTTTTCGCTTTTGCCTACGTCGCCCGCCGACAAAATGCTTTTTGCAAGGTCAATGTCATAGGTGGGATAAGGCACGCATCTTTGCAAAAATTTACCCGGGGTGACGGTGACAAGCTCTATCGGTTCAATTACAGCATCTGCATCCGTTTCTATTCTGTTATAGTCGGATGAGTAGCGGTAAACCTCCGAAAAAGTACGCTGGAAAGCGTATCTTTGCGTGTATTTCAGCTTTGCCGTGTATTCGACCGCATCAAAGTTGTATACACCCGTTGCACAGATACATTCCGTGCCCGAAACAAATTCGGCGCACAGAAAAGGCACCCCTTCGGGATATTCAAAATTGTTTACGTTATAGCCTGCGACAAGCACGGAAATAACGTTTTTTTCTTCCGTCAGGTATTCATCAAGGCAAATTTCGTCAACTCTGTAAAATCCGTGCGCCGCACGCGCAGGGCCCGATGCGGCAAATTTACCGTTGACACACAGCCTGTAACAGCAGTTGCAGGCAATTTTGATGATACCAGTTTTGTTCTTGACAACGCTTCGGAACAAAAGCGTGTGGTTCATTTCCTCGGTCTTTTCCGCCTGCCATACGGGCAAGGCTTCGGAAAAACCGTTATATTCAGAAAAATTCATTGTTTCACCTTTTTGGAGATTTTAAAAACAAAAACCCCGCCGAGCCGTGTAATTGAGCATTGAGAAACCCTGCATTGCAGGTTGGTGTCCTCTTCCGAACTTTGTGCTACCAACATCCGAATAAATCGTGCGCCATAGGCTTGAACAGGAAATATTCGGGAGGTCTGCATTCCCATGTCGGAAAGCCCGGACTCCATAGTTCTCTTGTGGGTTTTAACACCCAATTATCACTAACCGAGCAGGAAATTTGTACTTTCCTATTTAATTATTCGTCAGCGCCGTAGTCAGCTTCGGAGAAAAGCTCATCCTCAAAAATGTCCGCAACCGCATCGAATTCTTCATCATCGTCAACGGTAACGAAAACATCTTCGCCGTCTTCGTCCTTTTCAGCCTTGAGTATAGTATATTCAACGCTGTCGCCGTTGTTACCCTCTGTCATGGGGATAACGGCGAAGTATACCGCGCCTTCGTATTCACAGCTTCCGACAACCTCGAAATCCGTTTCAACACCGTCTTCGTCCGTCAGTGTGAATATATCTTCGTTTTCAAACAATTCTTCTGCCATACCTATATTATCCTTTCAAAAATGAATTTATACCTTTTTGTGATGCTTATTATATCATCTTTCGTGATTTTTGTCAATACGGAACGGTTGCGAATGAATTAAATAAAAAACATATTTCCGCAAGGAAATATGCGCATCCCCCGGTGGGGGGGCCGGGGATGCGCCTCATTTAACGCCGTCAGGCAAGCGCGCCGTTACCACGTTGAATTTAATGAAAACGAACCCAATAAATTGAATGAACGAAAATACATTCAACAAAACGGTTTTCCGTTATATCCAAGTTCAAAGAGAAATGAAACGGCGAATTCGCAGCCTTTGAAAAATGATTTTTTTCTGTAGGCACTTTCTACATCATATACCGCCTCGATGCACTTTTCAAGTGCATTTTTTTGCTCCTCGTTTAGCTTGGCGTTTGTTTTTTCACGTATGTCGGCGAGTTTTTTTATCAGTTCCTTTTCTTCATTAGTATTGACAGAGATGCATTCTTCCGAAAAATATTCGTTCCATAAATTGTTAAGTATTTCTTTCATTTTTTTACCTCCGTAGAATTTGTATAATTATATCATAAATCGATTTTAAAATGTGATTATAGTTTACATTTGAACTACCACATTTTGATTAAATAAAACTGCACCCCGCCTGCGCCCCCCACAGTCCGCAGGACTGCCCCGCAGGCGAGGGGTGCATATTTCCTTGCGGAAATATTTTTTTAATGAAATGCCTTCGGCATGAAATGTCACTTCGTGACTTGAAATGTTTGTAAAACAAACATGAAATGTTATCCGCACAGCGGATAACGTTATAACAATCCTCCCACCAAGCTGGCGCTTGGTTTCCCTCCTTTACACAAGGAGGGCTTAATGCGTGATGCGGTGTTATTTTTCAAAATCTTTACAATATAATATATATAATATGTTTAATGGTGCGGGGATATGAGTTATAATGAAAAGCGGATTTATATGATTTATGACATAATGCGAAAAATACATTTGATATTCCGGAGGAATTATGAAAAGATATACCGTAACGGCACTGACTGTTGCCGTGATAATTGCCCTTTCCTCGTGCGCATCAACTGTCGGAGGAGATACCGAGGCACCCGCAACAACTGTCGCTGATACATCCGCCGTGACGGAAAACGTTACCGATGAGGTGACGGATGCCGAAACGGAGCCCGAAACACCCGCGGAGGGCGAATACATAGTATCCGACAGCCCGATCGAGCTTCGCCGTGAGATAGAGGCGGAGTATGCGGCGCTTCTTGACGTTGATTCGTCCGTGGTGCTTTACGAAAAGGGCGGAATAGATACGAAAATTTATCCTGCAAGCACGACAAAGCTTGTGACGGCGCTTGTTGCGCTGAAGCACTGCGACCCCGAAACGGTATTTACTGCGGGCAAGGAGCTGGAGCTTGTGCATGCGGGCTCGTCGCTTGCTTACATTCTCCGCGGTCACAAGCTGAAGCTTGACACGCTTATCGCAGGTATGCTTATGAAGTCGGGCAACGATGCGGCATACGTTGTTGCCGCAGGCGTCGGCAAGATGATTGCGGATGACGATGACATCACACCCCAAGAGGCGGTTGAAGTGTTCGTTGAGGAGATGAACAAGTTTGCAAAAGAGAACAATATGACGGGTTCTCACTTTACCTGCCCCGACGGATTCCACGATGACGACCATTACACGACGATGAGCGATATGTTCACCGTTGCAAAGCTGTCCGTACAAAACGACGTGATAATGAAATACACAAAGACCGTTGAAGATAAATTTTACTATGCAAGCGGCGAGAACATAACGTGGACGAATACGAATGCGCTTATAAACCCGAACAGCAGTACGTACTACAAGTACGCAACGGGACTCAAAACGGGCACGACCTCACAAGCGGGCAACTGCTTGCTTGCAACAGCCGAAAAGGATGGCAAGGTTATCGTTGCGTGCGTGTTCCGCCACCCCGATTCAAACGGAAAGTTTGACGATGCAAAAACGCTTTTGTCCGCAGTATTCGGAACGAGATAAGAAAGGAAAGCCATGATAAAGATACTTCACTGCGCCGATATACATCTTGACAGCCCGTTTTCGCTGTCAGACGTAAAAAAGGCGAATACAAGACGTGCGCTTCAGCGCGGAACTTTTACCTCAATTATGCTTTACGCGCGCACGGAAAAGGTTGACCTTATGCTTTTGCCCGGTGACATTTTCGACACAGAATACGTCACGCGCGACACGGCGTCCCTGCTCGTCAAGGAGTTTGAGCAGGCATCGAACTGCCGTTTCGTAATTGCCCCCGGCAATCACGACCCCTTTACGGACAATTCCCCCTATGCAAAGCTGAAATTTCCGTCTAACGTTTACATTTTTAATTCTCCGTCGCTTACGAAATTCTCGTTTGACGACATAAACACGGACGTTTACGGCTTCGCGTTCACGTGCGATTCAATGGCTGTCAACCCCTTTGCAGGTCAGAAGCCGACGGATAACGGCAGAATAAACATTTTATGCTGTCACGGTGACACGACACCCGGTTCACACACTTGTCCGATAACCGTTTCGGATATTGAAAATTCGGGATTTGACTACGTTGCGCTCGGTCACATACACAATTCGAACGGTGTGCAGAGAGTGGGTAATACTTACTACGCATACAGCGGATGCCCCGAGGGCAGAGGCTTTGACGAATGCGGTAAAAAATCCGTGATTCTTGCCATTTTTGACAAGGAGGACGGACAGTTCCGCGGCGAATTTGCCGCAAAGCAGATGACGAAGCGCCGTTATGAAAAAATTACCGTTGACGTGACGGGTGCAAAGACGACCCCCGACATCACCGAAAAGGTAAATGAAGCTGTCAAAGAAGGCAAATTCGATGCCGACACGACGCTCCGCGTAATACTTACCGGCGACGTTTCTCCATCTCTTATCATTTCGACCGAGGCTGTAAGCGAGTCCGTAATGGGGCTTTACTACGTTGAGGTTGATGACAAAACGCGCCCTTGCCCCGAAATTGCGGACCTTGAGGGCGACCCCACGATAAGAGGCGCATTTTACAGCGAACTTAAAGAAAAATTACAGTCCTCTGACGAGAACGAAAGAGCGACGGCAGAACGCGCGCTCCGTCTCGGACTTGCCGCACTTTACAGAATGTAGGAGGGTATTATGGTAATAAAGCAAATACACATTGATGCCTTCGGCAAGCTGTCGGGGGCGGATATTTCGCTTACCGACGGACTGAACATTATCGAGGGTAAGAACGAGTCGGGCAAGTCAACGCTCGGCGCGTTTATCAAATTCATATTTTACGGACTTGACTCAAAGGAAAGAACAAAATATTTCCCGTGGGGCAAAAGCTCGGCAGGCGGTTACATAAAGCTGTCGCACGGCGACAAGGATTACACTGTCCGCCGTGAGCTGATACTGCTCCAGAAGGGTGTTAAAGAGGAAGTTTGCATAACCGAGGACGAAACGGGTGCTGTTGTATTCAAGGATGCACAGCCGTGCGACATTTTCCTCGGTGTTAATGAAAGAGTATTTCAGAACACCGTGTTCGTCGGTCAGATAAACGGCTCGTACGTTGACGGCGGAAAGCTGTCGGATGCCGTTGAAAACATACTGTTTTCTGCTGACGAGGTGACGAATACTTCGAAGGCACTCAAAAAAATAGACGATATGCGCGTTGCTTTGCTTCACAAGAACAAAAAAGGCGGTCTTATCTATGAGCTTGGCGAAAAAATAGCAGAGCTTGAAATAAAGGAAGCCGACTGCCGCCGTGCAAACGAGGCGGTGTTTGAGCTTGAGGACAAGCTCCGTCAGGCGAAGCTGAAAAAGGAAGAAAACGCTAAAAATACAGAGGAGCTGGCGGCGAAGCTTGACGAATACGAAGCGTATTCGGCTATTGAGCGCAAGCAAAGAACGTCGGAACTTGCAGAGGAAGCAAATGCGGCAAAGGAAAGATGCGCGCAGCTTGAGGAAACTCTTTCAAAGAACGGATTTTTGCCCGATGCAGCATATGTTTCATCACTTTACTCCTTGCAAAACGAGATAAACACACAGCGCGAGGAATTGAAAGAAGCCGAGGAGGAATTTACAAGGGCGGAAAACGAGCTGTCCTCGTTCCTTGACGAAGCGCAGATAATTGACAAGATAAATTCGGCGGGCGGAAAGCTTTACATTGAAGAAGATCTTGCGCTTCTCAAAAAACAGCGTAAGCGTCTGATGACTTGGGGAATTATCTGTTTCGTTCTGATAGTTTTGTTCCCCGTCGGTATTGCACTTTTGTCGGCGGCGAAGAAGAAAAAGAAGCTTATTGAGGAATTCCCGAAGAAATTCGGCTGTGAATCGCAAGAGCAGCTTGACGAGATACTTGAAGGTATAGACGAAAGAGAAAAGGAAATCAACCGTCTGCGTATGAAGATAGAAAACGCAGGCACGAAATGCAGTGACATACGCTGTAAAATTGCCAAAACGGAGCAGAAGACGGAGGAGCTTACGGACAGATACAAGCCCGTAAGCGAGATAACCTCGACGTCCGTTGCAAACGCGGCAAAGGAAGCGGAGGAAGCGATAAACGCTGTTACGGCAGCGCGTAACGAGTATGAAAAGAAGCTGTTTGCCGCAGAAGCGCTTGCAAGGGAAACGGCTGATATTGATATTGCCGAGATGAAATCGAGGATAAAGGGCAAGCTCAAGCTCGGTGAGGTCGAGGGCTTCGACCCGACGGAGCAGAAGCGAAGACTGACGTTTTTGCAGGGCGCGTCCGAATCGATGAACGAGCGTATAATCACCCTTGAAAGGGAATTTTCCGCACTTTCGGCAACGGTCAAAGATCCTGCGGCGATCGCAGACGAGCTTTCATCGCTCCGCCCCGCGTATGCCGAGGCGGTTGCCGAGTACAAGGCTTGCGTAATGGCTTACGAGTCGCTTGAAAACGCGTCGAAAACACTCCGCGACGGCGTTTCGCCCCGACTTGCGAAGATTGCGGGCGGATTTATGGAAAAGCTGTCGGGCGGTAAGTACACCTCGCTCGGTGTTGACGGCGAGTACGGACTGACGTTCACCGAAAACGGCTCATCCCACCCCGTTTCCGCATTCAGTGCGGGCACGGGTGACCTTGCGTATCTGTGCTTGCGCTTTGCACTGACCGACGTGCTTTACAGAGATGAAAAGCCCCCGATGATATTTGACGATACGTTTGCCCGCATCGACTCGGAAAGACTTGCAAATATCATCTCAACGCTTTCCTCGATGGGTAAAATGAAATGGCTCCAGCCTATCGTGTTTACCTGCCACAGCCGTGAGAAAATGCTTTGCACCGATAACGGCAATGTGAATGTGGTGAGGATGTAATTTAACGCCTTCTCCAAGTCGATACGCAAAGCGTTTCGACGGGAGAACGGGGACTTGTAGTTGACGAGGTCAACTACCGGTGTATCTGCGATACACCTTGTTAGCAAGTCGGAGGCC
>JAZKZC010000086.1:0-24610 GCA_045612465.1 Eubacteriales bacterium
TTTTATATATTCTTTCGTTTTTTCAAAGTCCGTAAAAATAACGTCAACGCAAGGCGCAAGCATTTTTATTGCAACACCGGGTATTGCATTTGATTCGTGCACCGCCGTCGGTATCTTCAGTTTCGCCGCCGCTTTTACAAGGGGATAACAGACGTAACCGCCCGTACCAACTACAGCGTCGGGTTTTTCCTGCTTTAAAAGTTTTTTTGCTTTCGAAACGCTCGTCACAGTAAGATAAAGCGTTTTTATATTTTTCAGCGTGAGCTTTCTTTGAAGACCTTGTATATTTATATGATGTATTTTATAACCCGCCTTGCCGACAAGCTTATTTTCTATCCCCGTCGGTGTTCCGACAAAAGCTATTTCACATTCGGGATTGTGTTTTTTTACTGTTTCGGCAATAGCAAGCGCGGGATTAACATGGCCGCCCGTGCCGCCGCCTGTAAATAATATTTTCATTACGATTACACCTTATTATGGTATGAATATCTTGAAATAGATAAAAGTATTCCCATTTCGCAAAGCAGGAATATAAGCGCCGTACCGCCGTAAGAGAAGAACGGCAGAGAAATTCCCGTAGGCGGGAAAAGATTTGTTACAACGAAAACGTTGAGTATCGTCTGTATTGCAACCTTACCGGTAATACCCATTGCAACGAGCCTTGAAAAGCTGTCGGGGGCACGTCTTGAAACGGCGATGCCGCGCCAGATGAGTATTCCGAACAAAAGAAACATCATCAAAGCTCCGATAAATCCGAGCTCCTCGCAGATAATCGCGAATATGTAGTCGTTCTGCGGTTCAGGCAGATACATATGTTTTTGAGTTGAATTGCCGAGTCCTACACCGAAAAGTCCGCCCGATGATATTGCATAAAGGCTCTGGACTATCTGCCAACCCTCGTCAAGCTCATATTTGAACGGATCGAGCCAAGCCATAATACGGTCGCTCGTATATCCGACAGACGTTATCATAATGACTGCGCCGACGATACCGAGGGCAATAAGCGCGCCTATCCAGCGTGCCGACACCTTGCCGACGAAGATAACGACCATACCGATAGAAAACAGAATTATCGTACCCGACATATGCTTTTCAACGAGTGTGACAAGGCATACCACTCCGATTATACCGAACGGTACTGCCACTTCCCTGATGAACACGGGCAGATATTCTTTGAATGAACGTTTGAAAACGGGTTTCTTCTTTTCTTTGACCGTCAGCGAATCAAGATCGCGTGCGGCGATGACATATTTTGAAATGTACCATGAAAGCATCAAAACGAGCGCGAGCTTCATAAGCTCCGTCGGCTGAACCTGCAAAGGCCCTATGACGATCCACCGTTTTGCGCCGTTTACCGTCTTTCCGATTATCGGAACAAGACACAGAAGTATAAATACACCGCCGAATGCCGCAGGAGACATAAGACGGAAAAATCTGTAATCCACCTGCATTATGAGCAACATACAGCCAACGCCGATGCCAACCCACATTATATGTTTTTTTACCCAATAGAAGCTGTCGCCGTAGTCGTTCTGCGCCCACGCATAGCTCGCCGAGAAGACCATAACGGTTCCGAACAGAAGCAAAATGAGGATTATCACGAGAAGCGGTCTGTCAAATCCCGTTTTCGTACGGTTGACGGTTCGCTCAGCGCGGAGCTTGCCTCTTTGCTTTGACACGGTGAGCCGTCCGCCCTGAACGATATCACGGCTTACTGCATAGTCGCTCTTTTTTCTTTGCGCTGAAAATGACGTCGCTTCTTTTTTTCTTTCCGACACGGGGGCAATATCTTGTTTTTCTTTTTCATCCATAACAATACCCCCTTAAAAGATCAGATTGCGAAGTACGCCAAAACGGAGCAGAGCGCGGTTACGGCTCCGAACGTAATACATATTTTGATTTCGGTAAATCCGCACATTTCAAAATGGTGATGTATCGGTGCCATTTTGAAGAAGCGCTTTCCGCCCGTTGCTTTGAAATAGCCTACCTGTATCATAACACTGAGCGCTTCGATGATATAAACGAGTCCGCAGAGTACGACGATAAGCGGTTCGCCTATCATAAACGCAAGACCTGAAACAAGTCCGCCGAGGAAAAGCGATCCCGTGTCACCCATAAATATTTTTGCGGGATACGCATTATATACAAGGAATCCGAGGCATACGCCCATAAGTATTCCCGAAAGTGCTGACACGTCAGTTGCCGTGTCGCCTATTTTCGATGCAAATGCGGCAAATGAACCGCCGATGATAAGCGTAACGGTCGATGCAAGACCGTCGATGCCGTCAGTAAGGTTTGCGGCATTTACGATACCCGTAATGAGTATCAATGCGAATATGTAATAAAAATATCCGAGGTCAAAGCTGAACGACGTAAACGGTATATGAAGCACCGTTGAAAGATTATCGGTAAGTGTAAGAACTACAAGATACAACCCTGCGATAACGAGCTGCAAAAGATACTTCTGCTTTGCCGTAAGTCCCTCGTTCTGCTTTTTGAGAAGCTTTACCCTGTCATCAATTATTCCGATGGCGCCGTAAAGCACAGCCATAATGACGGTACATATCATCTTGACGTTCGGCGCAAGTCCGCCGTTACAAACGCAGTAAATAACTGCGCCGAGTCCCGTTACCGCAGCGGCAATAAGCATTGCAAGACCGCCCATTGTGGGTGTGCCCTCTTTGCCCTTGTGCCAGCGCGGGCCTATATCAAGTATTTTCTGTCCCATTTTAAGACTTTTCAAAACGGGAATAAGCTTACGTGTTGCAAATGCACATATAAGAAATGAGCATACTAAACATACGATAAAAAATATTGTTTGCGATGACATACCGTTCACTCTTTAAATGATCCTTCAAAATTTTCTATTGCTTCTTCAAGCTTTACCGCGCGGCTCGCTTTGAACATAATTATGTCGCACGGCATAAGATTTTCACGTATTGCCTTTGTAAGCTCGTCGTACGTGCTTCCGTCGGAAAACGTGCGCACACGATCAGCGGGCATACCCGAATTTACGGCTCCCTCTGCTATTTTTGCGGCATTCGTTCCCCAAGTATAAAGATAATCGACACCTGCTTTGCACGCTTCCTCTCCCGTCTCCGAGTGAAGCACGGCAGACGAGGAGCCAAGCTCCCTCATTTCACCGAGAACCGCGTGAGAGCGTACGCCTCTGTCCTTTGCAAGGTCAGAGATCGTTTTACACGAAGCCTTCATTGATTCGGGCGATGCATTGTAGCAGTCTGCGATCACCGTGTATTTATCCACGTCATATATCTTCTGGCGCATTCCCGTCGTTCTGTAATTCAAAAGACCGTCTTTGATGTTATCCTCTGTAATTCCGAACGTATACGCAAGAGCAAAGACCGCAAGCGAATTGTAGACATTGTGCATACCGATTGCAGGTATTTTTACATCCTTGACTGTTCTGTTTTCCGATTTTATAAATACATCATATGAAAGACCGTCCTTTGAAAGTACTACGTTCTTTCCGATAAAATCAGCTTCTTCATTATACACCGCGGAATATATCCGTCTGTAACCGACTTCTTTTCCGTGTTCGCCCCACAGGTACGGATCGTCGCCGTTCATGACAAGAACGCTGTCAGAGCTGAAATTCTTTGTTATTTCAAGCTTTGCAAGCAGTATATTCTCACGGCTTCCGAGCATTTCCATGTGCGACGTTCCGATGTTGGTGATTATCGCCCCGTCGGGATGGGCTATGTCAACCATTGCCGCTATTTCCCCGAATGAGCTCATACCCATTTCAAAAACAGCCGCTTCCACGTCATTTTCCATATCAAACACCGTCAGGGGAAGTCCTATGACGCTATTGAAATTTCCGTCTGTTTTGTGCGTTTTATACGTCGTTTTGAAAACGGACGCCATAAATTCCTTTGTCGTCGTCTTTCCGACGCTTCCCGTTACCGCAAACGTTTTTTCAAGTGTTTTAATTCTGTTTTTAAATCCGTTTGCTATATCTCCGAGCGCTTTAAGTGTATCCTCGACAACAAGCGAACTTCTGCCCTGAGCATCGTGCGAACAAAGAACGCAAGCGGCGCCGTTTTCGACAGCCTTTGAAATATAGTTGTGTCCGTCCGTGTTGTCGCCCTTGAGCGCAACGAACATAACACCCTCACCGCTTTTGATTTTTCTTGAATCGATTTCAGCCGAGCAAACCTCGCAGTCCTCACCGACAAGCGTGCCGCAACACCACTTCGCCGCTTCGCTCAACTTAAACAACACTTTCTTTTCCATAATTTATCCTTTGGACATATCACCCCCCAGATACTCAAAAACCACGTTCTTTTCACTGTAAGGTGTTTTACCGTTTTGATTTATTTCGTATTCCTCGTGCCCTTTTCCCGCAAGGACTATCACGTCGCCGTCACTTGCAATATCAAGTGCGTATCTTATCGCCTCTGTCCTGTTAACGATGACCTTGTATCTTGACGTTTTATCCGTTCCCTTGAGTATATCGGAAATTATTTCTTCAGGCTCTTCCGAGCGCGGATTATCCGACGTTATCACCGTAAAATCAGCCATTCGCGACGATATTCTTCCCATTTCGGGACGCTTTGTTTTATCTCTGTCGCCTCCGCAGCCGAACACGGCAATAAGCCTTTTTTCGGCAAACGAACGGCATACAGCCAAAATATTTTCAAGCGCATCGGGAGTGTGTGCAAAATCTATAACGACCGAAAAACGCACGTCAAACCGACGAAGGTCAAGTACCTCGCACCTGCCGTTTATGTGCGACAGACTTCCGAGCGCTTCGGCAGAGCTTTGCGCATCGAGTCCGAGCTCCTCGCATATACCGATTGCGCACGCGGCATTTTTTACATTGTATCTGCCGGGTAAAACGAGCTTCACTTTTGAATATTTTTTACCGAAATACTCAAATTCGGTACCGTTTATCCCATTATCGCAGATGCCCGACAAAACGATGTCAGTGTTACCCTTTTCGGAATAAAACCTCTTTTTCCCGCGCGTCCGCCTTGCTATAACTGACGACGACGGATCATCACCGTTTAAAATCGATACCCTGCTTTGCGTGAACAGCTTACATTTTGATGATATATAATCCTCTGCTGTCTTGTGAAAATCCATATGATCGGTGCTTATATTCGTAAGCGCGCCGACGTCAAAGGTACAAGTGGCAACTCTGTCCTGCTTCAGCGCGTGCGATGACACCTCGCTTACAACAGCTTTTGCGCCCATTTTTCTGTATTCGTTCAAAAGACGGTAAAATTCGCTCGGCGGCGGTGTCGTCATTGACGAGGGTTCAATCTTCTCCCCCACACCGTTTCCGAGAGTACCTGTAATACCGCATTTCATCCCGTTTTTTTCAAGTATATGCTTTACCATTCGGCAAACGGTTGTCTTTCCGTTTGTTCCCGTGACACCCACAAGATGCAGATACCTTTCGGGGGACGAATAGTAATTGCTCATTATAACAGCGCACGCACGGCGCGCGTTGTTCGTTTCGACAAAGCAAATGCCCGGCACGTCGCACACAAAGCTCCTTTTTCGGCTTTCGTACACAACGGCTGTGGCACCGTTGGATATTGCCTTTGCTATATAGTCAAATCCGTCGTGCGACGTACCGCCGAGCGCTATAAAAAGGTCGCCCTGCTTAACGTCGTTTGAATTTTCTTTTACTTCATTTATTTCGGCGGTAAAAATGCCGTCGCTTGCGCGAACGATGCAAACTCCGCTCAAAAGCTCGGAAAGTTTAATAAATATCACCCGTTTTCAGTAAATATCTTTAAACTTCCCGATATTTGTTTAATCGGTGTTGCCGATTACTTCATCCATATACATAAATTCTATAGTTACAACGGTACCCTCAGGGACGGTACTTCCCGCTTCGGGATACTGCTTCACCGCGTACGACGTTTTCGTTGCAACCGCACCGCCGACGCTTATGTTAAGTCCCGAATTTATGACGAGTTTATTCGCCTCGCTCGGCGATTTACCTATAACATCGGGAACCTTTACCGTTTTTTCTTCTTCGGACGATGACGTGTAAAGTATCATCTTTCCGCTTTTGATAACGAGCGTATCACCCGCTTTGGGCATCTGGGAAACGACAGTTTTGCCGTCACCCTTTACCGTGACCTCGTAACCGAGTGACTCAAGCTTTGCCTTTGCAGTATTTACATCAGCGCCGACATAACTGCTGACAACCGTCTGCTTGTTGTCGGCATCCTTGCCTGAATATTCGGGTTCAACACCGAGATACGGAAGCACCTCGGCAAGTATCTTGCTGTTGTACGGAGCGGCAACGATTGAGCCTTCCGTACGGCTTATATCCGTGTTGGGTTCATCAACGACCACTATGAGAGTTACCTCGGGATCGTCTGCGGGAGCAACCGAGAAGCAGGAGCCTACACGCAGGGTATACGTTCCGTGTTCATCGGCTTTATCTCTTTTTTCCGACGTTCCCGTTTTTGCTCCGACCTTATAGCCCGCAACGTATGCGTTTGCCGCACCGATGCCGTTTGTAACACCCTTTTCGAGAATGTCGCATATCTGTTCACCCGTTCCTGCGGAAACGACCTGACGTCTGACACTCGTAGAAACATCGGAAACGATATTTCCGTCAGCATCGAGTATCTGCTTTACAACGTGCGGAACGACTATATTTCCGCCGTTTGCAACGCTTGAAACGGACGTTATCTGTCTTATTGCCGTGACCTTGAAGGTCTGACCGAAGGAATATACCGCAAGCTCCGTCTGATTGAAGTTTTTAAGGCTGTGGCAATACGTCATAGCTTCACCCGGAAGGTCAATTCCGGTAAGCTCTTTGTAGCCGAACGATTCAAAATAATCGTAAAACGTTTCCTTGCCGAGTTTTTCAGCCGTTATCATCATCGTGGGGTTGCAGGACTTCTGAAGTCCCTCTGCAAAATTGAGGTCGCCGTGGCCGTAGACCTTGTGGCACTTGATTTTTCCGTATCCCTCTACCATATGGTATCCAGGGCAGTAGAACGACGTGTTTTTAGTCACAACGTCTTCTTCAAGCGCCATGCTGCAGGTTGCTATCTTGAACGTGGAGCCCGGCTCATAAAGATCATTTATAGCCTTATTCGACCACATCACGCCGAGAAGCTGTTTTTTGAGTATGTTATAGTCTTCGCTTCCGACCTCGTAACCGCTGTTATCAAGCTTAAGCTGCGATGCGGCATCGAGCACATTCGGCTCGTTACAGTTGAAGTCGGGTTTTGTTGCCATTGCAAGTATATCGCCCGTGTCGGGGTCCATAATGATTCCCGTTACACGGTTCTGCGCGTCGGATGCCTCAAGTGCTTCTTCAAGATACTTTTCAAGTATACACTGAACATTGTAATCTATCGTAAGCACGATGTCGCAGCCGTCAACGGCCTTGACGTAACTCTCGTACTTATAAGGCATATCAAGACCAAGACCGTTTTTGGCGGTCACAATCTTACCCGACGTGCCGGTGAGGTATTCGTCGTACTGATATTCAACACCGTAAAGTCCCTGACCGTCGGTGCCCGTGAAGCCCAGAACGTGTGAAAGCAGATTTCCGTAAGGATAGTACCTTTCCGTACCCGTTACAAGGTGCACGCAGTCGAGCTTATACTCGGCAATAAAAGCGCGGACCATATCCGCTTCTTCTTTTCCGACACCTTTCTTTATCGTTTCATCCTTACGCTTTACAAGACCGCCCTTTTCGTACACCATATCGTAATCAACGTCAAGTATACGGGAAAGATTTTCCGCAATCAGTCTTCTTTCTGCATTTCCGTCAATGTCCGCAGGAGAAATAAACACGCGTTCAACCGTGTTGTTATCGGCAAGAATGATGCCGTTTCTGTCATAAATTCGGCCTCTTGAAGCGGATACGGATGTTTCGCGTGTTATATTTTCGGCGGCTTTTTTCTGATAATCGCTGTAGCTCCATATCTGCAGATAAAAAAGCCTGCCGCTTATTACTATCAATGCCGCAACAAGGATAAATATGAGCGTTCTGTCCTGCCAGCTTACCCTTTTCGGCTTTATGTTGTTATTTATTTAAAAGCACCCTTTCGAATATCTGTTATACCGTATAAATATATTCCTTTAGTCTTTTATGTATTCCAGAATCTCGCCGAAACTTTCGCCGAGGGCAGATAATATTCCTGACAGAGAATATCCCGCGTCCTCCTCTTTTTCAGCAATAAGCACCTCGGATGCATCGTCACCTGCTATGGCAACGTATTTTTTCGGGAGCTTATCTTCCTTTACCATGCCCATTTGCTGAGCCTGCTGTTCTATGTAATCGAGGTCATTTTTCTGCGACAGCTCAAAATTCAGCTTTTCTTCCTGCTCGATAAGTCCTTTGAGCTCACGGCTGAGGTCGGACACCTGCGCGGAATAATCGCTGACCTGCACGCCGACAAAAACGATAAACATAAGCAAAAGCGCACAGACTATCGCCATCAGCATAGTACCGACGGGCATCGGCGTTTTCGACTTGAGCGTTTTAGTGAACGTTTTTTCTTTTATTTTAAGACCTTTTAAATTTTCAGGTGTGAGCGATATACCGCTTCTAACAGACGGTACATCTTCGTTTTTCTTTATGAGTGTATGTTTTTCCGCTGTCATTTTATCTCCTTAAAGTTTTTCCGCAACGCGAAGCTTCGCGCTTCTGGAACGGGGGTTTTCCTCAAGCTCTTTTGCCGACGGAAGTATCGGTTTCTTGCTCACCGCTTTGATAAGCGGTGTTTTTCCGCATACGCACACGGGAAATTCGGGCGGACAGGTACAGCCTGACGAAGCCCCCGCAAACGTCTGCTTTACTATTCTGTCTTCAAGCGAATGGAACGTGATAACGCAAAGTCTTCCACCCTTGTTAAGACGGGAAATAAGCGTTTTCAACGTCGGCTCAATTATATCAAGCTCGCTGTTGACGGCAATTCTTATTGCCTGAAACGTTCTTTTTGCGGGGTGATGACCGCCGACCTTTGCCTTTGCGGGCATAGCAGACTTGATGATGTCCACAAGCTCAAGCGTCGTTTCTATCGGTTTTTCAGCTCTTGCCGCAATTATCCTGCTTGCTATCTGCGGGGCAAAATTTTCTTCCCCGTACATATATATTATTCTTTTTATCTCGTCTTCGCTGTATGTATTGACGATATCGTATGCGCTGAGCGGGTCAGACGTGTTCATACGCATATCAAGAGGCGCATCGTTCATATACGAAAAGCCTCTTTCAGCACAGTCAAGCTGGAAAGAGGACACTCCCAGATCGATCAGCGCCCCGTCAATTTTTTCTATTCCGAGTTCGTCAAGGACGTCCCCGATATTTTTAAAATTATTGTTTACAAATATTATTTTATCATTATATTCCGCAAGTCTTGCGCTCGCGGCTTTTATCGCCGTGATGTCGGTATCGGTGCAAACGAGGCGCCCGCCTTCAAGCCTTTTTGCTATCTGCTCGCTGTGGCCTCCTCCTCCGAGGGTGAGATCACAGTACACACCGTTTTTCTTGATATTCAAACCGTCGATACACTCGTAAAGCATTACGGAATAATGAGAAAAATCCTCTGCGCACGTATTCTTGCCCATAACAATTTCTCCTTACAGACCGTAATTTGCGAAAAGCGCCTTGATGTCGTCGATGTTTTCCGTCTCAACGATCTTATCGTATTGCTCGGCGGACCATATCTCTATTCTGTCGCCCATTCCGACGATAACGGCATTTTTACCGATTCCTGCGTGTTCACGCATTTTCGAGGTGAGCAATACTCTGCCGCCCGAATCGATCTCAGCCGTCTGCGTTCTTCTGAATATCGAACGCTTAGCCGCCTCGCCGTTTATAGCGGGAAGCGCGCTGAGTATCTTTTCCGACAGCTCATTCCATGATTTTTCCGTAAACACCGTAACGCATCCGCTGAAACTGCAGGATATATAAATGGCAGAACCAAGTTCGTCACGGAACTTGACGGGAACGAATATTCTGCCTTTTGCATCCACTGTATGCTCAAATTCACCCACAAACACTGTGTTCTGCCTCCTTTTTAACGTTTTTGGTCTGAGTTATCCACATTTTCCACATAGTTATCCACATTTATGCACTTTGATAACATCCGGTGACACTCAGCCACACCGCCATTATATATTATGCGCTTAAAAAATGCAATAGGTTTTGAGCGTTTAAGGCGAAGAATTTTTTTAACTTTTTGTAAATTATACATTTTCGGTCGAAAAAACACCCGTAACGTCGAGGTATGTGTGTGAATATACTTAAAGACGGAGGTGGATATTATCAACAACGTAACCTTAGCATTTCTTTTGACTTTTATCGCAGGTATGTCGGCATGTCTTGGCGGATGTATCATATTTTTTACCGATAAAAGCAAAAATATAAACGATTTTTTGGGTGCAAGCCTTGCGTTTTCCGCAGGTGCGATGCTTTATATTTCATTTACGGAAATACTTTCAAAGGCGCAGAATCTCCTCGGCGGTGACACTTTCGGCGGTTTTCTGCGCGCAAACGCGGGATTTTTCACGGGTTTTGCGCTGATGCTCGCCATCGGGGCGATTTTTCCCGAAGAAAACGGCGATTCGTCGCAAATGAAGAAGGCGGGACTTTATACGGCTGTTGCAACGGCTGTTCATAACTTTCCAGAGGGACTTGTGACGTTTATGGCGGTTCTCGGCGGCGCAGAAACTGCCCTTCCTACGTTTTTCGCAATAGCCATTCACAATATTCCCGAGGGTGTCGCCGTGGCATTACCTACAGCATTCGCGACAAACAGCAAGAAAAAAGGCTTTTTGATGGCGTCTCTGACGGCTGTCGCGGAGCCTCTCGGTGCCGTTATCGGTTGGTTTTTGCTTCGCCCGATAATGAGCGACTGTGTAAACGGCACGGTATTTGCCGCAACGGCGGGAATTATGGTGTTTCTTTGCTTTGATGAGCTTTTACCGCTTTCCTATAAGTACTGCGGTGAGAAAAAAAGCCTTATTTTTTTACTCGTCGGATTTCTCACCATTGCACTTTCGCTGCTGTTTATGAAATGAGAAAAAGTTAAAATTTATCTGTATAAAAGGAAAATAATATTTTTATACTTGAAATGGGCGGAATGATATGATATAATACTACCCAATAAAAACTGAAAGGCACACGAAATGAAGAAGCTTCTTGCTATAGACGGCAACAGTATGATCAACAGGGCATATTACGGTATACGTCCTTTGACAACGAAAAGCGGTCTGTTCACAAATGCAATTTACGGTCTTGTAAACACCGTGAATTCCAATATAGAATCAGTCAAGCCCGATTTTTGCGCCGCCGCATTCGACCTGAAGGCACCCACGTTCCGCCATCTTAAATATGACGGCTACAAGGCAACGCGAAAGGGTATGCCCGAGGAACTCGCAATGCAGCTTCCCTATGCTAAGCGCGTACTGAACGCGATGGGTGTTCACACGCTTGAATGTGCAGGGTACGAAGCTGACGACATTCTGGGAACACTTGCACGCCTGTGCGACGAAAGCGAGGATGTCGAGGGTTACATCCTGACGGGCGACCGAGATGCCTTACAGCTTATAAGCGACCGCGTAAAGGTGCTTCTGGTAAAGAACAGCGGTATCGAGGTATATGACCGTGAGCGTTTTATTGCCGAATATAACGCAACCCCCGACAAGCTCGTTGACATAAAGGCTCTTATGGGCGACAGCTCCGATAACATTCCCGGTGTGCCTGGAATCGGTGAGAAAACGGCAATGAAGCTTATTTCCGATTTCCGCAGTCTTGACGGGATATATGAATCGGACTTCGGCGGTCTTACAAAATCGGTAAAGGAAAAGCTTATAAACGGAAAAGATTCCGCATATATGTCTTATGAGCTTGCAAAAATATTCAAGGAAGTTCCCTGCATTGATTCCATCCTGCCCTTGTTGTGCGAGGGTATTGACAACGCTTCGCTTTACAACTTGTTTACAGAGCTTGAGTTCGGTGCGTTCATAAAGAAATTCGGGCTCGATGCACCGAAAATCGAAACCGAAACACCCGAATTCACTCAGATTTCTTCAAATGAGCTTGAAAAAATATCAAACGGCGAATTTGCAATAACACTTACCGAAAACGGGCGCATCCTGCTTTACGACGGCAGAAACGCTTACGATGCGGACTTTTTGCCCGATTCGTCTTTTTATAAAAACAACAGCTTTATTTGTGACAACAGCAAGCATTTTTATTCGCTGTGTGACAAAATAAACATAAAATTCGATACATTTCTCGCGGGGTACGTTCTGAATTCAAGCGAGGGAAGCTACACGGCGCCGTCATTGGCTTTGTCATACCTCGGAAAAACCGTCGGCAATTCCGACGAGGAACGCGTGTGCGTTCTTTATGAGCTTTACGGCGCACTCGATGCTCTTTTATCGGAGCAGAACGTGTCAAAGCTGTACTATGAAATCGAATTGCCTCTTTCCTACGTTCTTGCAAAGATGGAAAGCCACGGATTCAAGGTCGATAAGGATGGACTTGAAAAATTCGGAGAAAGACTCTCAGGTGAGCTTGATGCGCTCGTTGCAAGAATATACGCGCTTGCAGGGCACGAATTCAATATAAATTCACCGAAGCAGCTCGGTACCGTGCTTTTTGAGGAGCTTATGCTCCCCGCGCAAAAGAAAACGAAAACGGGTTACAGCACGAACGTTGACGTGCTCGAAAAGCTCCGTCCGTATCATCCGATAATCGACGAGATACTTGAATACAGAACCGTATCAAAGCTCAAAGGCACGTACGCCGACGGACTTCTCAAGGTAACGGACGAAAACGGCATCATACACACGAGCTTCAACCAGACGGTGACGGCAACGGGACGTCTTTCATCGACCGAGCCTAACTTGCAGAACATTCCCGTCAGAACGGAGCGCGGACGCGAAATGCGCCGTTTCTTCGTTGCAAAAACACCTGACCGCGTGCTGATAGACGCGGACTATTCACAGATAGAACTTCGCATACTTGCCGCAATAGCGCAGGACGAAAAAATGATAGATGCGTTTTCATCGGGCATCGACATTCACACAGCAACGGCATCGGGTGTTTTCGGTGTTGAGATCGATGAGGTGACATCGGAGCTGCGCCGCCGTGCAAAAGCGGTAAACTTCGGTATCGTTTACGGCATCGGCGACTTCACGCTTTCACAGGACATCGGCGTTACAAAAGCGGCGGCGAAGAAATACATCGAGGGTTATCTTGCCAATTATCCCGGTGTCGCAGCGTATTTGAACGACATAAAGTGCTCCGCGCACAAGCTCGGATACGTGCAGACGCTTTTCGGCAGAAGAAGATACATTCCCGAGCTTACGTCAGCGAAAAAGCCGATGATTGCTTTCGGTGAGCGCGTGGCGATGAACAGCCCCATACAAGGTACGGCGGCTGATATAATAAAGCTTGCGATGGTAAACACGCAAAAGGCTCTTGAAAAAAGCGGACTTGACGCACATCTGATACTTCAGGTGCACGACGAACTCATCATAGAATCGGACAGAGAATGTGCAGATGAAGTTATGGAGCTTTTGAAACACGAAATGGAAAACGTCATTTCCCTGCCCGTCAGTCTTACTGTTGAAATAAAGAGTGCGGACAGTTGGTATGACTGCAAATAAACGGCTAAGCCGAGAAACGGAACGTATTATGATTAAAAAAATATTGTGTATTTTACTCACGGTATGCATGATGCTGCCCATAACGTCGTGTCAGATAAAAAGACAGGTAACGGGTGTTTCCGTGTATACCAATGAGGATTACCATTTCAAATTCACCCGCCCCGCGGTATTTTCCGCGGTGGAGCTTGTTGAAAATCCAGAGGATGACGACGAATGCGACATTTTCTTCAAGGACATCGAAGGCGGGCGCGTTATCACGCTTTCCTGTAAATTTAATCCGAATGACAATTTTTACGAATACGCAACGGAAAACGGATTTGATAAAGACAAGATAACGAGCGTAAACCAAAACACGTTTATCTACGACGACAGAGAAAACAGCGAGCCTGCTTATTATCTTATCTCCGCAACGAAAAGAATGATTTTCAAAGCTGAGTACAAATATTCCGACAAGGACAGCGCAGATGATATAGCGGTATGCGACAGCCTCGCGTTTGAGTTTGACATATACGCAAACACACCGAAGAAAAACCCTCTTTTGAGTAGCGAAATATACTTATATGAGGACAATTTCTCGCTCCGTATACCCGCAAATGCAAGCTATAAGCTGTCGCCTGAGCAGGAAAACGAGCCAACAGCCGAAACCGATGAAAACGGTGAGGAAATACACACACCGTCACCGTACACATCAGTCACGGCTGAGAATAAATACTACACGGCATCGTATAACATCTCACCATCCGAAACAGCATTCCTGAAGCTTTCCGATATTACGGAGCAGATGGCTCTTGTAATAGATAAGGAGCATATAGCGGAAGTGTCGGGTGGACTTGTAAGCGAGCTTTCACTGTCAAAAGGCGAGCTTCTTACGTGTGCCGAGGGCAATTACATCTTCATCCCGTTCAACTGCACTTATAACGGAAAAGCGTGCTACGGCGCTTATGCCGCAGGATATTCGCAAAGCGGATATTTTTACGAATACGTATACGCCTGCGCAAACGATACACCGAGCGGTGAAGCCGAGCAATTCAGGCAGATGCTTCAGTCAACATCATTCAGCGGAAATCAAAACCAAAATCAAAATACAGGAGAATGACCATGAAAAAATTTCTTTCGATAATTTTCGCACTTGTAATGTGCTTTTCGGTATCCGTTTCGGCATCGGACAAGATAGAGCTTGATTTACCTCTTATCCCCGACGATGCAATGACAGTTGACGGAGAAAACAGCGAGTGGACTTGGGAAAAGGCGGCAAATATAACGCTTACCAAGGAAAACACGGGTATGTGGGCGGATATGGAAAGCGAGGAGCACCTGCTCCCCGTTGACACATATATTATGTGGAGCGAAAAGGGCATATACGTATACGCGGATGTAACGGACAACGATCCCGTATTCAACGGTGAAAACGATTGCTTTGAAATTTCTTTCAATCCCGGCGGACTTATTCCGAAGGAAGACGAGCTTCAGGGTATGTTCTTTATGTTCTGGCCCGCTGATGATAATGGAAACGTAAGATGCACACGCCACAATATCGATTACGAATCCTTATCGGGAATAGATGCATACGACGTTGAAGCGAAATACAAGCCGACAGATAAGGGCTGGACAATAGAAGCGCTTATTCCGTGGCACTACATATGCGACGAAAACAGAGAGGTATATGTAAACAGACGTTTAACAGATAATCTCCTTGCTGATTTTGAATACAAAGAAGGCGCGTTCCTCACGGCAACCGTCTGCCGTCTTAACGGAGATGAAGAAACGCAGTACTGCGCGGTATACAGAACCTGTACAGACAACAAGGGCTGGAATTTCAACACAGATTCATACAACGTCGTTCTGAACCTCGGCGGTGCTGTCACACCTCCCGAAACCGAAACGCAGGCACCTGTAACGGAAGAACAGGACAACACGCAAAGAACGGCCTTCTCTGCACTTCCCTTTATCATCGCCGCAGTCGGTGTTGTTCTGGCAGTCACAGTCGTCATAATAATTGTAAAAAGAAAGAAAAAATAATATTTGCCGAGCGGTATTTGATATTCATACCGTTCGGCTTCTTTTTATATAAAAAATTCAAATTTAACATATTGACAAAATAACATGACATATGATATAATACCACCGTAAATACAATGGCGTATAGTCTATTTCTGCGAACTTAATAAAAAAGCCGCAGATAATTCGCGCCGACTGTTTTCACATTTATTAATTTTTAATTTGGAGGATTAATAATGAAAAAGGTTCTTTCTTTTATCGTAATCGCAACAATGCTTATGGCAATGATGCTTACGTCAGCATTCGCTGCACCCGACAGCATTGGTATCGGCCTCGTTAAGGTTCTTTATGCAGGCTCAGACACAATCACAATTGACGGTACTATCAACGCTTCCGAATGGGACGAAACAAACAGCCTTAAGCTCAAGTGCGGAACAAACATGCAGACATGGACAACAGATTACCCCGGTGAAATCCAGTTCTTCTATTCTTGGGGTGATGACGGTCTTTACATGGCTGCAAAGGTTATCGACAGCACACTTACACTCACAGCTGTAACAGCTGACGGTATCATTCCCCAGGACAGATTCCAGATCGCTTTCAACCCCTGCGGTCTTATGTATGATGACGCTTCCGGTCTTTTCTTCTCCTTCTTCCCCACATATGAAGAAGGTACAGATCCCGCTACAGTTACCAGCGGTACAGTTGCTGCTCGTAAGCACAACTGGGAAGAAAACACAGACGACCAGCAGGACGTTATCGAAGCAGGTTACAAGGGTGCTTACACTCTGACAGAAGACGGTTGGGACATGGAAGTTGTTCTTCCCTGGAGCCTTATCGCTACTAAGGACAGAATTTGGGACATCATCGACTATGATACAGAAGGTAACTTCTGCTCAGTTCTCGATCCTAAGAACGACGACAGAACAAAGGCATTCACAGAAGCTATCATCGCATACGTTGACTACAAGGAATTGGAAGACGCAGTTCCCAATACAGGTAGAACAGTTACTGAAGCAAGCCAGGCAAACAACTGGAGCGTTGGTACATACGACATAACACTTAAGTTCTACATGGACGGTGAAAGCACAGAAGACGAAACTGTTACATACTACACAGTTGAAGATCTTATGGCTATCTTCACAGACGTTGACTGGTCCGCATTCGAAACAGGCGACGAGGCTGAAACAGAAGCACCCGCTGAAGGCGACGAAACAGAAGCTCCCTCCGCAGGCGACGAAACAAACGCTGACGCTAAGGATACAGCAGCAGGCACAAACGCAGGTACAGATACAACAGGCACAGGTTCTACAGAAGAAGGCAGCAACCTTGGTCTTATCATCGGTATCGCAGCTGCAGCAGTTGCAGTAATTGCAGTTGTTGTAATCGTTATCGCTAAGAAAAAGAAATAATTTTCTGAGCTAACAACTTATAATATAAATGTGAAAAACAAATCAGGGTGTCGTTTGATACCCTGATTTTTGTATTATAAAATATTGACACCTTATTTCGTTTATGCTATAATTAATTTACAAAGATTTTCACCAAATCGGTATCGATGGCAAATTATCTCACCCGTTTATCAGTATGATTTTACAAAAAGAAAGGAAGATATATTATGAAAAGAATTTTATCTTTTATCATTTGTTTTGCAGTATCAGCCTCTTTGACAGCGATTTCCTCTTTTGCCACACCCGAATTTACCATGGATGATGCCGAAAGTCTCATAGGGCTTCTTGAAGAAACCGCGGATATATTGTTTGAGGGAAATGTAGATGAATTTAAAACCTCGGACGAAATCCCCACAGACGAGGCGGTAAAGGTTTTAAACTCAATATCACCCAATCAATATAATGTGGATGACCACGGCATCTATTATCCTGCTGAGCAGTACAAAGCACCGGAATACTGGAAAGAAAAGCTCGGCGCTTTTCTGACATCAGATTACATCGAAGAAAATTTTGAAAAAATATTTGACAGCGGTATCATTTATCACGACGGAAAAATATACGTAAGGACGGGATTTGCGGTACAATCGAGTGCAGGATATGACTCTTTTTCCGAATTAAAAAACAAAAAAATCACCTCAAACGGTGATAAAGCGCTTTTATCCTTTACACAAGATTTGCCGTTCAGCGGAGGTACCGTCGAAAGAAGCATAGAATTCAGATATACCGAAAACGGATGGCGCATAGCAGGCGGCACGGGCGCAGACAGTGTTTTGGGGATCGGAACAAATCCAAATACCTCGGACATTGTCATAATTCCTGCTGTATGTTTACTTGTATCAATGCTCGGCATCGGTATGACACTCAGTAAGAAAAGAATATTCAAAATATAATCACAAGGCAGGCTCACGCAAATGAGCCTGCCTTTTATCATATCATCAGTTGTTGCAGCAACAGAGAATGAGAATGAGCGCTATTACGATAAGCCAAGCGTAGCCGTCGTCGTTAAAGAGATTGCAAAGGCAGTTCATATACTCCTCCGAAAGGTTGAATTAGGAAGGATTTCCCTTCCTGTAATATATTATGTAAACGCACGGCAAGCGTGACGGATTTTTATATGATAAAATCAATATCCCGTTTTGCGTCAAATGCAAAACGGGATGTTTTCACTTTTGTATTATCTTTTTTATACAGCTTAACGTTTCGTCGCTTATAACGTGCTCTATCTTGCAGGCATCGCGCAGGGCGGTTTCCTCACTCACCCCGATGCTGATGAGATACTCGGAAAGAACTCTGTGTCTTTCGTATATCTTTTTTGCGTGTGATTCGCCGATCTCCGTCAGCGTTATATATCCGTCAGCATCCACCTCGATAAGACCGTCGCGTCGCAGAAGCCCTACTGCCCTGCTTATACTCGGCTTGGAATAACCCGTTTGGTTTACAATGTCTATCGAGCGCACCCTTGCCTGCTTTTCACGCAAAACGAGTATGCTTTCAAGATACATCTCTCCCGATTCGTGTATTCTCATTCTTACCTCCGTATAACGTTAACTTAAAAATCCTTGAATGATAGTATTCTGTGCTTCTTCCTCTGTCAAACCGAGTGTGCGGAGCTTGAGTATCTGTTCGCCTGCGATCTTTCCTATTGCGGCTTCATGTATGAGCGCCGCATCTTCGTTTCTTGCAAAAAGTCCGGGAGTTGCATCAACGATACCGTTTTCGGAAATTATCGCGTCACATTCCGTATGTCCCGTACACGGTGCGTTTCCAATGATGATGGAACGGTACACCTGATGGGAATTGTCCTTTGCAACGGAACGCGAAATAACGTCAGCACCCGAACCTTCGCCGTTAAGCTCTACCTTGAAATCCGTTTCCGCATACTGTGAATATTCCGTAAGCAGTCTTTCTCTGATAAGGAGCTTTGCGCCCTTTTCAAGAACAGCCGTCGTCGTTCTTGATGACTTGTCAACACCGCCTATTTGCGATGTGTCCATTTCAAGCGTTGAATCCTCATCCATTATTATTTCCGTCACGGGGTCGATCGTGCGTGTGCCGTTACCCTCACCCGTACCGATGTGCTTTTCTATATACTTGACCTTTGAGCCTTTGCCGAGGATAAATCTGTGTATACCGTTGTGTCTTGCCGCTTCGCCCGTTTCCGTGTGAACACCGCAACCCGCAACGATAGTAACATCCGCGCCCTCACCTACAAAAAAGTCGTTATAAACAAGGTCATCCACACCGCCCTGCGTGACACAAGCGGGGATAGACACGGTTTCTTTCTTTGTTCCGGGACGTATTTTAACGACAAGTCCGGGATTGTCCTCTTTATTCTGTATGTCTATATTATCACTGCTTTGTCTGCCTGCGCACGTTCCGTCAACACGGATATTGTACGCACCCTTGAATTCACCGCTGAAGTCAGCGACCTCCTCAAGCAGTTTTCTTGCTATATCATTCATTGAAACATCGCCTCCTGTTTTCTGCAAGATGCAATAGTGAATCTTCCGCCAAACAGCTCATCGTTAAGCTCTGCGGGGCTTCCCGTTCTCTGAACCGTGCCGCCGCCGACAACGACAATGGTATCGGCAATATTCAGTATTCTTTCCTGATGGGATATTATCATAAGCGTGCCTTTGAGGTTACTGCGTATCTGCTCAAACGCTTTTATAAGATTCGTAAAGCTCCAGAGGTCGATTCCCGCCTCGGGTTCATCAAATATCGACAGTCTTGTATGGCGTGCAAGAACAGATGCAATTTCAATTCTCTTTATCTCACCGCCCGAAAGAGTTGCGTTTACTTCTCTTTCCGTGTACTCGCGCGCGCAAAGACCGACGCGGCTGAGCACGTTGCATATTTCATCCTCGGGCATTTTTCCGCCGTGCGCAAGCTCCAGCAGTCTTCTTACAGTTATACCCTTGAATCTTACGGGCTGTTGGAACGCAAAGCTTACGCCCATCTTTGCCCTTTCTGTAACATCCTTATCCGTTATATCAACGTCGTCGAGATATATTCTGCCCGATGTAGGCTTTTCGATACCCGCAATAATTTTCGCAAGCGTTGTTTTACCGCCTCCGTTGGGACCTGTGATGACGGTCAGTTCATTGTCCTTGATAGAAAGTGAAAGTCCGTCAAGAATTTTTACACCGTCAGGTGTACTCCAAGATATATTTTCAAGTCTGAGCATTTTCAGATTTCCTTTTATGTGTATAAATTTGTAAATTGTATTATACCACATAATTATTAACATAGTGTGTCTTTATTGATTTTAATATCGAAATTTCACGTTTTTCGTTTCACCTCCGAACGGTTATTATACTGAAAATTAAAGAATTATATATTGATTTTATTTTTTTGTGCGGTTATAATATAACGAGAATCAACTTGTAAAGGTCGGTTATTTAAATGAAACGTTTTATTATATCATTGTTAATTATATTTGCGGTGCTTCTTCAGTCCTGCGGTCTTATCGTCGTAAACGACAAGGGCGACAAACAGACGGAAGAAGTAACGGAAACAGACGCAGAAACTCAAACCGTAACTGAAGCCGATGAAGAAACACCCGCATCGTCAGTTGACCTTGAAAAAAGAGCGCAGCTTCTTCTCGATAAACTCCCTGATTTATCGTTCCAGAACGAGGTTGTTACAATATATACGACTGACGACACGTTTTTCAGCGGTGACGGACGCGAAACGGTCTTGAATTCCGACAGAATAGCGAGGATAAGAGCAGTTGAGGACAAATACGACCTGACATTCCGTGTGATAAAGACCGCCCCTGCCTCGGCATTCGACGAAATTGCCGCAGACACCAAAGCGGGAACATATCCCGGACACATATACGCATTACCTGCCGACATTACGGCTTCACTTGCGATAAACGGTTATCTTAAATCTCTGCGTACAAGCCCTTATTTCGATGAAGATGCTGAGTATTTCAATTCAGCCGCATCCGCTTTCACGCTCGGCAACGACGTTTTCGCCGTTTCCGGCGACGGTTGCTTTGAACCCGATAAATTGAGCGCTTTGTACTACAACAGAACTGACATTGAAGCGCTCGGTCTTGAATCAATAGCATCACTTGTCAAAAACGGCGAATGGACACTTGACAAATTTTACGAATATTTAAAGAGCGCTTCGTCTTACGAAGGAACGCTTCTTTGCAACAACACGAAAGCAAGTTACAACGACATTTTGCTCACGTCATCGTTTTCGTTTTCAGAAAACACAGCGGACAAACCCGTAAGGCTTTTGTCGTTTGATGAGAAATTCAAAAACGTCTGTCAGAGCATCGGCACGCTTTCCGAATTCGTGCCTGCAGAAGATGAAGATTTTACAAAAGGCAACGTGCTTTTCCTCACCGATTCTCTTGCAATGGCTGAAAAGTTTGCAAATACGGAGGAGGTCTGGAGTATAGCCCCCCACCCGAAATACGACAAGGACAGCGCATATATGTCGTTTGCCTCACTTGACTCCATCGTGCTTTCAATTCCCGTATCATCGGGAAGCGCCTCCGAGCTCGGGGCGGTCATAATGGCGTTCAATGCCGCATCCAGCGGACACATGATACAAAAATATATCGACACGAATATGAATCATTTTGTGCGCGATAACGGCGCTGTAACTGCGCTTCATATAATAACAAAGAATATAAACTACGATTTCGGATATATCTTTTCGGGTGCAAGTTCAAGCATAAACAGATACACCATGGGCGCTTTCAAATCCCTCGTCAAGGGTGATATGACATTTGAAGTGTACAAGGAAAAATATGAAAAAGAAAGCGGAGAGTACCTTGACAAGCACTTCCCCGCAAAATATTATTAAGATAAAAATTTGACTGCGCGTTCGCACGAATCCTTGGCATTTCCCCAAGGCTCGTCCTCATATCTGTAATCGAATTTTTTACAGAACCAGCTGACGTCCTCGTAAAGACTGTCGATGTACGCTTTCTGGATGGATGATACAGCCGAATAAAAATCGTTTTGCTTATTTTTCGGGAGCTTATAGACACCCGTTTGCAAAAGAAGTCTGTAGTGTTCAACACAGAAATACGGCATTTCGGAGAATTTTTTGGCAAATTCCTCCTCGTGCTCCCACAAATACACGATGGTTTCAGCCATTTTTCCGAGGTGGAAATCAACTTTACCGCAGATGTAACAGCTTTTCGTGTGTTCTTCAAGAGGTTTTATTGACGCATCGCACTTGTTTTTCGGTGAAAACAAGCCTTCTTTCGGGAATATCGTGTGGCGCACCTCGTCGATGTGGCTTTGAAGCATAAGTGCTAAACCGAGTTTATTTTTCATCGTCAGCATCATATCGAAGTGCTTACGGCAAAAGCCCTCTTTGTTCGTTTTTATTCTTATGTCGGGTTCCATCATCGATGCGCCCAAAATAAGATTAAGCTCGTCATCTTCAAGTTTTTTGTAAAGTGAGCAAAGAAGGCACGTACATTCGCCTCCGTCGATAATTTTGTCAACCGTTTCCGTGACGGGAATTGTGTATATTTGTTCTTTCATATTCCGCTCCAAGTTTTATTTAGTTAATTATAAGCAATTTTTATAAATATGTCAAGGTAAAATTTATGACTATACAAAAGACTCTTTATCCGACGGTTGCAACCGCGTCCGATTCTATCGGAAAATATGTGGAATTCAGCCGTCCCGAATATTTCGACATTTACAAAATTTTCGACTGCGGACAGACTTTCCGTTTCGACCCGCACGAGGACGGTATTGCGGGAATTGCCTGCGGAATGTACCTTTATTTCGTTCAGAGTGACAGCACGGTGCGAATTTACGGCTGTTCCGAAAAGGATTTTTACGAATCACTTGCCCCGTACCTCGGACTTGACCGTGATTACGGAAAAATAAATGAAGACATTTTCGCTCACTTTCCCGACGGTGTGATAAGAGAAGCCGAACAGCTCTCACGCGGGATACGCATACTGACGCAACCGCTTTGGGAAACGGTATGCTCGTTTATCATTTCGCAGAACAACAACATTCCGAGAATAAAAAAGATAATTGCATCACTTTCCGCCGAATGCGGAAACAAAATAGAGTGCTTCGACGGGCAGATACGGTATGATTTTCCGACGCCCGAACAGCTCCTTTCCTGCGGTGTGGACGGCTTGCGTGAGCTTAAAACGGGCTTCCGCGCAAAATATCTCATCGACTGCGCCGAAAAATGGCAGTTAGGAATATTTGACGATTTTTCAAGCTTACCGTACGAAGAAGCAAAAGAAAAGCTTATGACAGTCAAGGGCATCGGCGAAAAGGTGGCAAACTGCGTGCTTTTGTTCGCGGGCGGAAAATACAACGCCTTCCCCGTTGACGTGTGGATAAAAAAGGTCATCGACAAATATTACGGCGGAAGCCTTGATATTACCTCCCTCGGTGACTATGCGGGAATCGCACAGCAATATTTGTTTTATTACGAAAGATATATAAAATCGGATACATAACAGGAGATAAAAATGATAGTAAAGCCGAAAGAAACAACGATAGCATACCGCTGTCCGCACTGCGGAGGAGCGATAAAAAGTATAGTGGGTGTGTTTGCGCTCAACGCTGAAATGCTTAAAATAAAGTGCCCCTGCAAAAAAAGCGAGATGACGATAAAATATTCATCCGATAAAAAAATACGCATAACCGTTCCTTGCTTCGTATGCAGGACAGACCATACGTACACCGTGAACGAATCAGTCATATTTTCAAGTGAGATGTTCTATCTGAATTGCAGATATTCGGGTGTTGACATCTGTTTTACGGGCAAGGAAAACGACGTTGCAGAGGAGATAGACAAGACGCTTGACGAGCTTTCCGAAATGCTCGACACCTCTCCTGAGGAGCTGTTTGGAGAAACGGAAGAATATGACGAGGTCCCCGACATCTCGGAGATAGCCGGTATAGTTCTAACAATCAAGGAACTTGCCGCTGACGGAAAAATCAAGTGCGCCTGCGAGGAAAAGGGTGAGTCGCTTTACAATCCCGAAGATATGCTGACTATAACGGGACTGTACGAAAACAACTGTATCTGCACACCGCAGCTTACATTTGACGGCGAATCGCTCGTTCTGGAGTGTTCAACATGCGGAGCAAAGTACGTTTTCCCCAAGGGCATCACCGCGGCAGCTTTTGCCGAAACGAATGAGCTTATTTTGGAATAAAATACAACACGGGCTGTATCTTTACAGCCCGTGTTTCATATACTGAAAAGAAAAGCAAGTCCTTTCGGACTTGCTTTGTGTGGGGTGGATAATCGGGATCGAACCGACGACCTTCAGGGCCACAACCTGACGCGCTGACCAACTGCGCTATATCCACCATATGGCGTACCCAGAGGGATTCGAACCCCCGACCTACTGCTTAGAAGGCAGTTGCTCTATCCGGCTGAGCTATGGGTACATAAAAATGGAGCGAGTGATGGGAATCGAACCCACGTAACCAGCTTGGAAGGCTGGAATTCTACCATTGAACTACACTCGCATAGGTGCTTTCGACCTTACCCGAATATACTATCACATTTAAGTC
>JAZKZC010000087.1:0-7943 GCA_045612465.1 Eubacteriales bacterium
ATAATCAGCCATCGTACCCAATCCGCTTACCGTAAGTACACCCGACGAATCGAGCGACCACGTAACACCGTCACCACACGAGCCTGACGTTGCGGATGCCATATATTCGGGTGTATAAGTAGTATGAAGCACCGCTTTCAGAAGCGGAGCGTTACCGCCGCAAACCGTCATATTGTCCCAGATTCCGTCTTTGCCGTCGTAATACACGTCAGTCACACCCGTTTTATCGAATGCGCCGTCGCCGACTGTTTCAACGCTTTCGGGAAGCACGACCTCAGTTGCGTTTTCACATTCCGCAAAAGCCGACGCGCCGACCTTTGTAACGCCCTGCGCTATAACTATCTTCTTTATTTCAGTTTTAGCCTGCGCCCACGGTGTATTTTCAAACGAATCATAGTCGTTCATAACACCGTTTCCGCTTACGGTAAGCACACCGTCACCGTCAAGCGTCCACACAAGTCCTTCGCCGCATACACCCGAGCGCATCGCCGTTTCGTTCGATGTATCTTTCGTAACACTGCCGTTACCGCACGCTGTAAACGAAACGGTAAGCGACATCAGCAAAGCTATGCCAAGCAAAAAAGACAAGACTTTTTTAATACGCATACTTTTTCTCCTAAACGACCGCGCAAGCGGTCGCGTTTTCATGTAAATCTCTTACATTTTAATCTACTTTCTGCGTATACGCAGACAAAATATAACGCTTGATACGATATTGAAGCACTCGCATATAAGACCGCCGAGAGAAAAATTGAAAATATTATGCACTATCCACGTCGGTGACATATAAGCTATCTGGAAATATCTTATATGCTTCGCATTTCCGAGCCACATAAGCACGCTGCAGATAAGGAGCGCCGAACAAGGAAGCGCAACCAAAACAATATTCTTCAAGCTGTGGTCCATAAACACCGAGAAAGCAAAGCACGCTGTATACGCTACCTCAACTACTGCAAGCTTCCATTTCTTTTTGTCGTCTTTCATAAACAGAAGTCCGCGCAAAAGATTTGTCAGGTTAAACAGCGCTCCGCCGTATGCACTCATCAAAATGAAATGCAGGAAAAACACGAAGCTTCCAAGCCCCTGCATAAGAAAGAACATACTGTTTTTCTTACACTGGAACGACAGCACGATTATAATAAGTCCGACAACACTCAATGCCTGAATTATAAAATCAGTCATATATGCACCCTTATTTTACAACGCCTTTTTGCAGTATTACGTTTGCATATACCGCCGATTCACCGGTTGCGATTATGCAATAGCACTTTTTAGCTTCGTCATAAAAGTCAAATCTGTCGATGTTGCCGACAGCCGCACTGCCTCTTTCGTCGTGCTTTGCAACTATTTCAGCATAAGTATCCCAAATGGGCGTGGGTATCTTTCCGACATCGCAATCCATAAGTTTCATAAGCGTTACGGGCTTTTCAACGTACGTGTCAAGCGGGAAAACATTGAGTATAGCATCGAGTATTTCGGGAACGCCGTGTCCGTCCATACGCAAAACAATGCAGTCACGTCCCATACTTTCTGCGGGGAAATTTCCGTCAGCGATACAGATTCTGTCGCTGTGTCCCATTTCGCAAAGAACCTTCAGCAGTTCGGGGGATAATATTTTAGGAATACCTTTAAGCATACAATTACCTCATTTTAATTATTATACTTTCATATTATCATAAAATTTTCGTATTGTCAACATTGTTAATTACTTTCTTCTTTAACATTTACATATTTCATTTTGGTTACATTTTGGAAACATATATATGATATAGTAAAAGCAGAAAAGGATCACCGTACTTAACCTTGAAAGAAGTGAAAATATGGCTAAAATACTTATCATTGAAGACGAAAAAGCTATAAACGATCTTATAAGATTCAATCTTGAGCTTGTAGGTCATAAATGTTTCCAGTTATTCGACGGTAAATCGGGCTTGGAGGAGGCATTTCGGTCAAAATACGATCTTATAATACTCGACGTGATGCTACCCGGATATTCAGGCTTTGAAATTATGGAATATATCGAGGAAACACCCGTTATATTTGTCACGGCACGTTCTGCTCCTAAAGATAAAATAAAAGGTCTGCGCCTTGGGGCAGATGACTATATTACCAAGCCGTTTGATATTCTTGAGCTTATTGAACGTGTCAAGGCTGTCCTGCGCCGAACAAAAGCGGATACATCATGCTTTGAATTTGACGGAATACGTATTGAATTTGACAATCGCCGTGTATATAAAAACGGCGAGGAAATACAGCTCAAGCCTCGTGAATTTGACCTTTTGGAGGTTTTGGTAAACAATCGCAACCTTGCCCTTTCACGTGAAAAGCTTTTGCGCTTGGTGTGGGAATTTGATTACGAGGGAGATACCCGTACGGTTGACGTTCATATACAAAGATTACGTCAGAAGTTAGGCATTGCAAACAGAATACAGACCGTATACAAAACGGGTTACAGATTTGAAATATGAAAATGAGATTCTGGCAAAAGACATATATATTCACTTTAGTGCTGTTTTTGATCTGCCTTAACGCCGGTGTTCTTTCCCTTGCGTCATACACGTACAAAAAGAACGTTGAGGCAACGGAAAATTCCGTATCTGCCGAGCAGTATTTCGTGGCAATGACGTTTGAGCGTGACTACGAGGATATGACGAATTCAAGCATATACAGCAATCCCTCGCTTCTTATGCAGTCTTTCGGAGCTTATTATAAGAACAAGGGTTTGCGCCTTGCTTTTCTTCAGGGCGATGACGTTATCTTCAGCAATTTTCAAAGCGATATTGCAGAGATGGATAAAAACTCTCTGATACACACGTACTTGAACGAAGATGAACGTCACATCGTTATCTCCTCCGAGATTTGCGGGGGCAAGTACGAGATGATATTTGCAAAAAATGTACAGTCGCTCGACTCCGAATTCAAGTCGCTGATGATAACCTACACACTTACATCTGCCGCCATTTCCCTGCTTCTTGCGGTATGTCTGTATTTCATTTTAAAAAAGCTTTCCGAGCCTCTTGAAAAGCTGCGCAAGACAACGAAAGAAATTGAGGACGGTGACTTTTCGGTAACAGCCGAGGAAAAAGGAAACGACGAATTTACACTTCTTGCAAAAAGCTTCAACTCAATGCTTTCCAAAATAAACGAGCAAATGGCATCGCTCGAAGATGAAGCTGAGAAAAAGCAGTTGCTTGTTGACAATATGGCTCACGAGCTTCGAACACCCCTTACAAGCATACACGGATACGCCGAATACATTGAAAAAGCCAACACCACCGAAGAACGCAGACACATTGCGGCAAAGTATATTATGTCGGAAGCGGATAGGCTCAGAAAAATCTCCGAAATATTGCTTGACGGTGCTTTTATACGTGAAAACGAAATAGAGCTTTCGGATATATCGCTTGATAAAGTTCTGAAAGACGTTTCCGAAAAGCTTTTGATGAAAGCAGACAAAGCGGGTGTTGAAATCATATGCAATACAAAGCCCGTAAACATAAAAGGAAACGAAACTTTACTTTCCATGCTGTTTTACAATCTTATCGAAAACGCTGTCAAAGCATGCTCTTACGGCGGAAAGGTCACAATATCGTGCTTTGAAAATCAAGCGGTGGTCGAAGACAGCGGAAAAGGAATGACAAAGGAACAGCTTTCACACATCACCGAGCCGTTTTACAGAACAGACAAATCACGCTCACGTGCCGAGGGCGGTGCAGGTCTTGGTCTTGCCTTGTGCAAGAGGATAGTACACACCCACGGCGCTGATATGCGTTTTGAGTCAGAGCCCGCAAAAGGTACAAAAGTATTTGTCACTTTTACAAGTTGATAATAAGCTGAAGACAAGTCGGCAAAACAAATCGGTTATGATATAGCCGTAAGGACGTAAACAAAAAAAGAAAGGATGCGGTACAATGAAAGAAAAAGTCAATTTTTTTACGGTTATAGTATCTTCGCTTCTCTTATCATCGCTCATTCTCACCGGGTGTATGATGTCCATCACATCCGACACGGGTGACACAAAGCCTTACGATTATACAGCAATGGCTGACGGTTCCGAGAATGATACGCCGTCTTCGGAAAACAATCTTGACGATATAGTTGACAATGCCCCGACGTCTCAGTTTTTTATGAAAAGAAAATTCCATTATCATCTGGAAGAGGATGAAGGCAAGCTCACCGTATATACATACAATTATAAAAATCCATCGCAAGCTTCAAAAGAGCGCACCCCGCTTACATACGAAGAGATACTTTTCCTCATTGACGACTCCATAAACTTATATTTTTCATACAATGAGATTTATCTTCCTTCGGCAAACGCTAACGAAATATTACCTTCGTCAATTAAATTTGCGGCAATTCAAAGCAGCAGCTCATGCTTTATAAAACCGTATCACGGTGATTATTCGGAGTTTGAAGACCGCGAAAGCGCCCTCAAAAGGTACAACAGTGTCATCGAGGAAATTTACGCAATAATTTATTACCGTATCTCCATGCACGATCACGGATTTTCAAAAGTATTCCGTTGTGAAAACGACGTTATATTGGGTAAAAGCTCATACGCCTCGGCAGTACCCGACACCGTATACCAAGTACTCACCATCGACGGCTCAAAGGACTTGGGGCTTGAAAATGAAGAAAAGACTGTAAGCGAATACGAAAAGATAGTACAATGGGAACGTGAGCAGTACAAAAGCTCAATCGACCCCGAGCAAGAGCTTCCTAAGCTGAATTCAAAGATGCTGGTAACAAAGACAATGAATGATGAAAGAAGACCTATGGAATTCAAATTCATCATATATGACAACGATATGACAGCAAGTGTCGTATATCCGACGTCGGAGCTTGAAAGCATGATGCCGTTAAGTGTATTTTACTACGAAGCGACCACGCAGTTCGGTACTGCGTACAAGCCTTGCTTCGAAATCAACTACGAAGAAAAGACATTTGCAATGAGCGCAAGTGCGCACCTTTCCTTCGCTCTTATCGGTTCTTTCGACGAGCAGGACGGCGTGCTTAAGCTGTATCCCGAAAATGCGGATGATTACGGCACATACTCCTATGTATTTCACAAAAACGGTGACACGTACGTTTATGTAAAAGAAGATTCAAAAGCAATCGCATTTACGGGATTCATCTGGCCCGACGGGCTTGTGTTTGAAAACATATACATATATACATCAAGCCACCCGATACCGAAACCGCCCGCGGATTCCGAGCAAAGCACACCCGATACAGATACAAGCGACCCGCTCCCCAACAAAACGGATGAATCGCATAGCGTTGTTTTGAAGCTTGATACAAACGGTGATTACTGCTCGCTTATGATTTCGGGTGATTCGGTCATCGACGGTAGTTATTTAAAAGAAGACGACAAGCTCGTATTTCTTTTAAAGAGCACCGAGGGATTTTATCAGTATTATTTCAAGTACGAAAAAGAAAACGTATACGCATATCAAAAAGGACTCTCGCTTCCCTACCCCGGATGTGAATTTGAGGATGAAACAAAGTTCACACTTACAGGGCTTGAATCATCCGCCACTCGTCATTTAGAGATAAGTACTGATTAGTTAACCGTGAAAGGAGCCGATATTTATGAAGCGAATATTTACAGCATCATTAGTGCTTATTATGATACTTTCGGTTTTTGCCAGCTGTGATACGCAATCACATACCACCGACACGTCAAAACCCGAATCAACCCAATCTCCCGAATCTACGCAAGATACCACTTCAACACAAAGCGCGAACACATCAACATGTATTTCGAAAGAGGACGGCGCATATATTCTCACCTTGCCGAAAAGCGGTGAGAAAATCAAGCTTGAAAATGAAGAGCTGCTGTACGTTCCTTACATAACGGATGCGCTTGTCGATGCGGCGGAAACAAAAATAACAAGCGAAATATCAAAATACAGTAACAATTCCGGCTTTTATCTGCAGATAACAGACGGTTATCTGTACCTCTGTGCCGAGGTCATCAAACATATCGACGTCCCCGCTTCGACGGAAGAAAACGGTTATGTCGAAGGCGGATGCGGTATCGACCACAAGCATTTGTTTTTCAGCGAGCGTATAACGCACACGCCCATAGACACGGAAACAGACGAACCGTTTGAAACACAAAACGAAAGTAAAATATTGAAATACTTTTCCGACTATCTTACGGATATAAATTTCGTGGCAGGGCTCTCGCAGGGCGACTTCATTTCGCAGGTTGAGCAGTTCAGACACGACGGTACAGCCGTTACAGACATCCTCGCAGGACTTCACTACGACGGGCCGTACGGCGGGGGCTGGCAGGCAACGGACAAGCTTTTCGGATTTTACAACGACTACACAGCATCAGATGACGGAAAGAGCGCAAAATATTCAAACTGTCTTTTTACAAGAACAGAGCTTGCAGGGCTTGAGCTTCCCTACGGAATAAAATTCACCGACACATCAAAGGATGTTTTTACAAAAATCGGTCTTGAATCAAACCCTTGCTTTGATTTTACGCCCGATGAAGGCTCCGACACGATGATGACCGTGTACAGAAGCCGCACATCAAGCCTTGTTTTTGAAAATCTTAATCTTATAAAAACACCTGTCGATTTTGAATTTCCGTATGTGCTTACATATACCGAAACATATGATATAAAGCGTGATAACGGCAAATCAACATCCGTAAAGCGAACCGTAAGCTTCAGCTTCGGCAATCTTCCCGATGACACTCTGAAAGAAGTCAAAATAGGAGTTGAGGAAACAAGACAGCTTTGATATAAAAAAACTGAGAGCTTAAACATTGTTATATTACATCTTGAAATTCATCATCCGTTGTGTTATAATCCTTAAAAACAAACACCGTCAGATGCAGAAAGGAATTTCAAATGAGCAATATTTTTAACTCCTCCGCATACAACGAAGCACGCAAGCGTGCAGAAGAGCTGCTTAAAAAAATGACTCTTGCTGAAAAAACAGGTCAGCTTTCGCAGTTCGGCACGTCGATATATTCAGATGATGAACAAACATTTTCAGACCACTTCGCAGAGAGCAAGGTCGGTTCTTATCTTACGATAAAGGGCGCATCTCACACAAATGCCATTCAGCGTGACCTTTTAAAAGCGACACGCTTACCGATTCCCGCAATCTTCGCGGATGATGTAATTCACGGATACAGAACAACATTCCCGACTCCGCTTGCGCAGTCCTGCTCCTGGAATCCCGAAATAACACGAAAAAGCTGTGAAATATCGGCAAAAGAAGCATACAGAGCAGGCATAAAATGGACATTTTCCCCTATGGTCGACATTGCAAGAGATCCGCGTTGGGGCAGAATAGTAGAGGGCTACGGCGAGGACACGTATCTTTGCTCACGCTTTTCCGAGGCTGCTGTGCGCGGTTATCAGGGTGACGGCGATACTGTCGGCGCTGACCGTGTATACGCCTGTATGAAGCACTATATTGCCTACGGCGCGTGCATCGGCGGACGTGACTATAACACCTCCGATATTTCGCTCCAAACGCTTCACGATGTATATCTTCCCCCGTTCAAGGCGGGCATCGATGCAGGTGCGGCAACTGTTATGGCATCGTTTCAGGACGTAAACGGCGTACCATCAACGGGTAATAAATATCTTCTGACGGATGTTCTTCGCAACGAGCTCGGCTTCAAAGGCTTCGTCGTTTCCGATGCGGGCGGAGTTGTTGAGCTTATACCACACGGCTTGGCAGAAGACCTCAAGGATGCTGTAAGACTTGCATTTGATGCAGGATGCGATATGATTATGGCAGGCGACCCTTACAACGATTTCCTGCCCAAACTTATCGACGAAGGCAAAATAACGATGGAGCAGATAGACAAGGCGGTAGTTTCCGTGCTTACGCTCAAATAACTCTGCGGACTTATGGACGAGCCGTTTGTTGACGAAAACGGCGAGGACAAGTCGGATCGTAGCCAT
>JAZKZC010000088.1:0-17792 GCA_045612465.1 Eubacteriales bacterium
TTACGGTACGTCTTTCAGCGGCCATTACGTGGATGAATATGCCGTGACCGATGAAAACGGTGTTGCCGTTTTCAAAAATATTCTCATAGGTGCAAACTACACCCTTGAGGAAGTCGAAACAGCGGAAAGATATATTATTCCCGACAGTCAGACCGCGGTTATCGAATGGGAAAAAGTTACCGAGAAATCTTTTGAAAATTGCTTAATTGTCGGCTCTGTGCAGACCACCAAGGTTGACAAGGATTATCCCGAAAACAAGCTGACGGGTGCCGTGTTTGAAATATATGCAGACGTAGACGGAAACGGTGAATTCAATGCGGAAATTGACAAGCTCGCCGGCGAAATGACCGAGGTGGAAACGGGCATTTACCGTATGGATAACCTTTGTTATAACGGTTATTTCCTTTACGAAAAGACCGCGCCCGAATTTTACAACAAGGATAACAACTACTACTATTTTGAAATCACCGCAGACGGCGAAACCGTTACCGTTGAGAATGAGGCAGGTATCGGCTTTGTGAACACCGCCAAGGTTGGTTCTCTGAAAATCGTAAAAACTTCCTCCGACGGCATCGTGGACGGCTTCTCGTTCCGTGTCACTAATACAAGCGGTTACGATGAAGTGTTTACCACCGACGCAAACGGTGAGATCTTAGTTGAAAATCTCCGCATTAACAGCAACTACGTTATATCCGAGGTACCCGACGATAAGAATGCCGACTATATTCTCCCCGAAGATAAAGAAACGGAAATAATCGAGGATTCCGTTTCTGTCATAGAAATGCACAACGAGCGCAAGCCCGAACCCGAAGTCGAAACACCGCAAACGTTCGATGCCTTTTCGGTTATCACGCTCATCTGCTTTATATCTCTTTTCACAGCCTATGCAGTTATGCGTAAAAAGATAAGAGGTTAACTATGAAAAGAATAATATGTGCCCTGCTTACAGCCTTGTGTGTATTTTCGCTCGTCGGCTGTAAGATAGAGGAATGTGTGGTAGTTGACATTGAAAGAAGCGGAAAAGCCGAAATACGGTGCGAGCTTATCTGCGACGAAGAAGCATATGAGCTTATAGGAGATTACGAAGTAAAAGATCCGTGGAGTGAATTTGAGAAAGAAAAACGGGGCGAAAAGACGTATTACGTGTCATCATACGTAATCAATACAGACAGCCTCGAGGACACCGTGAAATCTCTTTCCGAAATGACGTACGGAGCTGACCGTAAAATCGATATGTTTTCCGACGTCGATATTTCAGATAATCTTTTGTCGCTCACCTTAAACCCGTTTAAAACAGATGCTTCATCCGAAACCGACACCGTCAATTCCGTATACGATGTTAAGCTGACGTTTAAAACACCGTACAAGATAACCGAGTATAACAAGGGTGAGCTTTCCGATGACGGAAAAGAGCTGACCGTGACGGTGAAATCCCCTACAAAAGGTCAAGAGATAACAGCCGTCCTCGATTACGAGCCGCTGTTTTTAAGCGTAATTAAGCTCATAGGCAAAGCGGTATTGTTTATCGTGCTGTCCGCCCTGCTTATACTCGCCGCCGTATTCGGCGCAATTTACACAAAAAAGCTCATATCACATAAGAAAAACAAAAACTCAAGCATCGAAAACACAGACACAGAAAGGAATTTTGAAAATGAAAACTCACAAGAACACATCAATGATTAAAAGAATATTCGCTTTATCCTTTGTTTTGGCTCTCCTTATGACCGCCTTTTCCGTTATCGCACTTGCCGACGACGGCATCGCTCTCAAGGACTTCAACACAAATGAAATAGTCCGCACAATAGTCAACTTCTTCGGCGGTATCATTTGTATTGCAAGCGTCATAGTCGGTATCGTACTTATCTTTATGGGAAAGATATCAGGCGACCAAAAGCAGTTTTCGCAGGGTATTATGACAATACTTATAGGTCTTTGTTGCGGCGGCTTGATGATAACTGTCGTTAATATGATACTCGCTTAATATGAAAGCTGAAAGATTACGGAAAATATCAGCCGTTTTTCTCGTCTTTATTCTGATATTTCAAGCATTTACGTTCACCGTCGTGGCATCGGAAGGCGAGGAGACTGAGGATGACGGAATATTGGATATGCTTAAAAATATGTTCATAAGCATCAAGGAGATCCCCGATAAGCTTGCAACGCTCGGAAAATATCTGAAAGATATTTGGGAGAGCGCGAAGGAGCTCGACGAGCAGATTGACAATTTCTTCGGCACTTTAAGAAACAGTCCGCTTGCGGACAGTGCCTACCGTGACTACACAGAGCCTATTATAAAGGCTGTAAACAAGATGTATAACGTCGTGTACCCCCTCGGTGTTGTCATTATGCTCGTTTGTTGGGCTTACGGTATATGTAAGGAGGGCTTGTCGAGTATGTTTGACCTTGCCGACAAGCACAGCATTGTACGCTCGTGCCTTTCCCTTATTGTGGGCTTAACGCTTTTAAGCCTTACGGGAAAGATACTTTCGGTTTTGATAAGCCTTTCAATTCAGTATACCGAGCTTATCGCAAACAACGTGCCGCAAAGCACGGTCGGCTTCCAATCTGCCAATATTTCATATCTTTTGTTTATGGGTATCGTCAATATCATTTTTCAGCTTAATGTTATACAGATAGCAGTCCTGCAGGGCATTTCTCCGTTTTTCTTCGGATTTGCGGCGAGCGAGTCAACACGCAAGCTGACGTTCAATTTCTTGAAGTCATACGCTAAATGTCTGCTTGCGCCGATCGTGACAATAGCTTACACTATCTTTTCATCGTGGGCACTTGAAACTTCGGGCGGTTGGAACATCATCAATGTAATAGTTATATTGGTAGCCTGCGCCTCAACGCAGAAAAGACTGCTGTCAGAGCTGTTTGCATAGGAGGAAAAATATATGAAAAAAAGACTTACAGAGGATATAACAAGGTATGATGAAAAAATGCGCTTGCGGTTTGATCTTACGACTCTCGGTAAAATTGCCGTGTCGGTAGGTGTGTGTGCGCTGACATTCGCCGTGACAAGTCTGCTCGGTATTGGCTTTATAATGTCATTCACCGTATCGCTGACACTCGGCATTATACTTTTTGCCCTGCTCGTTTCAATGATCGACGGAAGATGCACTCTTGTCTACGTCTTTTCTATGCTTCGGCAGTTTTTGTCAGGACAAGCAAGGAAAAGCTACGCACACACCGATACCGTATATTCGGGCGGTTATCGAATATCACTTTTAAAGGAGGATGAAAACGAAGATGAAAAAGAATAATTCCGAACAAACGGAAAAGGAAAAAAAGAATAAAAAAGCAGATCAGACTGTAAAGGTCAAAAAAAGCTCGCAGACTTCAATACCGTTTGAGGAATGGTATGACGAAACGGACATTTTCAAAATAAAGGGCAATACATACGCCCTTATATGCTCGTTTACAAACGCAGGGTATCTGTCAAAGACCGATACCGAAAAAGGACGTAAAAACCGTACATACGCACAGTTTTTGCGTGAGTTACCCACGTACATTCATTATCAAGAGATAATATATAACACTCCTGCGGACAACGAAAAATATGCCTCGTGTATAGCAAGCAAAAAGGACGGATATGAAAACGAATACGAAAAGGCGTTTTTCACCGTTCAAAACGGCTTTGCATCGGGAGTTGATCCCGACAGATCTGTGCAAAAGAGCCTCGCTGTACTGTCCGTTACCGTGCGCGATGACGAGTCGCCGCAAAGTAAGCTTTCCGATGCCGCCGTTCTTCTTAAAACCCACTTTGCGCAGATAGGAAGCGACGTGAGGATATTGTCACCGAGTGAAGTATTTTCAGAGCTTCGCCGCTGCTATGACCCTTTTTCTATCCCAATGCCGTCACTTCCGAGCGACCTGTACCGCCGTGGGCTTACGGAAAAAGATATTATTATGTGCGGAGATGTTATATATAATCCACGTTACGTTCAGTTAGGGCTGAACTATGCAAGAGTTTACGCATTCAGCGCATACGGTGCGGAGATAGACGATTCTCTGTTATACAGCATCGTCAATAACCGTCTTGACCTTTACTTATGCAAGCACGTCGAGCGCATCGGCAAAAACGATGCACTCAAACGCTTGCGCAAGCAATACGACGAGCTTATGGCACGCTTTGAAATGCGAAAGGAAAAAAACAAGCCTATCCCCGGTGCGCTCAAGCGTTCCATAGCAGGGTGCGAGGAGCTTGAAAAAAGGCTTGACGAGGGCGAAGAATTTATACTGCAGACCATATACATTACCGTTTACGCAAGAAGCACAGAACAGCTTGAAGCCGACTGCGACCGTCTGCAAGCGATCGTGTCAGCCACGGGCAACACGCTGAAGCCCATTACCGTTGATATTGCAAAAGCATTTGATTCAACGCTCCCCCTCGGTGTCGATATGCTTCAAAGACACAGAATACTTCTGTCGGGCGAAGCCTCCTACGCTATGCCCTTTTCATACGAAAGCTGCTTTGATAATTCGGGATTTTTCTACGGATATAACTTCCACAATTCAGAGCCGGTCATCATAAACCGCAAGGCTGACAAATCATCTCACGGATTTGTATTCGGCACAACGGGAAGCGGTAAGGGTATGTGGGTAAAGAATGAAATATCAAACGTGCTTTATCAGCCCTTTTGTAAAAACGATGAGGTCATTTGTATTGATGCTTCGGGTGAATATATTCCGCTTTGTAACGCTGTCGGCGGCAAGGTCATAGACCTTACGGCAAACGGACAGACACACTTGAATCCCTTGCACGTGACAAAAGAACAGCGTAAGGCAGGACGTGACGGAGCTGTATCGAGGATAAGCCCGTTTATAGCTCTTTTATCAGAGCTTAAAGGCGAGAGTCTGACGGCTATGGAAAAAGGCATCGTTGACGAGCTTTCTTTGTCTGTCCTGCAGGACAAAAAACCGACACTCAACGCCTTTTACGAAGCGCTTGTATCAAAGGCTGATGCATTACACGAAGCCAAAACGATGTCAGCGTGGCTTAAACGCTACGTCGAAGGCTCGGTAACACTGTTTTCGGGAGTTGATACAGACGAGGATATAGAAGCACGTATGACCGTGTTTTCTATCAGAAGCTTGCCCGACGAGCTTCGTGGGGCGGCTATGCTTGCCTGTCTTGACCGCATCGAGCGCCGCATTATGGAAAATAACAAAAAGGGTAAATGGACGTGGCTGTATATTGAGGAAATGCACCGCTACTTCACGGCGGGAAATCCGTTTGCCGCTGAACGCTTTGCACAGTTCTACGCAGAGGTCAGAAAGTTCGGCGGTATCATAACGGGTATAACACAGCTCCCGAAAACCGTCATTCGTGACAAGAACGGTGAGGCGATGCTCTCAAACTCTCGCTTTGTCACCCTCGGCGAGCTTGACGAGGCGAATATAACGGCTCTGCGTGAGCTGTACGCTCTGAACGACGAGCAAAAGCACCTTTTATCTTCTCCGCAGTTAGGTCAGTACATACTGCGACACCGTAATTCCCCTATATCAATTAAAATGGTATATCCGTCGGGAAATGTGCTTTACAATCTTTTCTCAACGTCATTTTCAGAGCAGATAAACGGTGACGGTGATGCTTTATGAAAAGAGAGAGTAAAAACGCCGTAAGCGGCAAAAGTGACTATGCCTTTTTATGGGGCTTATTCATTCCTCTTTTGTTTGCGCTTTTATCACTTCTCTGTATTTGGTCATATTACTCCTGCTTAATATCGGGCAGACTTGACGGCTACGGCGGTATGGGGCTTTCTGTTTGGTTGGTATCGATATTCTCAACGCCGCTTTGCAGTATATCACCGCCGCTGTTGTCGTATATGGCGGATAAGCTTCCGTTAATACTCATAAGCACCTTTTTCGGTGCTGTTATATGGGCGGCTTCCGCATTCAAAAGCCGTGGAAACTTTAAAAAGGTAGAGCACGGAAGTACACACTGGGCTACAAAAAAGGAGTTAAAGCCGTTTAAAACAGTCGGGCGCAATATGCCGCTTGCCGAGGGCGTGTATCTTACCGATGAAGCAAAGCCTGCCAACCGTAACGTATTTGTGTTAGCCGCCCCCGGAGGCGGTAAGACCTTTAACGTCATTATCCCCGGCATTGAAGCTGTCAGCCGACAGGGAGAAGGACAAGGCAGCTTTATATGCACAGATACAAAGGGTGCGCTTTACCGTGATACTTCAAAAATGGTGCGTGAAAGAGGACTTAAAACGTATCTGTTGAATTTATCAGACCCGTGGTTTTCACACAGATACAATCCGCTTGATAATGTTCACCCGGAACGTCGGGAAAACGAAATATCAAAGCTTGCTTTAGCCTATACGAAGAACGTGCGTGACGAGGAAGCAGGGGCAGGCGATGCCGTATGGGAGGACACATTCAAAGAGCTTTTATGCGCCGTTTGGAAATATCAGTTTGATTACAAATACAATCCCGTGACAGGGCAAGAGGAATCACGTGCTATGTGGCGCACCGCCGAGCTTATAAAGGGCTTGAGGCTGAACGACAGAGGACAGATAGATGCAGAGTGCGAGTTTTCAATGATAATCGATGCCGTACGTGCGCAAAACCCGCTTCACTCGTCTGTCACAAGCTTTGACTTTGTAATGTCGGGAGCTGCCGAAACGGTCGCCTCCGTCATATTCACCGCAGGAAGCAAGATAAGTATATTTACTTATTCGGAAATAGAGTCGTTGACACGGTGTAACGATATTCCCATTGACGATATAGTTCAGACACCGTCGGCGGTATATATAAACTACGAAATAGGAAGTGCTTACAAGGCTATAGCCGCCCTTTTTATCGAGCAGCTTTTTGCCTCCGCTTACTATATTGCCGAAACGAAATATGCAGGAACGCTTCCGAAGCCTTTAAAAATGTTCCTCGACGAATTACCGAACATCTGCCGTGTGTATTCCCTGCCGGAACGAGCCTCTACAAGCCGTTCGTATAACATCGACCTTATAATAGCCGTACAATCGATGCAGCAGCTTAAAAAGATGTTTCGTGATGCCGAAAATACACTTATGAATAACTGTGTCACGCACATTTATCTCGGCACGGGCGAAAATGATGCCTTAAAGCAAATTTCCGAAGCGCTCGGAAAGACCACGACATTTGAGATGTCGTCGTCACGCTCAACGTCAATATTGAATAACGGAAACAACAGTGATTCCGAACGCAGTATAGGGCGTGAGCTTGCTTTTCCCTCGGAAATATATTCAATGTCCGGGGAGTTTGCTATCGTTAAAATGCAGCATCACCAACCGATATTTGCAAAGAAATTTCAAACGCAAAAACGGAAATACTACCCCCTTTTGGGCGGTCGAGGCTGCCCCGATAACAACAGAAGCATACATACGGATATGAAAAGATACAGAATGATGAACGAAGCCGAGTATATCGCCGAAAAAGCAGAAAGGCTTAAAAAATTCACACCTTAACAGAAAGGAAACAAAGTAATGTTAGACAGAACAAAACCCATAACAAGCGGTGATATATCCACCCTCACCGCAGAGCTTCGAGCCGTAACGGAAGAAAAAGAAACGCTTCAAAGACAAGCCGCACAAAGCACGGCGAAGCTTTCCGCAAGACAAAAGGCGGAGCTTGATGAAAAAATATCATCACTTGAAGATACCGCATTGAGCCTTGAAAAAGACCTTGCATACGCTGTTGACTATGTAGGTAAGAACGGGAGCGAATACGGTATATATCAGAGTGAAAAAGCACAGCCCCTTTATGTGTGCCTCGGCACAGCTTACGGATATGCGGTATTTAAAGGGCAGAACGGCGCATTTTACTTTGAAGAAGAAAACGGACAGGCAAAAGCCGACATCTGCGCCGATGATTCACTTTTGAGAAGCCTTGACGAGCTTCCCGAAGCCGAAAGAAAAATGATACTGCGCCGTATCTTTGAGGATTAGGAGGAAAAACGATGTTATCAAAGGATCACGAAACCGATATATCCGATGCCGAATTTTTAAGTAAGCTTCCGAGCGACCCTATACAAGCCGCAAGGATTTTTGTGTCGCAATACGGAAACGAAAAGCGTATGTACATAAATAACGCAAAACGCTATGTATACATATATTCCTTTATTCCCGGAAAGGACGGCGGCATATTAAACCTGCAGACCGTCACGTTCGGTCAGCTCGGGCGTGCAAGGGAGCTTTTCAAAAACGACGGCGAGGGGCTTTTAAAGCACTTGTCACAAATTTCACGAAATCATTTCACGGCATACGGTACACCCGAATTTTTACAGGATATACAAGACTTCCTTTCCCTGCCTATGCAAATACGAGGCGAAGAAAAGGACATTACAAAAGCGTTATATGACATTGACACAGGACTCGGTATATCCGGCAGTATCACCACAGCGGACAAAAAGGAAAAGCAGGAAGAGGTAAAGCCGCCGGCACAGATAGGCTATGCCGAAAGGCAAAAGCTTCTTTATACAAAGGTCGAGGACATTGTCAAGGGCTTTCGTGAAAGCCCCGACAGTATTGCGGAATATCTGTTATTCGCAAGGCGCTTCAACCGATATTCACACAAGAATCTGCGCATTATATTCGCCCAAGACCGCAACGCATCATTCGTCGAGTCCGCATCTTTTTTCAAAAAAGGTATGCCCGATTCAAACGGAAAGCCTCTGACGGACAAAAAGATATTTATTAAAAAGGGTGAACGTGCGCTGTATATATGGGCGCCCCGTGAGGTCAGATATGTTATGCACCCTAAATTCAATAAATACATAGCCGAACGCTATTTGAGCGAAGATGACAGGGCAAAAGCATCAGCCGAGGCGTGGAAAAGCTCTGTCAGAACCGAGTTTTTGCTCGTTCCCGTGTTTGATATATCACAGACAGATGCGCCGCCCGAAGTGTACCCGAAGATATTTAACTTTGTCGGCGAAAAGACACCCGAATGCACTGCGGCATACCGTGCGATATGCGAATATCTTGAAAAGGAGCTTAATTGCTCGGTCGAAATATGCGATATAGGATCTATGAAAACAAGTGTCAGAGGATATTACTCACCGGACGAAAACGCCATAAAGCTTTCCGATATGCTGTCGGGAAATGAACTTTTGTCAACTGCTATTCACGAAGCGGCTCACGCAGAGCTTCACAGCGTAAGAACCGACAGAAGCACTTGCCAAAAGGAGCTTGAAGCCGATATGTACGCATTGATGCTTCAAGAAAAAATGGGTATTGAAATAACGGATTCACGCAAATCCCACCTTTCAGAGCATTACAACGCTTATATACAAGAGCTGCAGGAAAAGCTGAAAAGCGGCGAGGTGCTTGACATATCCGCCGACTGTCCTGCATTCAATAACGCCATACAGCGTTATCAAAAGCAGTCACCCGTAATCGATAAATATTTATCAAAGCATTTAAACCAAGCTGCAACGGTAAACAAAGCCGCCGAAGCGCAGGAAAGCCCACGGCAAGCACGACACAGCTCATACACTCAAAAGCGCACCCTTTGATATGAAAGAAAAGAATGTATCAAATAAGGAGCTTTTACACCTTTTAAACAACTGCATCGAGCACGAATGCGCCGACTGCCCCATTTCATCAAAGGGCAGAAGCTGTATCGACGAGCTTTTGAATATGGCACGTGACCGTATAACAGAGCTTGAAAGTACAAGCACCGAAAAATCTTAAAATATACAGAAAGGGGGGCAGAAATATGAACGGCTCCGTCAGAATTCCGAATGATATATTACTGCTTCCCTTGTCGGGCGCAGAGCTTAAGGTCTACGCCGTACTGTCGGCGCTTAACTTTGCATCGGGCGGTAAGTACGTTAAAATATCGCATAGTGCCATATCATCACACACGGGAATCAGTATATCGAGTGTGCGCCGTGCCATAGTTAAAATGGTGAAGCGTAATATACTCGGTGTTTGCCGTACCTACACAGACGGTAAGCGCACGTCAGACCGTTACCGTGTACGTACCGACAAATGCCATAAACGGTATATCACTCTCGATTTGCACACGGTATTCAAATATACGCAGGATAAGCTGTTGACATACGTCGGGCTTTTGATGCACGTCAACGCACACAAGACCTGTTACATATCAGAGCGTAAGCTCGCAAGGAAAATAGGGTTGAGCGTTCCGACCTTGCGCAAATATACAAAAGAGCTTGAGCGTGAAAGTGTTATACAAAAGCAAGAAAGGTTTTATAAGAAAACAAGGCAGACAAAGGCGCACCGCAGCTTTGCGTATGTCATCGGCAGAGCCGCCGACATATTGCAACGTGCGCTTGAGGTAAGAAAGACACCAGCCGTTATATCAAGAATTTCAAGCCTTATGCGCCGAGCCTTCAAAAAAGCCTTACGCTTTTTATTCAGCCGTATGCTCAAAAAAGAATATTTTTCAACCCCTCCCCCATAGGGGTGCTAAAAATTTGAACGATATATATTACCCACAAGAGATATTAAGCCCAAACAAAGAAGAAAGAAAAAGCTGTATATTGTTCGTAAGTGTATAACTATACATAATTCCGTCATATTGCACAAAAACACACGTAAGATCGCACCGTGGCCAAGAGCTTACGTTTGTATAGTATTACCAAAAGCATACTCAAGAATATACGTATCTCTTTTGCACGGTGCGATACATCACATCGTGCGTTGAGTATTTGCCGCATAATATATTTTTCGCCCGTTTTAAATTTCCGCCCTTTCCTTTTTCTTTTTGTTTTGGCTAAAAAGATATTTCAAAACCTCAAAGGAGAACAACACCGTGACACACCCCGATACAGTTCAGTATATACCCATAGAGCTGATAGATACATTTCCGCATCACCCGTACTGTGTGCGTGACGATGATGATATGATAAAGCTTGTTCAAAGCATTATATCATCGGGTATTACCTCGCCTTTAATTGTGAGAAGCAAGCAGGGGGGAAGATATGAGCTTATTTCAGGCCACCGCCGACGTCGTGCGGCTGAAATAGTGGCTTTGCCTGCAGTTCCTGCGCTTGTTTACGATGATATATCGGACGATGAAGCCGTCGTGATGATGGTCGATGCTAATTTAAACCGTGAAAACCTACTGCCGAGCGAAAAGGCTTTTGCTTATAAAATGAAGCTCGATGCTATGAAAAGGCAAGGAAAAAGAAACGATTTAACTTCTGTTCCAATGGAACAGAAGTTAGATAGTTCAACTTCGTGCCAAGTTGGCACGAAGTTAAGAACAGATCAACAAATAGCTATTGAAAGCAAGGAAAGCGCACGGCAAATACAGAGGTATATCCGTTTGACCTATCTTATCCCGGAGCTTTTAAGCTTGGTTGATAAAGACAAGCTTAAATTTACCGTCGGTGTCGATCTTTCGTATCTGACAGAGGCACAGCAACAATGTGTGTTAAACGAAATGCAGAAGCAGGGGCGCACGCCGAGCATCAAGCAGTCACGTGCATTTAAGCTGTTGGCGCAGGGCGGTAAGCTCGATTCGGCGCAAATATCGGACATACTTTCGTCGATGCGCCTTGATGACCGTATTTCTTTCCGTGTATCTCCGAATGACCTTGAAAAGCTTAAAAATGAAAGCGGTAAAAGCTCAATGACAAAGTCAAAGCTTATGCGCTCTTACTTGAAATCGGGCGGTACGGTGTATTTGAATAATGACGTTGCAAAGGAGATATACGGCGTACACACCGATATATCACGTGTCGGCAATCTCTTGAAGCTCACGGCAAACCGCTTGCGTGATATTTGCGAAAATCCCCTTATAGCAGATGCCTATAAAAACGAGGTGCTTGTTATAATCGAGGAAAACCGTGTGCTGCAAGACGAATTAAATGCGCTTCGGCGCAAGCTGACCGTATCACTTGAAAAGCTGAACGAAAGGACAAGAAAACTGAACAATGGCGATATTTAAAGCAATAACAGGAACGTCGGGCGGCATCGGGTATGCCACTCCGCAAAAATTAGAGGACTATTTGAAATACGAAACAAACGCACTCGGACGGATAAAGCTCAACGAATTAGGTGAGCCTGTAAAGCGCTCGGAGCATATCACAGCCATAAACGCATCGTCCGATATATTTTCAGAGGATTGCCGTGCGCTGTCGGCATCATTCAATACGTGCAACGATTTTCTTTCGCTCAAATACAAGCATTACGTTCAAGGCTTTCCGCCCGAAGATAATACGCTTATGTCACGGGATAAATGCCACGCACTCGGAGTAGAGCTTGCGAAAACCGTATGGCCCGATTTTCCCGTGCTTGTCGTAAGCCATTTTGAGCAAGCCGTCGACGGTACGGAGCATTACCACTGGCACAACCATTTTATCGTATATAACTGTGCGGTCACCGACGGTCACAAAATTAATACAAAAAAGGATGCATTGAACTGTCAAAAAAGGTTTGTTGCTATGCAGGCGCAGGGGAACGGACTTACAGCGCGCGGACTTGTATTGACACCCGATGGACTTATTCAAGGCTCGATGCGCCGTGATAAGATAGACCGTGCCGAACGGTATATCGACAAACGCGGGCGCGTATCGGACGGACAGACGTTTATGACACAAAAAGCAGAACTCCGTTTGGCTATATCGACCGCCGCCGCGAAAACACGCAATTTTGAAGAATTCAAATCATTTCTTTTATCCGTTTACGGAGTAGAAACGAAGCTGACACGCGGAGCTGTATCTTATCAGCACCCCGACAGAGCAAACGAAAAAAATTCTTGGATCAGAGGTAACAACCTCGGAGAAGCCTATACAAAGGAGGGCGTTATAGATGCCATTAATAAACAGAGAAACAGGACTGCCGATTTCATCGGAGCAAGCGCAGGCGATGCCGAACGCACCGCAGAACACAGCAAACGAGGAAATGTACCGTCAAGCAATGGCGAAGCTGAAAAACGAAGACCTATCGTTGATGATAACGTCGCTAAAGAAAGATATGAAAGAATTCTTGCACGTCACAGAGAGCTTCTCGGAATATCTGAAGAACAGTCGGGAAGAAACAACGGAAAGCCTGCAAGCACGGGAAGAAATGATATTGACGGCGGTGCAGAATCTGCAAGACTCAAACGAGATACTAATAGCGGCAATGGTAACACAGATACAAGCGATAAGCAACAAGACGGCAGCAGAGGCAGCGTTAAAATTTGACGATTACTGCGCCCGTATCATCAAACAGCGCACGCAAGATTTTGAAAACGGCACAAAGCGTATGACCGCCGTGCTTGACACTTACGAAAGGCGCATAAAAAAGATGCACCGTGTCCCGATATGGCTTGTGCTGTCACTTGCGGTCAATGTTATACTTGCTGTGCTATTGGCAATTACGTTATTTTTTTAAACACAAAGGAGATAATTTATTATGATGTTACATCTTACAGACGAAGAAAGCGTAAACAGCTCACTTAATATCTGTACGCAGGGGGCTTGTTCGGGCTTCCGTTTTATCAAATGGCTTCACCGTTACCAAAAAACGAGAAACGAAAAACACATCGACACCGAGCTTGAAAACGCTTGCAGTGCTTTTCGCGGCGGTTACAGCACATCGGACACCGAAGCATCGCGCGAGCTTATATTAAATCTTTCGGGAACAAACGATGCAAGGCTTGACGGCAATTTCATATTTTTAGGCGACCGTTCAGACTTATCGTATTTTTGGAAAAAGGCTGATGCAAAAAATCACACGGTATTACTGCAAAAATACATCGATTCGATACCCGATGATGAACTGCGCCGCCGTGTCATCGGAACAATGACAAAAGCACGTGTTGACGGTATTTTAAAATTCGATAACGGCGAATATTCCTTGACCGAAAGGGGCAGACACATAATATTAAATTCGGATTTTGTGCTTGACCGTCTTAAAAAGGAATGTAAGGCGCTCGGTATAGCCTCCGCACCTCTTAACGAGCAGGCAAAGGAAATGCGCAAGGCACGTATTGACGAGAAGCTTGAAGCTCTCGGACTTACAGGTAAATTTGATAACTGCGACGTTATCACCGCAAACCGCAGTAAATTGTACGTAAAGGATGACGGGGGCTTACATACGTTTTACGTACCGAACACACAGCGCAGAGCTACGGTCGATATACCTTCAGATCACGTTATACGGCTTGATGAAAAAACATACGCTTTATTCATTGAAAAAAACAGCGATTATACCGCCGTTATTGACGGCAAAAAAGACCGCTTGAATTCAAGTGAGATGTTGAAAAGCTTTGAGGATAAAAACGAGCTTTTTGTTAAACGTGCAAGCGATGCCGAAAACATCGCAAAGGAACAAGTTTACGGCAATTTCAACGAGGACGAATTTATGGCGCTTGCCCTGCGCAAGTCGTATGCGGATGCGGCGTTTGCAGGCAAAGAATATACCGTATTTTCTCCGGACGGTAAAGAAAACACATATTCCGTTACAAGCGAGTGGCTTGACCTTGACGGTGTTACGTATATGAATATGAGGGGCGATAACGGCGATATACTTTTACCCGAGGACTGCATCGAGCGCGTGGCATTTGAAAATGCCGACGTCGGAAGGCAGTTTGTAAAAGATAATGCCGACATCGTAAGTGATTACAGTAAATTTTTTGAAAGCTATTCAAGTACGGAAACTTTTTGTGTTGATAAAAAGTATTATACAGAAAATGCCGATACGTATTCCATAAGCTCGCACGGCGGTGCATTTGAACGAATAGAAATACCGAAAGCCGATTGCATAAAACAAGATGATAACACATTGACGGTCACTGTAAAGCAAGGGCAGAAATATACCGTAACGTCGGGTGCTTATAAATCTGATGTTACATCGGCAAACGTCAGCCGAACACTCGGCAAGACCGCGCAGACGGTAAACACCGCATCACAGACAACAAATGCCGCAGGGCTTGTATCTGCATCGATACCGCCCGTGGAGGGAGTCAGCGCATCAGCAAAGGCTGTTACCGCCGCAATATCGAGCGTAACGCAAACCGTAAGCATCGGTAATTCCCTTTCACAAAGGATATAGCCGATGAAAAGACCTGATAACTTTGATGAATTATTGAACGTCGCCAAAGAGCGCCCCGACCTTTTGGGGGCGCTTCGGCGGCACGGTGTTGATCTGCGCAGAGTCGGTGTAAGCTCAAGGGGTGCTGTAAAATACAAAACAACAAACGTGCAAGGTGTTCCGGGAGATCTATCCGCCGTTGTGTTTATGCATAACGTATCGGGAGAGTGGCTTGTGTGTGACAACAAGGAGCGCACGGGAACACGTTACCTTAACGCTATTGATACACTGATGAAGCTGTACGGCTTTTCCTTTGACGATGCGGTATATTCATTGTCGGGCGGTATGCCGTCATCACCCGTTAAAGCTCCCGTACTTTGCAACGTACCTATACGTCAAGAATCACCGATACCGTTTGTATCTCCGAAGCCCAACACCTCGGCACTTCGCAGGATGATAGCGTATCTGTGTCAACACCGTAATATACCGTATGCGGTCGTTAGATCTCTTATAAGCTCAAGACTCATATATCCGTCGGATATATGCTTGAAATTCGGGGAAAAAGAAATACACAATACCGTTTGTGTGTTCCCTGCCATGGATGAACACGGCAAGACGGTTGGTGCCGATACCGTTGGTTTGAGATCTGACGTGCGCTTCAAACATATAGTTACGGGAAGTGATCCCGAATATGCGTGGGGCTTCAAATACGGTGTAAATAGTATCAGCGAAACGACACCCGTATTCTACACCGAAAGCTGTATTGATGCCATAAGCCTTTTTGCCCTTGAGGGTAAACAAGGCGTATACGTATCACTTGCAGGGGTGAAGCCCTCAACGTTTGAGGCGGTCAGCTCACGGCTCGGAGGTACACCCGTATTGTGTGTTGACAACGATGAAGCAGGACAGCGCTTCAGAAGCAGATATGAAAAATTGAGCTTTGAGCTTCCGACTTACGGAAAGGATTTTAACGACGATTTGAAAGCGCACGGGCGCTTGAATATCCCCACCGCATTTACGAAAGACAGCGACATATCGCTGTGTCCGATATTTGCATAACTTATGCAGGCTGCTTCGGCGGCCTGCTATTTTTTTCTTTTGTTTTGGCTCGCGCCTTTTTCACGGTTTAACTTCTGTTCCATTGGAACAGAAGTTGTCCTGCGCTCAATTTTTAATTATGTTTCGGTGGAAGATAATTTTTTCGTGCTGTAAAACGTATCAAAAAAATGATTTTTTCTTGTTTTGGCTCTCTTTGAAAAAATGTCGCTTGCGCCATTTTTTAGTGTAGTGCAAGATACGGACGTGTCGGACAAAAGTCCTCCCACGTCCAATCTTGCCGCCTGCGCGGAGCTTGGGGGATTGCCCTCCCCCTTACCCCTGCCGTATGTGTATCGGTACTGACCGTGTCACGGTCAGCGTTTGTATTTTACTCTAAAATACCTCTTGTGACTGTATAATATTTTTTGAAATTTGAGAAAAAATATTTGTGAAAGGTATTGACAAAACGCTTAAAATAGTATATACTATGTATATACAAAAGGAGGTGCGAATAATGACAACTAACATTCGCAAATGGGGAAACAGTCAAGGTGTCTGTATTCCGAAATTTATTCTTGATGCTCTGAAATGGGATGACAATGAGCTGGTAACGATAAGTGCGGAAAATGATACAATAGTGTTGAAGCGTACACAAGAAAGAAAAAACATAAAAGAGCTTTTCGCAAATTACAACGGCGAGTATGAACCCCAAGAAATAGATTGGGGAGAAAACGAGGGGAATGAAATATGGTAAAACAGGGTGACATAATCAAAATAAATTTCAATCCCCAACAAGGTCACGAGCAGGCAGGCTATCGCCCTGCGGTTGTAATAAGCAACAATTTTTTCAATGAAAAAGCACGTTTGGCAATCGTCTGCCCCATAACCAATACCAACAACAAATTTCCGTTGCACGTGCCGTTGGACGGTAAAACACAAACAACGGGAACGATACTGTGTGAACACGTGCGCACGTTGGACGTTGAAGCAAGAACATATAACTTAGTTGAAAAGCTTCCGTCTGATCTCCTTAAACAAGTATTAAATATTGTTTATTCGGAGATAGAGGAAATATAACGGTTTCAAAGGTTAAAAACTTCTGTTCCATTGGAACAGAAGTTAAAACGTGTAATGCCGTTCACTCTGTAAAAGCTACCGTTCACTCCGATGCAAAACAATTTTCAAACAAAAAAAATCGTTTTGCATTGACAAAACGAAATTTCTGTGTTATTATATCCACAGGAAAAAAACAAAACCGCCCGAAGGCGGTCAAGACCGAAGTATATAAACGTTTACCAGACGTCTATATACCTAAAACATATCCATTGTATGTAAGAGATACAATAAATACGAGTTGGTCAAGTGTTTTATGTTAAGGATAAATATCCTTGCATACGCATTATACCACATCCGTTTAGAATTGTCAATCACTCGATGGATATTTTCATCGAGTGTTTTTGTTTTTTTGAATATTTGTTCATTGACAATCAAATAACGGCACTGCTTTACTTTCCACTTGCCGCCGTTCTACGGCAAGCCATTGACCGAAAACGCACAAGCGTTTCAACTTCGGGATGCCTTCCCGATTATGGGCTACGACATAGCAAGGGGATATAATGATACTTGCACGCTTTTAAGTGTGCGCTGCGGCTTAATACCGGGGCTGTCCTCAAAGGGCAATGAAATAGTAAAGGCTACTATGTAAGCAACCGTAATAAAAGATTATGCTTGCTATTGAATAGCAACAGCAAGCATAACGTGGCGGAGAAGGAGAGA
>JAZKZC010000089.1:0-4698 GCA_045612465.1 Eubacteriales bacterium
CAAGACGGGTTTACTGTTTTATTTAAGTCCTAATATTTTTGCGGATTCGTCACGCATCTTGTATTTGAGTATCTTACCTGCGGCATTCATCGGGAATTCGTCAACGAATAAGAAATATCTGGGAACTTTATGTCTTGCTATGTAAGCATTTCCAAACTCTCTCATTTCGTTTTCGTCTGCGCTTTCACCCTTATGAAGTATAATCCACGCACAGCATTCCTCGCCGTATCTTTCGTCGGGAACACCTACGACCTGAACATCACGCACCTTGGGATTTGTCAGATAAAATTCCTCGATTTCGCGGGGATAGAGGTTTTCACCGCCTCTGATTATCATATCCTTAAGACGGCCCGTTACCTTATAATATCCGTCGGACGTTCTCATACAGATGTCGCCCGAATGGAGCCATCCTTCAGCATCTATTGCCTGAGCCGTTGCTTCGGGCATTTTGTAATAACCCTTCATTATATTGAATCCGCGTGCAACGAATTCTCCGCTCTGTCCGTCGGGAAGTTCATCGCCCGTTTCGGGATCGATTATCTTACATTCAACACCGGGGAATGCACTTCCGACCGTTTCAACACGGTGGTCAAGGTCTTCGTTGACTTCACCCATAGTACATCCGGGCGATGCCTCTGTCTGACCGTAAACGGAGATTATCTCACGCATATTCATTTCAACGGAAGCACGGCGCATAAGGTCAGCGGGACAGTTGGCACCCGCCATAATACCCGTTCTCATATATGAAAAGTCTGTCTTTGCAAAATCAGCGTGTCCGAACATCGCAATAAACATCGTGGGAACACCGTTGAAGCAGGTGATGCGTTCGTCATTTACACACGCAAGCGAGGACTTGGGTGAGAAATACGGTATCGGGCAAAGCGTACCGCCGTGTGTCATCATTGACGTCATTGAAAGCACCATTCCGAAACAGTGGAACATAGGCACATGTATCATCATACGGTCAGCCGTGGAAAGATCCATTCTGTCACCGATGGTTTTACCGTTATTCACTATATTGCGGTGCGTAAGCATAACGCCCTTGGGAAATCCCGTTGTACCCGAAGTATACTGCATATTGCACACGTCATCGGGCTTGACAAGCGATGCGCGGCGGCGCACTTCATCGCGGGGAATGAGGGCGGAACGTGAAAGCATCTGCTCCCAGGTAAGACAGCCGTCCATATCAAAGCCTACCGTAACAACATTACGCAAGAACGGCAGATTTTTGGAGTACAGAGGTTTACCCGGTTCAAGCGTCTTGAGCTCGGGGCAAAGTTCCTCAATTATTTCTTTATAATTTATATCCTTGCAGTACTCGATCATCACAAGCGTGTGTGTATCGGACTGCTTGAGTAAATATTCGATTTCGTGTATTTTATACGCGGTATTTACCGTAACGAGAACTGCACCTATCTTCGTCGTTGCCCAGAACGTAATGAACCACTGGGGCACGTTCGTCGCCCACACGGCAACGTGGTCGCCTGCTTTTACACCCAAGGAAATGAGCGCGGCGGCACATTCATCAACATCGCGGCGGAACTGCTCGTATGTTCTCGTATAATCAAGCGTTGGGTATTTGAATGCATACTGGTCAGGGTACGTTTCAGCCATTGTATCAAGAACGTCGGAAAACGTAGCCTCGATAACATCGTATTTTTTCCATACGAACGTGCCCGTCTTATCGCGGTTGTAGTACATATGGTCATACGACTTTTTATCTCTGTTCAATGCGGAAATATAGTTTGTAAAGTGAGTAAGAACGATGTCGGCATCGCTTATTTCTTCATTCCATGCCGCACAGATAAATCCGTCATAGTTAAGCGAGGAAAGAGCGTTCAAAAGCTTTCCGACTTCAAGATCACCCTCACCGATAAGAACCGTTTTTCCGTCTTTCATATCGCCGAGGCGTACATACTTAATGTATGCGCCGAGATTTTTGATAGTTGTTTCAGCACTTTCCTCAGCATCGAAATACGTACCTCTTACGTTCCATGCCACACCGATCACAGCCGATGCAAAATGGTTTATGATACCTATAACGTTTTCTGTATGTGCAAGATGACCGACCGTTTCAAACAAAATATTAACGTCAAGCGTTTCGGCAGCCTTTATTGCCGCTGACAGCTTTTCATCGAGAACATCAAAGGAAACATCCTTTTCGGCACGAACAATGACGTTTTCTATATCGGCGCTTGATGCCATATCCACATACTTTCTGACAAGCTCCGCAGTCGTTTCATCGCTTTCTATCGGCGCAGGCATACGCAAAGCCGATACCGTAAGATTTCTGTTTACAAGCTTTCTTTTGGCATCCGCGATGCGCTCGCGTCTTAAAATACTGTCATGGTGGTCATTTCTCTCCTTGACAGCATCGTATATTTCAAAGCCTTCAAATCCGTAGTCGTAGGCAAAACGGCACGTATCAAGAAAGGATACTCGACTTACGTTTTTAGTCGAAAATACTATCTTCATATTATGCCTCCTCAAATACTATCTTGTTAAGTGCGTTTATATATGCTCTGATACTTGCCGCAACGATGTCGGTTGACGTTCCGTTACCCGAGTACAGCTTGCCGTTGTTGCGGAGTCTTACAAGTGCAGAACCGAGCGCTTCCTTGCCCTCTGTTACGGACTGAACCTGGAAATCGTCAAGCTCGTAGTGATGACCTACACACTGTTCGATGGCACGGAATGCGGAGTCAATGGGACCGTCACCGTTGCTCACACCGCATATCAGCTCATCATTACGCTTGAGCGTTACCTGCGACATTGAGCTTGATACGTTACTGCTCGTCGTTGTATATGTTTCGAAGTGATACGTTGAGGGAGCCTGCATTGCATAGCTTGCAATAAGTGCTTCGAATTCCTTTGAGCCTACACTTCCCTTTTTATCGCATACCTGCTTAAGTGCCTTGTGAACGTTACCTATATCGGAATCCGACAGCTCATATCCGAGAACGGATGCAGCCTGTGCAACCTGTGCTGTCGTTGAATCGGAATCAAGCAGTATTTTTTTCTTTTCGCTTATCGCGCCGTCGCCGTCACTTACGTCGTGGCTTATACTTGACGTCATATCATCGATGCTTGAATGAATCTTCGTGCTGTTAAGCTTTATTTCAGCACCCAGCTGAGCACCGCACGCATTCATTGCATCGGAAAGCTCACCTGTCAAAAGCACGTCACGGCCAAGCATTGCGCATTTGAGTCCGTCAGCGCCCTTGGCAATGCACGAAAATGCCGTAGCAACAGCCATATTTATCTTGTCTGACACTTGAACATACACGGGAACATCCACCGCTTCCTTTACCTTTGCGACCATATCGGCGATGTCATCGGGAGTAGAAACACCCGCATCGTCACACACGGTAACGAGAGTCGCGCCGTTTGTCGCAGCCTCTTTCACAGCGGAAATAAGGAAATCATCATCAGCTCTCGTTGCGTCAATCGCTGAAAATTCAACGTCTGCGCAGACTTCCTTCGCTGCCTTTACAAGTTCTGCAATTTTTTCAAGCATCTTTGACTGCTTTATATGGTATGTATATTCCATCTGTATTGTCGAAACGGGCAATTCGATACGCAGACGGGGATATTTTGCATCCTTGATGCACTCCCATGCGTTTGCAATATCGTCAGCGTTAAATCCGACAGCGATGGAAAGAACTGCGTTTCTTATATTTTTAGCAACAGTCTTATATATTATAGTATCCTCGCGCAGAGATTTTACAGCGGGCAATTCAACAGCGTCCGCGCCTATAGCATCCGCGCAGTTTGCAACTGCGGATTTTTCACGGAACAAAAGATTCACATCGCGCTCTGTCGCAAGCTTTTTAAGTGTAATGTCTGAAATATTGATCTTTTTCATTTTAAAAACTCCTTTCAAGAGTACAGTATGTCGGTTACGTATTTTATGCAACAAAAAAACGTTTTCGTCTCCTTATTGCAAAGAGACGAAAACGTGAAAATCTACGCTTCCGCGGTACCACTCTTCTTCATCCTTTCGGATGCACCTCAGATGCAAATACATCTTAACTCTGTTACGGGAGTTCCCGTCTGACACTACTTTAACTTCATATCAGCCGCTCCGCGGTGAGTTCGGCAAAAACCCTACAGTGTCTTGCACCTGCCGACACCTCTCTGTTTGTAAGAAAATTTGCTTACTATTCCGCATCCCTGCGTTTACTGTGCGATTATATCACAGTTATTATATTTTGTCAATCCCTTTTTCTTCAACGTTTCAAAATAATTCACAAAATTATTTATTTTCAGCGATATCTGCCAGCACAAACGGTACGCATTTTTCAAGATCAGTGAGTGAAAGCTCTACCTGATAACCGATTTTTCCGCCGCTGAAAAATATCGTTTCATATAACGATGCGGAGGAATCGATCACGGTTTTGAAAAGCTTTTTCATACCTATCGGGGAGCATCCGCCGTGGATATATCCCGTCAGGGGCAACAGCTCCTTTGACTTTATCATCGACACGCTTTTTTCTCCGACAGCCTTGGCGGCTTTCTTCAAATCAAGCTCTTTTTCAACGGGAACGAGAAAAACGTAATTTTTCTTCGATGCGCCCTCCGTTACAAGCGTTTTAAACACTCTGTCGGGGTCCTGCCCTATAACACGTGCAACCTCAATACCGCTGACAACACCGCTGTCAACGTATAAAAAGCTGTTGTATTTTATTTTTTTGGAGT
>JAZKZC010000090.1:0-3955 GCA_045612465.1 Eubacteriales bacterium
GATATTCATTTGTGATAAGTATCTTACACCTTATTTCACTTATATCAAAGACAATAAAGAGGTTTTTGGTACGGCACTCGCAAATAATAAGACCTTGGGGTTTGAAGATGTCTATAAGCGAATGTTTGATAACATATTCAACCCTATATTAGATAGGTTTCATTATCCGCAGAGCGATAGGCAATATGTGATGATGTACTATCTTAATGGTATCAATGCAATCGTTAGTGAGTGGTTGAAAAATGGTTGTGACAAGCCAATTGACGAGTTATCGAAAATCGTAGTAACTTGTGTGTTTGGTTTGAACCGTGAATGACAAATTCCAATTTATCGAACAGTATAAGTGAACCCCGATAGACTATTAAAATCTGTCGGGGTTATTCTTTGGTATAATATAAGCGTAGCAGTTTCGGATTATCCGCTGATTTTGCACGCCGTTCAAGTCGTTTTTTTTATTCCCCGAAACAGCATAAAAAACAAAAAAATATCATTTAAAACACTTGAAAAAAACAATACTTTGTGATACAATACCGAATTTGGTATGATACATAAATATTAATGAAAAAGAGGGTGTTTTAATGAAGGATCTCAAACCGGCGCTTTTTTCATCGTTTAAAGGATATAACGGAAAAACGTTTGTCGAGGATCTTATTGCAGGTGTTATCGTTGCGATAATTGCTCTGCCTTTGTCTATTGCTTTGGCGCTTGCTTCAGGTGTCGGCCCTGAGCAGGGACTTTACACGGCGATAATCGCAGGATTTCTTATTGCATTTTTCGGCGGAAGCCGTGTGCAGATATCAGGACCTACGGCGGCATTTGCCACTATCGTTGCGGGTGTCGTTGCCAAAAACGGTATGGAAGGACTTATCACCGCAACGGTAATTGCGGGAATACTGCTCATTTTGATGGGTGTTTTCCGTCTGGGCGGTCTTATCAAGTTCATTCCGTTTACGATAACGACGGGTTTTACCGCAGGTATCGCAGTTACGATACTTATAGGTCAGCTCAAGGACTTTTTCGGTGTTACTTACGCAGAGGGTGTAAAGCCCGTTGAAACCGTTGAAAAGCTTGAAGCGCTCATTGAAAGCTTCTCCACGTTCAATATATGGGCAGTGGCTGTCGGTCTCGGCGGTCTTCTGATTATAGTGTTCTGGCCGAAGATAAAGTATCTCAACAAAGTTCCCGCATCGCTTATTGCGGTCGTTGCGGGTGCGCTCGTTGTTTCGCTGTGTGATCTCAACGTCAACACGATAGGCGACCTTTATACGGTAAGCAGTGATCTTCCCAAGTTCAACGCTCCGTCGTTTGATTTTGCAACCGTCAAAACGGTGCTCCCCGATGCGTTTACCATTGCTGTGCTTGCCGCAATCGAATCGCTTTTGTCGTGCGTTGTTGCAGACGGTATGACTAACACGAAGCACAATTCAAATGCTGAGCTTGTTGCGCAGGGAATCGGTAACATCGGTTCGGCTCTGTTCGGGGGAATTCCCGCAACGGGCGCTATTGCAAGAACTGCGGCAAACATCAAAAACGGCGGTAAAACTCCCGTATCGGGTATGGTACACGCGGCGGTGCTTTTGCTCATTCTCGTTTTGCTTATGCCTTATGCGGCGCTCATCCCCATGCCTATAATTGCGGCGGTGCTTTTCGGCGTTGCGTACAATATGTGCGGTTGGCGCACATTCGTAAGACTTGTAAAGACAGCACCCAAGAGCGATGTGCTCGTGCTTGTGCTTACATTTGTGCTGACGGTTGTGTTTGACCTTGTTGTGGCTATTGCTGTCGGTATCGTTCTTGCCTGCGTTTTGTTTATGAAGCGTATGAGCGACGAGGCAACGGCAGAATCGTGGAAAAAGGCAGATGATGTTGAAAGTGAAAGCTTTACAAACATTCCTGATGAAGTGAGCGTATATGAAATTAACGGCCCGCTTTTCTTCGGTGCATCGGACATAATTGCTCGCATTACGGTTACGGGTGATACAAAATGCCTTGTTCTCCGTATGAGAGGTGTTTCGGCAATCGATGCAACGGCAATGAATGCGCTTGAGGAGCTGTACGATAAATGCGCCGAAAACGGCATAACCGTCGTTTTGTCACACGTTAACAAGCAGCCGCTTCACGCATTGCAGAAAGCGGGAATCTACAAAAAGATCGGCAAAGAAAACTTTAAACCTCATATAGCCGAAGCGCTCAAGCGTGCGTATGAGATAGTAGACGATAATAATTAAATTATATATAAAATATCACACCGTAGGTATTGCAATATTATAAAAAGTGTGATATTATAAGAGAAGTTAATAACCGTCTTGGTTTAAGCAGGAGGAAATTTTTATGAAAAAAGTCAGAATCGGCGTTATGGGCGCATTCCGCGGAACAAGTATGATAAACTACTGCCTTAAGGCTGATAACGCAGAGGTAGTTGCTATCTGTGACAAATGGGTAGAGGGTATCGAAAAGCAGAAGCAGCAGCACCCCGATGCAAACATTACATATTACACAAGCTTTGATGAATTCATCAACCACGATATGGACGCAGTTGTTCTTGCAAACTATGCAAACGAACACGCTCCCTTCGCTATAAAGTGCCTTAACAAGGGACTTCACGTGTTCAGCGAAGTGCTTCCCGTTCAGACAATGAAGGAAGCTGTTGAACTCGTTGAAGCGGTTGAAAAGACAGGTAAGATCTACGCTTATGGCGAAAACTACTGCTATATGCCCGGTCCTTACGAAATGCGTAAGCTTTACAAGGAAGGCAAGATAGGCGAATTCGAATACGGTGAGGGTGAATATATCCACAACTGCGAATCCATCTGGCCCAGTATCTCCTACGGTGATCCCAACCACTGGAGAAACCTTATGCACGCAAACTTCTATTGCACACACTCACTCGGTCCGATCATCCACATCACAGGTCTTCGCCCCGTTTCCGTTGTCGGCTTTGAGGGCACGAAGACAGAACGCCGCCGCCGTACAGGTAACAAGGCAGGTCAGTTCGGTATCGAAATGGTAACATTTGAAAACGGCGGTATCGCTAAGAGTATCCACGGCGACCTTTACAAGAACTCCGTATGGTACACAGTATACGGCTCAATGGGCAGAATGGAAACAGCAAGAGAAGACGCATACAACGGCGGCCAGACACATATCTACGTAAACGCTGACAACTATGACGGCGAATACGGTCCTGAAAACGTTCTCAGCTACAAGCCCGAAACAGAATTCCCCACAGCAGACGCTTCATTCGGTCACGGCGGTTCTGACTACTATTCAATGTATAACTTCGTTGAAAAGATCAGAGGCAACGAAAACGCTGACATCATCGACGTTTACGAAGCGCTTGATATGGGTATCACAGGTCTTTTCGCTTACCGTTCCGTACTCGCAGGCGGTGTAACTCTCGAAGTTCCCAATATGCGTGACAAGGCTGTAAGAGAGCAGTACAGAAACGATACAACATGTACTATCCCCGCAGTTGCAGGCGATATGCTTATCCCCTCATTCTCCAAGGGCAATCCCGAAATTCCCGACGAAGTATACGTAAGAATGAGAGAGCTGTTTGAAAAGGACTTCAACAGCGACGACGGTTACGTAAGCGCTGCATTTACACAGGGCGGAGATAAGAAGGAAGAAAAGAAGGATGAAGAATAAAGAGTTTTCCTTGCAGGAGCTCTTTCCCAATGCTGACGGCGAGGCACTCGAAAGCCTTGCGCTGACGCTTATAATGAATGATAACTCACAGTACTCACACCTGAAAAGGTGTGAGTACTATTCTAATAAGCTCAAAAAAGCAGGGAAAGGCTTGAAAATAGGTAAGGGCGTAAAGATAGTAAATCCCGAATATATAGAAATAGGCGACAACGTCACAATATCAGACGACGTAACCATTATCTGCAGAGGAACGGGCGGAATAAAGATAGACGACAACGTAACGCTTTGTGAAAGAGTATATCTTGAT
>JAZKZC010000091.1:0-3916 GCA_045612465.1 Eubacteriales bacterium
AGCACTTTCGGCAAAGGGTGTTTATCCTCCCGTTGCGGTGCTCCCGTCACTTTCCCGTCTTATGAAAGACTGTATAGGTGACGGATATACGAGAGAAGACCATTCGGAGCTTGCAAATCAGCTTTTCTCGATGTATGCAAAGGTAGTTGATGCGCGAGCACTTTCATCGGTCATCGGTGAAGAAGAACTTTCCGAAAAGGATAAAAAATATCTGAAATTCGGCAAACGCTTTGAGGAAGAATTTATTTCCCAAGGCTTTGACGAAAACCGTTCGATGGAGGATTCACTTGACCTCGGATGGGAGCTTTTGTCAGCATTCGATGAGGGTGAGCTTGACAGAATAAAGAAAGACACCTTGAAGAAATACCACAGAAAAAAGTAACCGAAAGGGGATGGCGGAATGGCGGTTGCACCGACAAAAGGAAACCTGATAAATTTAAAAAAATCACTGGCGCTTGCTGAAAACGGTTACGAATTGCTTGACCGCAAAAGAAATATCCTTGTCAGGGAAATGATGCGTCTTATCGATGATGCCGAACAGATACAAAGCTCCATTGATGAAAGCTATGCTCTTGCATATCAGGCGCTTCAGGCGGCTAACGTTTCACTTGGTATTACGGCGGTTAGAAACGCCGCATCAGTCGAGGAAGAAAATTCCATCACACTCACATACAGAAGTGTTATGGGCGTTGAAATACCTCGTGTTGACATTAAGTGTGATGATGCTATGGTGCCGCGATACGGTATGCATAACACCACACCGTCGCTTGATGAGGCGTTTATAAATTTCAACAAGGTCAAGGTGCTTACAGCGCGGCTTGCGGAGATCGAAAACAGCGTTTACAGGTTGGCAAACGCCGTCAAGAAAACGAGGAAAAGAGCAAATTCGCTTAAAAATGTGGTAATTCCGAATTTCAAAGCGCAGATAAAGATGATAACCGAGGTTCTTGAGGAAAAGGAAAGAGAAGAATTTTCAAGACTCAAGGTAATAAAATCAAGAAAATAATTTTTTTGCAAAAAAAGTATTGAAAAATATATCGATATAATATATAATAAACAAGATTGATAAAAACTTAACAGACAAAAATACATTGTTTATGTTACATTTTGAAAATGTACGAAAGGCAGGTTCAGCATTATGAAAAAAATTACAAAAGCGGTTATACCGGCGGCGGGTCTCGGTACGAGAATGCTTCCCATTGCAAGAACAGTTCCCAAGGAAATGCTTCCCATCGTTGACCGTCCTTCAATGGAGTATCTTATAAGAGAGGCTGTTGAATCGGGTATCACCGATATTCTTATCATAAACGGAAGAAATAAGGGCGTAATTGAAGATTATTTCGATTATTCCGTTGAATACGATAACAACCTCCGTATGAAGAAGAAGGAAAAGGAGCTTGCCGATATTGAGGAAGTTTGCTCGCTTGCCAATATTTATTTCATACGTCAGAAGGTAACAAGAGGACTCGGACACGCAATATCCTGCGCTAAATCGTTTGTAGGCGATGAGCCCTTTGCGGTTCTTTACGGCGACGATATAATGAAGTACGAAACGCCGGTTACAAAGCAGCTTATCGATGCTTACGAGAAATACGGTAAAGCAACTGCAGGTGTATGCGAGGTAAGTGACGAGGATGTAAAGAGATACTGTTCGCTTAAAACAGAGCATCTTGAGAAGAACATCTACGCTGTATCAGATATGGTTGAAAAGCCCCAAACGCCCGAAGAAAAGTTCTCTAACTTCTCAATTTTGGGCAGAGTTGTGCTTACACCCGATATATTTGACATTCTTGCAAATACAGCGCCCGGTGCAGGCGGTGAAATCCAGCTTACAGATGCTATGAAGGAGCTTGCACGTACAGTAGGTATGACCGCTGTTGAATACGAGGGCAAGAGATTTGATATGGGCGACAAGCTCGGATTCTTGCAGGCAAACATTGAATTTGCGTTGAACCATCCCACTCTTGGTGAAAAATTCAGAGAATATCTCAAGGATTTTTCAAGTAAACTTTAATTTTAAAAAAGTCGGAAGGGTGGCGGAATTATGTCAGACACAACAAACAGCGAACGCGTAAACAAAGCTAATTATTATCTTGATATTGCACAGACGGTGCTTGAGAGAAGCACTTGCTTGCGCCGTAAATACGGCGCGATAATAGTGAAAAACGATACGATCGTTTCAACGGGATACAACGGTGCGCCCAGAGGCAGAGTGAATTGCTCCGATCTCGGCTACTGTATGCGCGATAAGCTCGGTATACCGAGAGGGGAAAGATATGAAATGTGCCGTTCGATACACGCTGAAGCGAATGCGATAATTGCCGCACCCCGTTCCGAAATGCTCGATTCTGTTTTGTATCTTGCGGGAATCGACGCAAAAACGGGAGAGATAATTGAAAACTCATGCAGTTGCCAGATGTGTAAGCGTATGGTCATTAATGCAGGTATTGCAAAAGTAATTGTAAGAAACACAAAAACGGAATATACCGTGTACGACGTCAGGGATTGGATAATGAATGACGACAGTATAAGCGGTAAATTCGGTTATTGAGAAAGGCTATAAAAAATGGACAAACCTCCGAGTATAAATGAAATCGAGATCGTTCCTTTGGACGTCGCGCATATAAGAGAGATCGCACAGCTTGAGGAAGTATGCTTTCCCGATCCGTGGACAGAAGATATGTTTATACAACTTCTGTCAAATCCGCTTGCTGTTTTTATAACAGCACAAAAAGACGGTGAAGTGGTCGGCTATGCGGGCATATATCATATATTGAGCGAAGGTCAGCTTATGAATATCGCTGTCAAAGAAGAATACAGACGTCTTGGGATTGCCGAGAAAATGTTTGATTTTATCCTTGAATACGCAAAGGAAAACGATATCGAGGTCATAACGCTTGAAGTAAGAAAAGAAAACGACCCCGCAATCTCACTTTACGAGAAGTTAGGGTTTGAAAAGGTGGGAGAAAGACCGGGATATTATTCGCACCCAACAGACGATGCGGTGCTTATGAACTATTCCGTTTGATTATGTATATATTAGGGCTTGAAAGCTCGTGCGATGAAACATCAGCAGCTGTGATATACACAGATACAGACAAAAACACTAATAAAATACTGTCGAATATTGTTGCATCTTCGGTCAATGAGCATGCGCTTTACGGCGGTGTTGTTCCCGAAATTGCAAGCAGAGCGCACATCGAAGCAATATCGAACGTTACATATGCGGCTTTGAAAGAGGCTGACGTTTCGCTTTCCGATATAGGCTGTATCGCAGTTACGTCACGTCCGGGACTTATCGGTTCACTTCTTGTAGGTGTTAACTTTGCGAAATCGTTGGCATATGCCAATAATATACCGCTCGTGAGCGTTCACCATATAAAAGGACACATTGCGGCGAACTATCTTTCGGATGATCCGCCCAAGCCGCCCTTTTTTGCTTTTGTCGTATCGGGCGGTCACACGTCTTTGATAGACGCAAAAAGCTATGAAGATATGGAAACTGTGGGTGTTACGCGTGACGATGCCATCGGCGAAGCATTCGACAAGGCGGGACGCGTTTTAGGACTCAGTTATCCGTGCGGAGCCGATATGGATAAAATGGCTTATGAAGGCGATGCGGAGGCAGTAAAATTTCCGCTTGCGGCAATAAAGGACGACAGTCTTGATTTTTCTTTTTCCGGACTTAAAACCGCAGTCATCAATTACGTAAACCGTATGACGATGAAGGGGGAACAGATAAATCGTGCTGACGTTGCCGCATCGTTCACAAAGACAGTTTGCGATTCCGTAATCAAGAAAACGGAAATGGCTTATGAACGTTATAAATTCAAAAAGCTTGTTTTGTCGGGCGGTGTTGCGGCAAACTCCCATTTAAGACGGGTGCTTTCTGAATTTTGTGAAAAAAACGGTATCT
>JAZKZC010000092.1:0-47323 GCA_045612465.1 Eubacteriales bacterium
TAGGAATAATTGCAATATGGTCGTATTTGATTTCTAACAATAATTCATCTTGAGTCGCAATCAAGTTATATAAGTCTGATAAAAAACTAACGGGTGACTGTGATTTTAACTTTGAAGATAAAGTATCTATATTTTTAAAATTAGAAATATGTTCAACCAAATCTTTTGCGGATAGATTTCTACATTCCGACCATAAGGTGGTATACCATTCATGAGTTTCTTCACGCAAAGGCAAAAATTCATAATCAATTTCATTAGCGAGTTTCCAGATGGTATTCCTAACTTCTTTATCTCGCGAATTAGGAATATTAATCTGCTGTTCATCCCATATATCGAAGAGAGATTCGCGAATCCCAATATGAGTATCTACTAAAGCAGTATATTTAATTGCTTCTCTACATTCATTAAGTACATTCTTTTTAACCCACTCAGAAGACAACCAATCTTTTTCAACTACTTCTCTGGTATTCGAAGCATTAAATATCTTTTTCAATTGTTCTTCAACAGAAAAATCCAAAAAGGTTTTATAGAGCTGAATTGCTTCACGCATGATTTCTTTATTTTCCTCAATCAATTCATCTTCAGTATCCGTCAAGAAGATACCATCGCGAGGTTCTGTTGGATTGAATCTTGCTGAATTAATTACAACCGGAAAGAAAAAATCATGAGTTCCTATTAACGGAAAATCGCAGAAAAGTTTAGGTAATGATTCTGGGATCTTGTCACAGGCAGGCGTTTCGTTTTCTTTATAGATTGGCAAAAGAATTGACACATCATTTTTAGTTAATACAAATACATATGTATTCTTTTTAGCATTTCCAAGCTGAGAAACGACACGATATACTTTGCCACCTTCTAAAGATAAGTTAGTTATCTTTTCAACATAATACTTTTTTCCTTGTGGTTGGATTGTAATATATTCAATTTCAGGAATCAAAGATAACACATATGGAATCGAAACATCCAAATCGTCCAATCCTTGTTTGGCTACCTGCATTCCTCGTTGATCCAACTGATATTTAAAGCTTGTATTATAATCATCTTCAGCGTACAATACAGCATCTGTCAAACTCGATTTTAGTTGAGCGTCCGTATTGTTAATAGCTGATAATAATTCCTCTTTTGTTTTCCCTGAACGATCTAACAGAACTTCAAAAGATTGAGGAGTACTATCCTCTAAAAGAATGCCGGAAACCAGGACTTTTGTTGACAATAGATGAGTAGTTAAAAATCCAGTTCCGAATTTACCTGTTTTCTTTGAAGAGGATTTTCCGCTACTCCTATCCTTTGTGGATACTTGTTCCATCAAGTATATTAAATGTTTTAATGTAAATGGCGCTCCATTATGGCTAAACTCAAGTATTTGCTTTTCTTCATCAAAGTTCACTTGAATTTTTATTTTGCCGGTGGAATTCACGACATCTTTAGCATTTTGAACAAGTTCCCATATCCATCTACGAGGACTATTTTCGTTAGAACTATATCGCAAATTCCTAAGTAAGTCCAATATTCTGTTGGCAACATTTGTTTCATATGCTTCTTGCTTAATTGCATCGATTTTTGATGCGTTAATATTAGACATACATAACCCCTTATATAATGTTATTTGAATTCAATGTTTTGAAATAGTGGCAACAATGTGCTTCTTATGGTAGTATTAGAAGGAACTTCACGAATGCCATATCCCATAATTGCTCCGTTTGCATGATGCCTCAAACGTGGCAGAACATAAGCCTCGCAGAGATCTTTAGCAAAAGCATAGTTATTTTTGTCATATAAAGCTCTACGCAGATAACCGTTCATTGCACCTGCGGCAAAGTCCGCAAGCTGTATACCAAAACTTTGAGCACTACACTCAGTAAGTACGCCATGATACACACTGCTATATTTTAAAATAAAATCTCCGCGAACAGTCAGTTCATGGCAGGCAGATTTTATATGCTTGAGTTTTTCTTCATTTAACTCGTCCATAATAAGCATTGCAAATCCTTCAGGACTTTGCGCATCCATTTGTATTCTTTGCAATGCTTCTTGGAGGTGAAATCGCAGCAAGGTATTCTCCGACCAAACGCAGTTTTGTCCTCGCAAACTCGTAATGGTAAATAGAAACACAGCCGACTGTGCTCTATGGAATACTCTACGGTAGTAACCTCTAAGCTTGTCCTCGGACATCGTTGCTATAAAATCGGTTCTTGGATTATTTTTATGTAATGACCAAAGATCCGCCCATTTGATTTCTTCTCCGACGGGAACTCCGTATTTTTTATTAAGCTCCTGCATATCCGATTGAAAAGTCTTATATGCTTCTGCTGTCATAATGACATTGGATCGAATATAAAACGGAGAATTCCGAATGGTTTTTTCACTGGGATGCTGCTGATATACACCAGCCTCATCTGTAAATACAAAATAAGTTTGCAATGCCAACTCCTTATCCCTTTGTCAACCACCATGTAAGGAAGACGGCCCCAATTGTTGCCGCAGCGCCAATAAATGCAACCAACAACTGAATTCCGTATTTTTCCATCCACGTCTTTTTCTCAGTCGGAGTGTTGTGTAACACTTGATTGGTATTACCTCCAGTAGAAATGTTAGCTCCGGATATATTACCTTGAAAATATACATTGGTTACATTTTGAGCAGGTTGGGTATCTACAGAAGCAGCTGCGGTGTCTTCGGACTTTTCAATATAACTTGAATAATTATCTTTAATTGCATTTAACTTCGCGGTAAGTTCCTCAAACAATCGTCTGTCAGTCCAACCTCTAAATCTATCAAAAAGATCATATGTTTCTTGTATGAAATCATCTTGTTTGAGTTTCTTCAGTTCTATCTTGACAGATTCTTTCCACGCTATGAATATTGGTTGATTGTATATGCTTTCAGTTCGAGGAAAGCCCGCCCCACCCTCGCTAATCACAAAAGCCTTTTTAATTTGGGGAATTTGATCAATCAATTCAAACAATTTTGATGTTGTTTCTGTGCTCATGGTATTCGTTTCTCCTTGCTCTATTTTTAATGTCCATTCCCATAATTCGTTTTTTACCTTTTCAACAATGCCAAGCAAAGATTCTTTTGTAATAAAAAGCGCTGACTCAAAAACGATTGGATATCCAGCCATCTCGGATATCTGCTGTGATGTGGCACCAGGGAATTTAATGTATAACGGATTTTGTTGATCCGATAATTTCAACAATTCACTAACGGATTGATATATTTTTTTGTGCGTTAATATATTTTCGAGTTTTTGATCTTCAATTATTACTGGAATCCAACCGTTTATGGGATTATGCGACTTTACAATTCCTCTAACATCTCGATATGAAGGGATCACATCGTTTTCGGGAGGATATCCGTTCAATTCGTTTTGAATCCACTTGCCAAATTCAGTCATTTGACATCTTACGGCTATTCGATGAGCTTTTCTCAATAAGGTAACAATATCACACTTGTCTTTTAATATCTCATCTTGAAGTTCTGTAATTAAGTTTCCCATTTGTACTCTCCTACACAGAGGTTTCCATCTTTTTTAAGTATTTTGCTATACTGATTCCACGATCTTCGGTGGGAGAGAATTCAACTCTGAAATCCATCAAACCGAGGTTGATAAGTCTATACCGAATTGCAGATTTCGAAGCAAAGAAATATAACTTCATTCTTCGAATACAACTCTTATAATCCAAGAAATTGCATTGTTGTCTATCTACATACAATACTCCCGTTCGTCCATTCCAGTCCATAAATTCATCAAAGACCGGTTTAAGTAAATGGAATGGGAGTAAGAGGCAGGCGGCAAAAAAGTTTGCCTCTACCTCTTTCTTTGCTCTTTCATGCACAGAATCATCCAATCGTTCAAAATCTCTATCAAGACAGACTGTTTCAGACTCAGTATCATCCAAATGATTCAAGAAGTAATGACCTAATTCATGGGCAATAGTAAATACTTGCATATGCTCTGTGTGCTTGGCATTGTAGTATATCACCGGAGTATCGTTTATGTACATAAAGCGTCCGCAGACTTCTTCTGACCATTCGTGATAATCAATTAATTCAATTCCTTCACCAAATTGGCTGTATCATCTGTTGAATCTTCTCCAAACGAGCGCGCAGCTTGGCGAACATCATATTGTTCATATTTCTGATTATTAAACTCAAGAATATGAGCGTTTGGCATGGAATCAGCTACAGTAACTTGTCCATTCATAAGCATGGGAAGTAGCCAATCTCGAAGTTCTTTAAGCTCGCGGTTCTCCTTGCGAAGACACTTTTGCTTATCCATAATGGGCGCGTATATCTCCACAAATGCGCGCATTGTCTTTTCATCCGGAATAGGAAGTAAAAATGACGCACTTACATCTGGTTGAATGCGTTTTCTGCTACCAGTAGATGCGATGGCGTTTTCTACCATATGAACGTAAAAAGCCTCAGAATCAAGAACAGCATAGCAGAATGGACGAGTCCACAATTCTCTTGGGCGATATACGATAAATTCAGTAGAACATATTGAATTTGCGGTGTCGCAATATGGATCCCACAAGCGCTTAAAATGCGGGTTAAGCTTCGATGTCAAAATGCATTCGGGCGTAACAGCATACTTACCACTCTCAATAGTTTTAGCAGACTCATATACAGGACTGTGATTTTCATCGAACGCAGGAATACTATAGTGTTCCATTATGGTATCCCCCAACTTTTTGGGGTTAACGGAAACATTATCGATTTTCATTAAGTCATCAACTGTTCCTACTTTCCACCCCTTGGGAATTTTTCGTTTGAGTTGATCGTTCCACTCCATAGCACCACCAGAGGAACGATAGGGTTTTCCGTCTGCGCTTGAAAAATCAAACTGTGTAAACCAATAGTCATAGAGCGTTTTTGACATGGATTTCAACTCTGTGCAAATGCGAGAGTTGTTTTGAATCAAGTCATCAATCGCAGATAAAACATCGGCAATTTTTGTTTGTGTTGATACTCCACATTCGGGGAATGGAAAACCTTTTATATCGTCTGAATTTAAATTCTTGCGAACGCCTCCAGCTAATGCTCTGAGCTGTTCGTAGTTATTCTTGATCCAATAGTAAAGAAATCTATAATCTGCTTTTTTAGAATCAACAACAATATTACAGCAAGCTTGATTTGTTGTTGCAGGTATCATCAAGATTGATGCATTTCCGCGAGTTTTTCCTTCTCCATACATTGCTACAGAAATGGTTTTTGAAGGCCACAATTTTATTGTGGTTTCTTGGAGCGCAACACTTGAAATATATTCATTTGCATCATAGATTTTATATTCGCCCAATTGCTCTGTTTTTACCCATGGAATATCATTTGAATTCCAATATTTATTGTTACTACGCAGGGGAGTGATGCCACTTCCTATTTCAGCCGAAATATCAAATATTGTTCTACTCATGACGAATCCTCTTTAATTGTTGCGTTACTTCAGCTTCCAATCGGTGACTTTGCGTAAACATTTCATCTAAACGTTTAGCATATTCATTCATCTTGTCTGTAAATTCTTGGGATGTTAATTCTACATACTCAACTTTCACCTCAAAGTATTGGCCAGCCGAGAAAGATAGCTTTTTGGCCTCGATATCAGTATAACTAACATCTATACAAAAATCATTATCGGTTCTTCCAGCGTTGAAGGTATCAATAATTTTATTGATTTCTTCCAGGCTTAAGACTGTTCGTTGATTCTTTCCGTCAAGTTTTTCTTTCGTGCCGAGTTTAGATGCATCCATCAAAACAACTTTTTCGTTTTTCTTTTCTTTGTCAATAAAGATAATGGATACGTTTGTGCCAGTAGTAGCGAAGATGTTTGATGGCATAGAAATAACACCGCACAGCATTCGATTGCTAACTAAATGTTCACGAATTGCGTATGCAATTTTATTGGATCTGTTACTTGCGGTCAAAAATCCCGTGGGTACAACAATCGCTGCCTTTCCGTTATCTCCAAGAGAATGGATAATATGCTGAAGGAACATTAGATGTATTGCCATGCTATCCTTGTCTTGATTAGGAATATTCGGTACACCGGCAAAGAAACGCTTTTTATGTTTCTCATCTGCCAGTTCATCACGGTTATCGCTGAAATCGGTATTGAAAGGAGGATTGCTGACGATATAGTCAAACTGCGCCAAACGATCTCCTTTTTTGTTTTTGTGAAAAGGTTTTGTCAGTGTATCGCCATAAATGATATTAGGCAACGAATGGACAAGATTGTTGAGAATCAGATTCAGGCGCAAAAACTCATTGGATTTTTGAGATATATCCTGTGTAAAAATGGTACAGTTATCCTCACCAATCTCGTGCGCCAAAGCCAAAATCAGCGTACCGGATCCGGCAGCAGGGTCATACACCGTAACATTCTGTGCACCGTTCGGAACCATTATCTTTGCGATAATGGTAGCAATGGAATGGGGCGTATAGTATTCTGCGTATTTACCAAAGTCCTTGTTATAGTCTTTGATGAGATACTCGAAGATCTGTGCAAAGAAGTCGTATTTCTGTGCGAATACATTTTCAAAGCTATGAGAAGCAATTTTAGAAATGATGGCTTTACAGAAATTATCCTTTTCATTTTCTTCGGTTACGTGTTGTGAGATGCCGTTGAAAAGCTTGATTTTGGATTGTCCACTCGTATGTACAGAAAAGACATCAATATTGTGATTAGCGATATCGATAAGCGTGGAATCAAACAGTTTATGAAAACCTTCCGTGTTTTGATGGTTGAACAAATAGGAAATCAAGTGCTCCTTTTTAAGAGTAGCTACACTCGCTCCAAAGTCCAACAAAAACAGTTCGTATTCGTCTGCCGTCATTTCAGCCAAAGCTGTTTCTACCTCTGCAGACGTTTTATTTGCGAAATCGGTTTTTACCCTTTTTGCTTCAGCAAGGAATTTATCATTCAAAAACTTATACAGAAATACTTCCGTAATGATCTTGTATTCACTTGAAGCATTTCCAAGTCCATAGTTAGTACAAACCGCTTTCAGATTGTCAATCATCTGCTTGGTTTGCAAGGTTATATTGTTATCCATTATGATGCAAAATTCCTTTCGGTAAAGTATTCATTGGACACACAGGCACCGATATATTTCACCTGTGAGGCGGTATATTTCACACCGTGTCCGTCAAGCTCTTGTTTGATCATCGGGAAGAGATCCCTTGTGAAATAAGATTCATTGTCAAGCAAATGCTGATTTGCTATTACTTTGCTGTCCACATTGTGCTTCAGATTCAACAGGATCTGATTCAAAACATAGTCGGTAGTGATAGGGGGAGGATTCTCTCTCAAACGCTTATGCGTGCGCATAAACTTAACATCGCCCTCGTATTTATCTGCCAACATCTGATCCTCACGGCGTTTTCTCTCCGCTGCGGCACGTATGCGCTCAAGCTCCGCCATATTTTCATTCATTTCATCGGCAGTTAATTCCTCAATGTTCTTTTTGCGCAAAACTCGTTGCAGTTCCTCAAGCAAAGTAATATATTCGGGATCTTTAGGGTCAAGAGTATGAGCTACAGCTTGCTGTGTTTTAACTAAAGTGTCACGGAACTTATTGGCAATAACCAACTCGCTCTCGGAAACCTTTCGGAACTGAAATTCAATCTGTTCCATCGCCAAGTTAAGAATCGCCGTCATATCTTCAGCGTTTGCCAAAACTTGCTTTTGATTTACCAACGCAATGCGATTGTTAACTTCATTATAGAGCGCACCGACCTTGTCCAAATCAAACTTGTCGGAAATGTCATCATAGCCAAACAATTTTGAAATGTTAAAGAGTTCCTTATAAAGTTCCAATGCGTGACGAATCTCAATCAATTCTGCTTTTTCATCAATAGCGGAGATTTGCTGAGAGAATACTTCTGCATTGTCTGTGTTATAGAGGAACAATGTTTCTTTGATTGCTATCAAGTCTTTTTCAATATCTTCTTGAGACTTGAAAATGTTATTGTATTGTTGGAATGCATCTCCAAGCTCCGCTTGAAGTTCTGCAAAATAAGCCTTGTTGGTTTTATCAAATTCTGCACGGATATCTGCAAAATCCACGACATAGCCATATCTGAATTTCTTATAAGGACGATTGACGCGAGTCAAAGCTTGAAGAAGAGAGTGATCTTTGATAACTCTACCAAGGTACAGTTTCTTCAATCTCGGAGCATCAAATCCAGTCAAAAGCATATTGAACACAACGAGAAAATCAATCGTTCCTTTTTTGAAATCTGTAATATATCCGCGTCTTGTTTCTTTATCATCCACATCATGAAGGATCAATGCGCAAGTGTATGATGTTTTCTTTAATTCGTCAAAAACAACCTTCGCCTGATCCGAAGTGTCGCATACAATCATACCACCAATAGTAGCATCATTCATGGCAACACGGCTCTTGGTAAAATCATTGACTATATATTTTACCAGTTCGGAAACGTACTTGGGATGTGCATACATATCCTTTTTGGATATAGAGCCTTGAAGGGTTTTGATTTCAGCCAGAGCAGATTGTAAACGTTCGCGGTAAGTGGTTGCGATTCCTTCTCGAATCAGTTTCAGCGTATAACCATCGGATATAGAAGCGTTATAATAGTACTTATGTATGTACTCGCCAAAAATCTGTTTTGAATCGTATTTCTTGCCACCAATTGGTCTGCCCTCATCATCGTAAATGACGCCAATTAAGGGAGTACCGGTAAGAGCGATCATAACGGCTTTTCTATCAGATTCTATCAAATTTCCAAGAAACGAGCCCGTGGGATTATAGCTTCTATGAGCTTCATCCATAAAATATACTCTTTGAACATCTATCGCGTAATCGGATTTTTTCGCAATAGATTCTTTTGAAAACTTTTGAATATTAACTACCGTAATTGTTAGTTTTCCGGTGTTCTCCGTAGAAGTTGTAGCGCTGATATTCTTGATAAAGTCTTCTTTTGAATTGACTTCTTCCACATGCAATCCACGATTTCTAAATTCCGTTGCTGCCTGCGTCAGCAAGTCAAGTCTATCTACGATAAAATAGAATTTGGGTATTACACCTTGCTTTTGATAATAGTCGGTTAAATATCTAACGTTGAAGAAGGTAAGGGCGGTTTTTCCGCTACCTTGGGTATGCCAAATGATACCGTTTCGCTTTCCACTATTCAAATGCCTTTCGATTGCTTTTGTTGCAAACAATTGAGGATAACGCATAATGTGTTTCTCAAGGTGAGTAATACCGTTATCATCAGTTCTTTCTACATATGCAATTGCGTACTTCAGAATAGTAAGAACACGCTCTTTAGAGAACAGAGATGTGATTATCCTGTTTGTGGGAGATTCGGGATTTGAGTTTGTAAGATATTCGGGAGATCCCTTGATAGAAGTTAGATTTGTATCAAACAGAATTGCTTTTTCTTTCGTTTCATCTACTTCGCAAATGCGTGAGAATATAGATTTATCTTCTTCGCGGAAATGACTGAAAAACAGTTTTTCATAACTGCTGGATGCATAGAATGCACCGTCCAACGGAACAACTTCGTTATCGTCGTACTCGCTATTATTGGAAAACACCATTACTTGTGTGATGTTCACAAACCTACGGAATTTTTTATTCTGAAAACGCGTATTTATACGCTTATACTCGGCTTGTATACCATCTTTGTTGTTCGGCTTTTTGACCTCGATAAAAGACAACGGCATTCCGTTAATAAGAGGGATGATATCCGGACGGAACTCATCGCTACCGTTTTTGTAGGTCAATTCAGTGACCACGTTGTAGATGTTGTTACCATTGAAATCGATTAATTTTAAGCCTTTATATCCATTGATGAGGTACGAGTAGAACACTCTGCCCAAATCATCATTATCAAGAACAATCTTTAATTCGTTTACGATTCCACGAGCATCGTCGATAGAAATATTGCATCCATTGATATCATTTATGGCGCGACAAAATACATCGAGGAAAATATTTGTATCTTCATCGATTAAATTTGTATTCGCGTATTTTTTAAGCGAAACATATTCATATCCTAATCGAGTAAAATGAACCAACGCAGGTATTTTTACTCTTGAGTTTTCATTATGTGGCATATGAATCTCCTTATAGGTATTATTACAGTACTCGTTAGTATCAACGATTAATAATGACAGAAAAAATCACAAAAATTACCATGCGTACATTTTAAGAAGTGTTTCCACAATCTTATCCGTTCTTGCGGTTATTTTGTCGACAGTCCATTCTGTTTCGGTTACTACATCCTCATTGAGAAAAAGACCATTTTTGTAACCAATATTCTTAGATTTATCTTTTGATTGTCTGTCCTTTTTATGTTCAAAAGACATGTTGGAAAGATTCTGATTGTAGCCGGTAATTGTTAAATTACCAAGGGTATGTACATAATCAGCTCTGATTTGAATTGCCTTAGCTTTGTCGCCGTTTGCAATCATATCAACCCATTCTTTCGGGATATTTTCTCCTTCGGGAAATATGTGTTCAATTGTCCAAACATATTTATTGCTTGTGTCTCTGGACCACAAATCAGAATATATTTCCTTGGTTTGATGTTGTGCTTCGACATTACAGAGAACAAATCGCGTTGCTTCGGGATTTTCATCGTAAATCGGACCACGGAGTTTTTCCTCAAAGGTTTCATCCGTTGCCGAAACAGCTTTAAGCATCTCTTTAATAGTTCCTGCGATTTCATTTCCGCTTTCCGATTTGATTTTTGCAATAATATCAATAAATAATTGAGTGAGTTTGCGGGTGTTCGGAACGTCGGTTAGGTTTCTTCTTACAAAGAAAATGATTAGAGTATCCACTATGGCTTTGATATTTTCATCCGAAAGAGACAGAGTTTCTTGGTTAGTTAACAAATACATCAACAACAAGTAAGAAGGAGCGCCTGAAATCCTCGCTAAATTCTGTAAACTTGTTGTATACACGAATTCGTCTTCAGTGTTATTGACGATAACGGCATATTTGTTTGCTTTTTCAGAAAGATTCTCTAAAAGAGCTTGATAGTCACTTTTGATCATCTTCTCATAAATATCGATTAAAGTTGTTCTTGTCGCCAAATAGCCAAGATAGTACTTCTTTTCTGTTGATTTATAGGGTGCATTGAGTTCATCCCTAAATGCATTATAGAATTGTCTAAAGAAACGTTCCTGAACAGAATATTCATCTTGTCCTACAGCTTTCAAAATCTGTTTCCATTGTTCATATGCATTATCCGCATCGGCAGAATTTTCTGCCTGTGCAATAAGAGAATTCTTAATTAAGTCAAGAGCAGAAAGAGGAACACCTCTATGGTTAAGTGATTCGAAAAGCATGTAAGCGTCTTTATTCGTATCTACTTCAATTCCCACTAATACTGCCGATTCAAACTTTCTGACAATTTGGAATAACGCTCCTACATCGGTAATGTTTGGATTGTCATTTTTGATTTCTTGCACTTCATCTGATATCAGTTTTAGAAAATGGCGATACGCTTTAGCAATCCTTCTGTTGCCAAAGTTCGATGGTTTCGTATGTTTAACGGTTATAATTCCGTTATCTGAAAGAATATAAGTATAGTCCTCGTCGTTTGAGTTTTGTTTTTGCAACAGAAGTCTTTGATTGTATTCGGTAACTTTTCCACCAGTAGCGGTAAACTTTTGCTTTTTATTAGCAAGCTCGTTTCGTAAGTTGGAAAGCTCACTTGAATCATCTTCGTCCATTTCAGTTTTGTGCTTGGAAAGTTCAGCATAAAGCGCCGCTAACAATAATGTTATTGTTGAAAAACGTTGCTGTCCGTCGATAACCTCTAAAATAGTTCCTTTAAGAGAGCCGCTGTTCACACAAATATAAGAACCCAAAAAGTAACCAAAATCATTTTCAGTAACATCATTGAACAACGCATCCCATTCTTTGATGCCCCAAGTATATTCACGTTGATACTTTGGAATTTTATATATCTTATCGCTGGTTATAGAAAACACATCAGCAATTGTTGTTTGCGATACAGTTTTTATCATTTTAGTACCTCATCGTTATTTTAATCTTGTCTATCAATTCGTATTAGATATATTATCCTTCATTCCGCTGCTTATAAATCTCCTTCAGATCCTCGATTGCCACTTCAGGGGCGAGGGTATGGAAGATGAGCCAATTTCGGCTCATGGTCTCGGCAGGAGCTTGTTTGTAGATTTCTTTACTGTCTTCTCCGGTATTGAAGTGCCAGAAACGGTAGAGGTAACCTGCCCAATAGAGCACTTCTTTATCGTACACGGAGCCGCTTGTTGTTAACTCTGCGTTATCGGCAATCTCTGCGAGGAGATATTCTTCACCTGCCCACTGTAAGCGGTTGAACTTGGAGTCAAGTCCTTTGGCGACATCGCTTGTCATAAACGCTTTGATAAATGGTGCGCTATCGTATCCCTTAGCACCTGACAGCTCAAAAAGTCTGCCTTGTATATCACACATTTTTAGCTGGAGTTCGTTCATTGTTATCTCCCTTTATTTTGCTTCATCCAATATCTCATCAAAGAACTTTCCTTCACGGCGGTAATTCTTGCAAATATCGTTTGCAAGTGTAATGCCTTTCTGACGGTTCGCTTCGCTTTCATCTTGAAGAAATCTGCGCTCGAGCATCGAGATAGGAATCTCTTTTTCAATTTTGATGGCTGCACAAGCCTTTTCGGTGGTCGCTACGTACTGTTTACCGAGTTTTAGTGCGGATAGGCTGTTTACCAGAGCTGCATCCGTGATGTTACCCATAAAGAAATTATCAAGCACGTAGAACATTCTGTCATTTGCAATGCTTCCGATTACGAGATCCTTGCCGGCATCAATGTTGCTGTATTTATTATAAAATTCCGTATCCTTGATCTTATCCATTCTTACTCTGTGGAAGGCAACGAGCATTGCCCAATCAAGATCGGCTTTGATCTCTACGGTATTGAGGGCGCGTACATCAACGGAAACGATATAAAACTTTGATTTTTCAAAGTCACAGATGAGCGTTAGGGGCTGTCCGGGATCGGTACCCATATAAAAGCCTCTACCGAAGTCACACATCTCACGACTCTTGGGGGCTATGTCGCCAATGATACCGGACTTTGAGCCGTGGTAAAGCAGAACGCGTCCTTCTTCAAGATTGATTGCCTCGGCTTCTGCCTTGATCTTATCAAGAATAGTCTGATATACGGAGATATTGTTTTCTTGACAGAAATTATATAATTGCGTTTGCGCCATGCGGTTGGGGAGCGTTTTGCCGTTTTCCCAGCGGTTGATGGAAAGCGGAGTTGTGCCGAGGGCACTTGCAAACTGTTCCTGATTCATATTTGCCGCAGAGCGTATCGCTTTGATCAGTTCTTTCATGATATACCACCTATCATTTGTAGTCGAATACTATTATATACTATGATAGGTAATTTGTCAATTACATAAACCTATAATCGATGATGTTTTATAAAATAATGTAGAATTTGTGTATCTATGTGTGATTACAATGATATAAATTGAAAAGAAAAACTTCGAGAGGGAAGCTCGAAGTTTGATTCAAATGTTATTATATTTTACAGATCCTGATTGCTTTCGAAATTGTGTAACAGAAAATGCATTTTGTCGATTCGTTTGTTGATATGCCAATGACCGCAATACCACGCCTTGTAGTCTGCCATTTCTTCGATTTTATCTAACCATTTTTCTGTGCTTGTATCGACTTCACTTTGGTCGATATTCGGAAGAAAACACTCAACAGGCTCGTATTTGAACGGGCAGGTGTGAGATAAAATAACGTCGAATTCTTTTTCTTTCACCTGTTGTTCAACATACGATTTGATTTCTTCGGATGGTTGTTCATCCTCCCACCAACCGTGTCCGAAAGTCAGGCGAAAATGCTTGTCGACGCTGTATGCACCTCCTATGACAAGGTGTTTTGTGCCTTCAATATCATAGATATCTCCGTCTTTGGCAAATAGTATATTTGGATATTCTTCCTCATACCAAACCACACCGCCATTCCATTCTTTCGTTTTGTATGTGGGGATAGTGCAAGGACGCATTTCGTGATTACCGTGTATGCAAAATATTGTCGGTTTCAATTTGGCAAATTCGGATTTTAACATTGCATCTTTCGCATTCCTGTAATAATTTGCACCAACATCGCCGAGAATTACCACAACGTCTTTTATTGTTAAATTGAATCTTTTGCAAAACCGTACGATTTCGAATTTAGAACCGTGTATGTCGCCTGTATAGTATACCATTTTATCACCTCTTTGAGTTAATTATACCATATTTTAATGAATAAATCTATGAGCTATTTAAAGTATTTATCCAGCAGTTTTCTATGCTTCTTGCTTTTCTTGATGATTTTGAAGGCGTAGTCGCAAGTGAAGTCGATGAGCCATTCGCGTGGGACGATCTCGAAGTTATGGGCTTTGGTGATTTGGAGCCAGCCGCGGTTGATCCATCGGCGGACGGATTCGTGCTCGTAGCCGAGGATGGTTTCCACTTCCTTTGGTGTGATGACGTCAGGAAGGTCGTACCACTGATCGTCGAGCCACGGGCGAAAGTCTGCGGGGACCTGATGCGGGTAGAGGTAGTACTTATCGGGCTCACGTTTACCTGGGTTATTTGAGGTAAAGGTGACGGGGATAAAATACTTTTCGGGGTGCTCGGTGCTGTCCTTTATTATGCATCGAGGTCTTCACGCAGGACAGTGTAACGGCGGGTTTTCTTACCGCTGTCCTTGCAGGGGATAATTCCGTTTTGGAGCATCCAAGCGCACTTGCGTTTGCTGATATGTAAGATTTTGCAGACCTGTTCGGCGGAGAGTTTTTCGTCCTTCTTTGCTTTATTCGTCATGGCTCATCCTCTCCCGCTGACGCCTCTGCCATGCGATTTCGTCGTCGGTGGTGGCGGCGAGGTAATCGATAAAGTCGGCTTTGCTGATCAGCCGCTTGCCTCGGTAAGCATATGCGATGAGCTTGCCCTCGTTGATCGCCGCGTGGATGGTGTTCTTGCTCACGTGGATCAGCCTTGACGCTTGGAGCGCGGTGATCACGTCAGGGCATTTGCGGAGTAGGTGCTCCAGCCCTTTTATCTTTTCTTCGGTTGTCATTTCGTGACTCCTTTCTGTTTTGTCAGCACAAAGGATACCACAAAGAAACGGAAAGTCCAGAGAGAATCGGGGAAGAATCCAATTATTTTATCTCTGCCTTTCAGTTTGCTACCACTTTTCCGAAATCACCCCTATTTTGTGCGTTTTTTGCTCTTTTCTCAAGGACGGACAAGGACGGCGAAGGACAAAAAGAAACTGATTATATGTCACACCCGAGAAAAACACCTTGGGGTTCGAATTGTGACGGCTTTTTGACACTTTTTCAACCTCTTGAAAAGTGTTTTGAACTGTGATATAATGTTTTTATAAGAACTTTGCGCTTTGCGGAACAAAAAAGTGACCGCCCGTCCCTTCGGCCTTGCAAAAGCCGTGCATTTTTCTCGGAAAGGGCAATAAAGCGGTCACTAATCGGTTCAAATTTGCGGAAATTAGGGACAGTGAGGGACAGAAAGAGCCTGTGTGACAGCTGCTCGAAATCAGTTTTGAAACAATGCCACGAGGGTTCAAATCCCTCCCTCTGCGCCAAATGCGGCTATGTTCGCACCAATACGCCGCAAAGTGAGGATACTTTGCGGCGTATCATTTTATGTGCGTATATATGAATGAGCCCATTGAACAATCCTGCACAGCATTTAGAAGCGCCATAGATCAAACGAAAAACTATGATATATAAGTATCATATGTAAAGGAGACAATATATACAAATAAAATTATTGTATACACAATAATATATGATATAAATCGTAATGGAGAATGAGCGATGAAAATATACGATATTTCCCAAGAAGTTTTTGGATGCAAGGTATATCCGGGTGATCCCGCACCTGAAAAAACGGTACTTAATTCGATGAAAGACGGTGGGTTGTATAATCTGACGGCGTTCGGTATGTGCGCTCACAACGGTACGCATATTGATGCTCCGTTTCATTTTATCAACGACGGGAAAACTGTTGGTGATATATGTCTTGAAGCGTTTATCGGAATGGCTTACGTGGCAGAACACGAGGGCATCGTTTCGGGTGATGATGCGGAGAGAATAATCAAAAAAGCAAAAGAGAACAGTGCGGAGTCCTCAAAAAGAATTCTTATAAAAGGAAAAGCAGAGGTTTCTTCCGATGCCGCAAAGGTATTTGCATCGGCGGGGATATTGCTTTTCGGAAATGAATCCCAGACGGTAGGGCCTGAAAATGCACCGATGGAGGTACACAAAATACTGCTGGGCGCGGATGTCGTTTTGCTTGAGGGAATTCGTTTGGCAAATGTGGATGCGGGTGTGTATCTTTTGAATGCCGCACCGCTGAACTTATCGGGTGCTGACGGCTCCCCGTGCAGAGCTGTGTTAATAGATACCGAAGAAACATCTTAATTGATAAACAGACAGAGGGCGACCGTATAGGTCACCCTCTCAGACCGCCGACTTTACCTTTGTCAGCGGTCAATGCCGTGTATCAAACACGGCATTTTGTTTTTGAAAAAGTATGATAAGCGAAGAATTCAAAAGCAAGCGGGCATAGAGCGCTCCGCTTGCTTTTGAATTTAATGTTGTTTAAACTGTTCTGCGTCTGTATATCAACATCACGCCTGCGAGTGTGATGAGGGAAATACCGAGAACTGTAAATACCGTTGTACCGATACCGCCTGTTTCGGGCAATACAACACCGGACTCGTTTTCGATCACGATGACTTCGTCATCTGTATGGCTGAAGTCGTCGATCGTCAATTCCAATGTGTTTCCGAGCTTGTTATAGCCTTTGGGTGCTTCAGTTTCGAAAAGGTAATATGTACCGTATGCAAGGCCGTATATTGCAACCTTACCATTTTCATCTGACGTTACCGCTGTAACCTTTTCACCCGTAAGAGCTGTGTTATCGAAGAAGGAAACCTTTACAAACTTTCCTACAAGACCGGGAAGCTCTGTAAGTCCTTCGATCTCTGCGCCGACTTCATCGGCTGTAGCTGTGCGGTAGACTTCGAATACAGCACCGGGAAGTATAAGCGTGCTGTCTGTCGCATCAACCTTCAGAAGGTTGATACCGCCCGTGTATACGTAAGGCTTGTCGGAATTCTTTTCAAGAACATCTTCGACAGCGTTGATATACTTTACCGAAGCCTGGTTGGGTATCTGCGTGCCCATAGTTGCGTTTGCGTTGATCTTTGCATCAAAGTAAATGCGGATCATATAACCGTTATACTTGTTGTCGCCGATAGCTTCCGCAATCTTTGCCATACCGTCAGCTGTAAGCTCTACCTTGAATGAATCTGAGGGAGTGCCGTCTGAAAGGGAATCAACATCAGTCAATGTGACGGTGTAATCCGTGTCAAGTGTCAACTGCAGGGGATTTACTGTCTGATCGTTACTTTCGAGGAATACTTTAAGGTTTCCAACGTAATCAAGACGGTTGTCAAGTGTATCTGTGATGACGTATGATTTACCTGTGGCAATATCTTCGGGAACTGTAGTTCCGATGATCCACGTATGTTCTTCGTAAGCATCGAGAGAAGCTTCATCGTTTCCGATTGAAATAACGTCTTTCTCGATCTTTATCGTACCCTTTAATTCGTTCTTGGGGTTGATAGTTACTTCGTATATGGGTTCTTTCGTAACAGGATCCTCGTCGGGAATGAAAACGTAGAACGGATCAAGCGGTTTAACAACTTTAGGGCTGTTACGTTCAACGATCAGATATACACCGTCGGGAAGTCCGTGGTGGAGCAGATTCAATGATGCGTTTCCGTTTTCGTCGGTTATAAGCGTATATTCTGAAATGTTGGGATAATCATATTCTGTAGCCTCGGGAAGCTTGACTGTACCTGATTCGTATTCTTCCTTTGTTGCAACGAGGTAGATGTCAAAGATAATGTCGCTGATAGGCTCGCTTCCATTTTCCTTGTTTGTTGTCTTGTGGATGTTGAGGATACGATCGTCAGCAGCAACTGCTTCTGCATAAACGGGAAGTCTGCCGTTACTGTAACCTACCATTGACTGAGAGGTTCCACGTTCACCCTCGGAATCGAAATAGTAAAATCCTGTTGAGGTCTGATAACCCGAAATGGAGAGCTTAACTTCTCCTGAAGCAACAGACGCGGGAACATTATTGAATTTCAAAGTTACGTTCTGTCTGCCGTCTTCAAGTTCAGCCGTTGCGGAATAATTATCGCCAAGCTGCGCTTTGATTGTGAGTGAATCACCGTCTTTGATGCTTACGTCTACTGTAGTTGTAACGGATATGCTGTATGTACCGTTGGGATTTTGGGTAAGCACGGGAGCATTTAGATTTTTAAATGAGGCTGCTGAAAGTGTTTTGTCAGTAGCTTCGACGGGTTCCAGTGATATAAGATGGTTGTATACTGTTTTAATCGTAGTTTCTATAAGTGCAGTGTTCTTGTATCTCAAATCGTTATAAGAACACAAGCTGGCATACTTTGTCTGCGTGGGATTGAATATGTATCTGCAAAATTTAGGGAACGAAACGATAGAACCGTGTGCAACTCTCCAGATAGCGCACTGCGTTGCGGCGATAGCTTCACCTACCGTCAAATTTTCAACGCCTGCCGCTTTACCCAACTGTTCAGCTTTTGCATTGACTCTTGCAGCGAACTCCGCATCGGATTCACCGCTTTCGGGAAGAACGTAAAAGCCTTCGTAAAGTATCGCACGGATAAGTCCTGCCGAGCTTCCTGCAAACGGAGAGTCCTCAAGATTCAAACGGCGATAGTTGGCACCTGCATGAGCTGTAGTGTTAATATCACAACAGTATGAGGGAATGTAGGTTTTGTTTACAGAATCATACATCGTGTAGACAAATGCCTGTATCGGAACACCGTTTCCGCCGTACGTGTTATCCAAATCATAACCAATCATAGAAGGGCTTTGGAATTGGTACAAGTGGTCACCGTTACTGTCACGGTCCAAAACGTAGGTGTGGTTTTCTGTGACGTCTGTATCAGCTGCCGAAACGGTTGTTGCCGCGACAGAGAAAAGCAGAATCACAGACATCAAAAAGGAAGTAAATCTCTTAAAATTTTTCATTTTTAAACGTCCTCACTCTAAATTTTTCCTTATTTTATCAGTTTATCATCGATTTTTGACTTTTTCAAGACCTAATTATTAATTTTTTATATAATGTAATTACAGCAATTAATTGTTACGATACATATATTAAATATGACAGTTCGGCATGCAGGAGGAAAATCGATGCCCTTGTTTTGAATTTTCTGTGAATTCGGTGAAAAAGCTTGTTATTTTCGGTCGGATTTGCTATAATGGCACAACAAAAACGATTTAACTGGAGAAGCAGATGGATAAGATATGTGATTTGCATACACATTCCGTTTTTTCTGACGGGACATATACACCCGGCGGAATCATAAACGAAGCCGTAAAGCTCGGACTGTCGGCGCTTGCCCTTACGGACCACAATACGTCTGATGGACTCGGTGAATTTATCGCGGCTGCTTCGGGTAAAAAAATCGATATTGCCGCAGGCGTTGAATTTTCAACGGATTATAACGGGGGAGAGCTTCACGTTCTCGGACTTTTCATAAAACCCGAATATTTTTCGCAGATATCACAGCTCATGTCAGATGTCAATAAAAGAAAAGAAGAAAGTAATTTACAGCTTATTGAATCGTTGAAACGCGGCGGTATCATCCTTGATTACGATGAAATAAAAAATGCGACACCGAACGGATTGGTGAACCGTGCTCATATCGCAAGCGCGATGATAAAAAAAGGGTATGCCGATTCTCCTCGCGATGTATTCGCAAGATATTTGTCGCCGTCCTGCGGATATTATATTCTGCCTAAAAGATTAACGGTTTCCGAAACGGTCGATTTCATACGCTCGATAGGCGCGGTGTCCGTTCTCGCGCATCCGTTTTTGAATCTTGACGAAAACGGTCTTTTGCGTTTTCTTTCCTGCTCTGAAAGCGATGGCTTGAACGGTATGGAATGTTACTATTCCGAAAATGATGAAGAAACAACCGCAAAATCCCTGCATATTGCAGACGAATTCGGTCTTATACCGAGCGGCGGGAGCGACTTCCACGGCGAAAGAAAACCCGATATAAAGCTCGGCACGGGAAAAGGGAATTTGATGGTACCCTTTGAGTGTTACTTGCGGTTAAAAGAGTTGATTTAATAAAAAAAACGGCGTTGATCACCTGAGTATCACGTCGTTTTTTTGAATCATTGTTTTTACAAATTATTTTAAATTTAAAAATTTAAAAATGTGACTCAAGTGTAATTGTAAAGCTGTCGTCGTTAGAGATGAGGTCCATTTTGCCTCTATACTTTTTTGCGATCTTTTGAAGTGAATAAAGTTCGAAGCCGTGCTCTGCGCACTTAATTTTTTCCAACAAGCGAAAACGAATGTTCGCGATATGATTGTTCGAGGTTATGTTGTTTTTAACATAAAAACACTCAGCATATCTTATATTTTAGCGAAAAGGAATAAAAAATATGCAAGGATGGCCTCAGAATTTTAATCAAACGTTAAAAATATGTTACTTTTTGTATTTTTTGGACAGTTGCACATTAAATTGCTGAAAAGTACTTGCAAAATGAATTTTTTTATGTTAATATACACGCGTTGTGGTATTTGCGCAAATATACGGTTATACAGACGGTTTCTTTCGATATTTGACTTTTTCATGTGTTGTATCGGCTATACCGCTGTTTGTGTTTGTACTGCCACTTTCACTTATTGGGGGAAATATGACGGATAAGGAACTACGAAAGCTTACGAGAAGTGAGCTTCTTGAAATGCTTATCATTCAAACAGAGAGAAATGAAATGCTGAATGCGGAGCTTGATGAAGCACGTCGCCAGCTTAAAAACAGAAAGATAATATGCGAAAAAGCAGGTACTCTTTCGGAGGCCTCATTACAGTTGAGCGGTGTGTTCAAGGCGGCTGAAGAAGCGGCAGGTATATACCTTGAGAATCTTGAGCGTATGAGCGCCGAATGTGATAAGCAAAAGTCGTACATTCTCGATACAGCAAGAAAAGAAGCGGACAAGATGATAGAAGAAGCTGAAAAATACAGCGACGATATACACAAGGAAGCGGATGAGTATTGGAATTGTGTTTACGATAAAGCACAGTCATTGCTCAGAGAGCACAGCGACCTTCAGAAGTTAGCTTTCTCGATTGAAAGGAAGTGATTCGGTGAACGGTAACGAATTTCAGTACGAGTTTGATTATCCCAACACCGAACAACTGAAAGCGGAGTTTGACAGAGAAAAATACAAAAAAAGGTATCTGCGTGTTTTGCGCAGCACGATTTACATACTTATCGTGGTTGCGGCGGTAGCGGTGCTTGTGGCGACGCTCCTGATGCCTGTTTTGCAGATATACGGTACTTCGATGACTCCGACACTCAATGAAGGAGATATCGTTATCTCCGTAAAGAATCCCGATTTTGCGCCGGGAGATCTAATGGTTTTTTACGTTGGAAATAAGATACTTGTCAAGCGATATATCGCAGGCCCCGGACAGTGGGTGGATATTGACGAGGACGGAAATGTTTTCGTTGACGGAAAACTGCTTGATGAACCTTATATAGAATCCAAAGCGCTTGGTGACTGTAACATTGAGTTACCGTACCAGGTACCCGAAAATAAAATATTCTGTATGGGCGACCACAGAGCGACGTCGGTTGACTCGAGAAATACCGCTGTAGGCTGTGTTTCCGAAGAACAGCTCGTAGGTAAGATCGTCTTCAGAGTATGGCCGATGGCGGGATTCGGCAAAGTAGAGTAGAGTACATTTTTACACAAACCAAGAGGAACCATCAATTTGAATTTTATCGTTTATGGAAGGAGGGTTCTGAAATGAATAATGCATCATTGAATCAGATATCCGAGTATTCAAAGAAGCACAGCCGCAGAAAGCGCTGGCAGAGTGTCGTTACGGCAATGGCAGCTATAGTTGTGTTTGTGACGACATACGCGCTGATTCTTCCTGCCATAACTATGGACAACGATCCCTCTTGTAATATTGAAGAACACAAGCATACAGACGAATGCTTTTCGGACAGTAACGGAGAAAGGGTACTTTTGTGTGAGCTTACGGAGCATACACACCACGAGATAGCATGTTATGCCAACCGCTCGGCGGATGTCGAAACAAAGAGCGATTGGGAAGCACTTCTTGAGGATGTTGAGCTCGTTGGCGCATGGCACAGAGACGTGATACTTGTTGCAAGGTCACAGCTTGACTACCGTGAAAGCAGTGCGAACGTCATCTGCGACGAGGACGGAAGGCTTCAGGGATATACGCGCTACGGTGAGTGGTACGGTAATCCCTACGGAAAATGGTCTGCGATGTTTGTGTCTTTTTGTCTTGAATACGCAGGCGTTCAGGGAATGCCCTTGAATGATGATTGCTCCGAATGGATAAAAGAGCTTTCAGCGGCAAAGTACGACTTTTACCGAAATGCAGACGAGCATACGCCGTCATCGGGAGAAATCGTATTTCTCGACAAGGACGGAGACGGTATCTCTGACTGCGTAGGTATAATCGACCAGGTTGTACCGCAGATCGGTGATTCGGGCGCCAAGCTCAAGGTAATTGAGGGCGGATCGTCAGACAGTGTCCGTTACGTAATATATGAGTACAACTCAGATGCGATACTCGGGTATTCCATATTGCCCGACGGAATGTATAAAGAGCAGACGTTGCAAGCACAGATATTCACCGACGAAACGTACGAAAAAACGTATGATTCCGACGATATGGTGATAAAAGTAAGCGGTATGCTCCCAAAAGACGGTAAGGTTTACGCATATCCCGTCACATTGAGCACAGGGGATACCATATGCGCATATGATATAACCATTTTTGACAGTGACGGAAACATTTTTGAGCCGATTGTCGGCAACGATATTAAAGTGTCGTTTATTTCAGACATGCTTAAGAATGATACGCTCCCTGACGGTGTTCATCCCGAGGTGTACTATTTACCGGAGGATGGCAAGGCAGAAAGAATACCGTCAAGCAATACGGACGAGGGTATCGAGTTCTCGGCGAATCACTTCTCCTTATACGCTGTGGAGGGGGTTCCCGAAACGAGTGTAGGAAACTACAGACAACTCAGAGAAGCTATACAGAAGAACAGCAAGATGTATATTCACTTGACTGCGTCTATTGCTACAGAGAGCAGACTCGATATACAAAATAAGAATATAATAATAGACCTCAACGGTTTCAGATTGACACCGAACACAAGCCGTTTTAATGACACGATGTTCCGCGTGGATTCAAACGGTAGTCTGACGATAGTTGATTCAAAACAGTATACCGAAACGAAAACTGAAGTGAATTCACCGGAGTCGCCGTACGGAAACAAAGCAACGCTGTCTGTGTCAAACAATAATGCAACGCTGACTTATTACGTTACCGAATCCAAGGTCGTGAACAGCAACACAGGCGCGACGGTTGAAACGCTGTATAAACACACCGTAAGCGGTGTATCGGGTGCTGTTGTAGGAAGCGGCAATCCCATTGTAACGGTAAACGGCGGTACGTTCACGCTTCAAAGCGGTATGCTGCGAAACGGAAGCAACAGAGCGGTGTACCAGACAAGCGGTACGACGAACATCGTAGGCGGATACATCTGCGGCTTCGATAAAGCATATACCCGTACTGACTGGCAAGACCCGAATGAATACGGCGGTGCAATTTATGCATCTAACGGAAAGGTCAATATTTCGGACAGTGCTGTTCTTGCGGCGAACACCGCAGGCAACGGAGGTGCTGTCGGTGTAACGGGACAGCAAACGGAGCTTAACATAAGCGGCGGCGTGATAAGCGGAAACACAGCTACATACAAAGATGCTGAATGCAGCGGCGGCGGCGGTGTTTGCGCGAACGAGTGCACGGTGACGATGACAGGCGGTTACGTAACCAACAATGTCGCAAACGGAATGAAGTATCTTGACGGCGGCGGCGGATTTTATATAAGAGGCGGCGGCTGTAAGTTTACCGTTTCGGGCGGTTACATCACGGCAAACGAAGCAAACGGCGGCGGAGCTTTTAAAACAAAGGCTGACGAAAACGTGACCGTCAACGTGACGGGCGGATTCTTCTCGGGTAACCTTGCGGTAGCCGGAGAGGGTGCGGGCATTGCCATTGAACGCAGCGCTACAGCGTATATTTCGGGCGGTTATATAACTAACAACTTACTCAGAGAAACAGAGCATTGGGGCGGCGGCGGTCTTTTCTGTGCCAATCCCTCAACAGTATATATAGAAAATCTCCTTGTTACAAACAATAGCGCAGGCGGCTTCGGCGGCGGTATTGCGGGATGCCCGACCGGTGAGCTTTACTTGTACGTCGATGCGGGGTGTGCATCGTTTGACAACCGCGACGTTGCGTATGGCGAAGTCAAATGGGTATCGGGCGGTACTAAGAACGAAGAAGATATTCAAAAATGTAATGAGGTCTTCCAGCGCCACGGCCATGCCGATTACTTCTGCGCATTGAGCGGTACCGTTTCGGGCACGATGCTCGGCGGCGGCTCGGCTGAATGGGAAGGAACGGCAGACGGTATTCCCGTAACGGGCGGCAAAGGTGACTATATAGTGTCGCGTAACGTAATGGGCCTTGAGGCTCATCCGAGTGACGAAGATAAAAACGCTGCGTACAGCGTAGCAAAGGTTTACATAAACGGCAACCATTCCGACACGCACGGCGGGGGAATAATGTGTAACGGCGACCTTATTGTAGGCTCGGCTGTTGACATCACACTTTCCACAAACGTGCAGTTCCAGGCAAATAACGTTCTTTATAAGGGCGGTACGAACGAGGAACTTCCGCTGGATGAATACACGTTCAATTTCCAGCTTATAGAGTCATATCTCAACGGAGTGGTGCTTGAAAACGCAACGAGCGATAAGGACGGTTTGATATCGTTTGAGGACATCGTAAAGCTTTCCGAAGAAGGTACTTACGTCTATTATATGAAAGAAGTACCCGAAACGGATGACAACACCATCTTATATGATAATGCAATCTATAAGATAACGATGAAGGTTGAGCTTGACGACGGCGAACCCATGAACGACGATACTTTGACCGATAAAAAGAAATACACGTATCAGATAACCGAACTTACGGTGGAAAAGAGCACCGATGGCGGTAATACGTGGACATCAAATTACGAAAACGAATCTCCTATGGGCGGTTCAGTCGTTGTAAATCCTTCAAACGGTTATGCATTTGTAAACCGTACGATGGAATTCACGAAGATCACCGCTAAAAAAGAGTGGCAGGGCGAAGTCGGAGCCGACTCGGTAGAGATAACTCTTATGCAAGACGGCATCGAGTACGATACGGTAACGCTTAACGCAAATAACGGTTGGACTTACACATGGAACGCATTGCCCGCAGGATTTCAGTATACGGTGTCGGAATCCCCGATTCCCGGATATACTCCGAGTTACAACGTCGTACCGGGTAAGACGGCAACGGTATCAAAGACGCTTGCAAGCGGAAAATATTGGATTCCCGCATCAGCTATAGAGTCAGGAAAGGTATATATTATTGTAAGTCCTGACGGTAAAACTGCTCTCTGCGTTGCGGAAGGCAATGAAGACGGTGTATTCACGACAGCCGACACGACGGTTGCGAATGTACAACTCTCCAAGATAACGATCGACGGAAAAACGTATGATTTCTGGATGTCGGACGAAGCCCTTGCAAAGGGAGCAACGTTTACCCCCGAAGCGAGAGGTAAAGGCGGTACGGCATTGCGAAGCGATCGCGGAAATGCATGGCTTCTGGCTCAAGATAATGGCGGAAACTTCTTTAAGAGTACGAATTCGATTGATTGGTCATCGCTTGTAGTCTGTCAGGACGGACGCTTGCTGGTGAATAAGGAATTTGACGGTACGCCGAACAACCTTCGTACGGTCGTATTTGAAAACGGAAAGTTCAACACCGTGGATACAAACAATCCGATGGGCGCGGCACTCTTCCTGACTCAGGTGGAGGTTCGCGGTAAGCCTACGGTCAACGAAACAATCGTCGAAGACGTAACGATTATTATTACGAACTCAGGTTCTCCCGCTTACCAGTTACCCGAAACGGGCGGTAACGGCACAGTAATGTATATTGCGGCAGGCACAGCGCTTATAATGCTCGGTGTCTACCTCACATATAAAAAGATTAAGTGCGGGAAGGAGGATATAGCATCCTTCTGATGCCGAATCAATCTAAATCAGTAAATTTAATAAACCGAAAGGAAAAACAAAAATGAAAAACGCAAAAAGACTCAGCGCATTCGTGCTCGCTTTGGTTATGGTTTTTGCAATGTCTTTCACGACTTTTGCATTTGACGTTACTCTTGAGAGCACAACATCCACTCCCACAGCGGGTCACATCTACGATATCTACCAGATATTCACAGGTGACCTCGAAGAAGGTGTTCTTGCGAACATCAAGTACGGTGCAAACTATGCTCCCGACGGTAAAGCAACAGGCGATGCAGTTCCTACTGAAGAGCTTGACGCCATCGATCTTATGGGCGCACGTGCATTTGCAAAGCAGCTCGTAAACGATGAATTGCTTTCAGGTGCTGCTGTTGCAGTTCTCAACGAAGAAAACGGTTGGGCTGCAAAGGACCTTGAAGCAGGTTACTACCTCATCGTTGAAAAGACGGTGACAGACGATCTTCCCGAGGGCGAAACACTTTCCGCTTACATCGTTCAGGTTAAAGAAGACGTTGTTATGGCTCCCAAGTCAGGTATAACTTACATCGACAAGATCATCAGCAACGATGATAACAAGATCGATAACAAACTTGACATCACAGAGGACGGTAAGTTCGACAACGTAAGTATCGGTTCTAATGTTGAATTTACACTCAAAACACCCATTTTGACAAATGCAGGCGATTTCGACTTCTGTTACTTTATCATCAACGATACTCTCTGCGAAGGCTTCACGTTCAACAACGATATCGAAGTTACCATCGGCGGCGATTTAGCTGTTGAAGGCGAAGACTATACTGTATTCACAGGTGACGAAGCAGACGGTTACACATTCCGCGTTGCACTTCTCAATGCAAAAGAAAATGCAGGCGAAGAAGTTATCGTTAAGTATACAGCACTTCTCAACGACAAGGCTGTTATAGGCGAGCTCGACGGCAACCCCAACAGAGCAAACCTTACATATTCCAACAATCCCGAATTTGAGTATGACGGTACACACGAAGACGGTAAGCCCAAGGAAGAATACGAGTCCGAAGACGGTTCAGGCAAGTACAAGATTCCTCTCGGCGTAACAGTTGAGATCGTTACACGCACATACACAACAGGCATCAAGATAGTTAAGGTTGACGAAAACGGCAACGCACTTCCCGGTGCTTCCTTCAAACTCGAAGGTGAAAACGTTGTAGGTGTTGTTATCAAACGCGAAGTATTCACAGAATCCGAAAACGGTACATACTGGCTTTTGACAAACGGCTTCTATACAACAGATGATCCCGCGACAGAGGGAATGGACACTTCCTTGTATGCAGATGTAAACAAGAAGTACGAAAAGACTGTTGTTACAGAGCAGGATGCTATCATAACAGACGAAATGGTTGAAGGCGAAGTAGGCGCTAACGGCGTTATCATCTTCGACGGTCTCGGCGAAGGCACATACACTATCACGGAAACAGTTACTCCCGCAGGTTATAACACAATCGATCCTTTCGAAGTTGTTATTGAATGGGATGCACCCGAGGCAGGTTCTGACGACTGTGACTGGACAGTAACTGTTGCAGGCGAAGCAGTTGAAAAGAACAACGAAGGCGTATTCGCATTCGAAATCGTAAACCTTTCCGGTATTGAACTTCCCGACACGGGTGGTATCGGTACAACGATATTCTATATCGTAGGCGGTATTTTGGTAATCGGCGCTGTTGTACTTCTCGTTACAAAGAAGCGCATGAGCAAGAACTGAACGTAATTTTTGCAAACTGCTGTAACCACCCGTAACAGGGTAGGTTACAGCAGTAAGGAGAACCCTACATGAAGAAAAAAAACAGTAGATTTACAACGTTTCTTTTGGTATTGGTCTTTATTGCAGGGCTGTCCTTACTGCTGTATCCGAGCGTGAGCGACTATTGGAATTCACTCACACAGTCAAAAGCGATTGCAAGCTACGTCGAAAAAGTAGCAGACCTTAACAAGGAAAAATACGACAGCATCATAAACGATGCGTCTGTATACAATGCTTCATTGAAAAACAGATACAACAGTTACGTACTCAGTGAGCAACAGAAAAACGAATACGTGAATCTGCTGAACGTTGCAGGCGACGGTGTTATGGGATACGTTGACATTCCTGATATAAAAGTAACGCTTCCTATTTATCACGGCACAGCCGAGGAGGTTCTTCAGACGACCGTGGGACACCTTGAATGGACGAGCCTTCCTGTCGGCGGCACAGATACGCACTGTGTTATTTCAGGACACAGAGGATTGCCGAGCGCGAAGCTTTTCACTGATCTTGACAAGCTCGTTGAGGGTGATATTTTTATGATACGTGTGCTTGACGAAGTCCTGACGTATGAGATAGACCGTATACGTATAGTTGAGCCGACTGACACAAAGGATCTGCAGATAGTACAGGGCGAGGACCTTTGTACGCTCGTTACCTGCACACCGTACGGTGTAAATTCACACCGCATGCTTGTAAGAGGACACAGAATAGAAAATATAGAGGAATCGGAGGTAGCGCGTGTCGTATCCGACGCCATACAGATAGAGCCTATGATAATTGCGCCCATTGTGGCGATCCCTATGCTGTTGGTGTTGCTTATAATACTGATGCTCCCGAAAAGTAATAAGAGAAAGAGAGATGATACCGATGAATAACAGACAGAAGCTTGGCGCTTTCCTTGCTGTTATAATGCTTATATTGCCGTGTTTGGTCATTTTTTCATCGGCTTTTGTTGTTGATATTGACCGAGGAGTGACTCTTGAAATAAGAGACATACCTTTTGGAGATATAAAGTTTTTCGCATATCGTATAGCATCATATGATGAAAGTGGTATCCTCACGATAGACGATGATTTTGCATCCGTTGATATTGATCTGAACGGTACGCTGGATCATTCAGCACTTTCGGATATGCTTTCAAAAAAGGTATTGGCAGATGAGAAAGATCCCGATGCGGTCATTTTGAGTGACGAATACGGCATCGCTTTGTTCAAGGAGCATACACTTGATGTCGGTTTGTATCTTATTGCAAGCGAAAAGTTCAAAATGGACGGAAAAGTATACAGTATGTCACCGTTTACGGTAACACTTCCGTATAAGTATGACGGCGGCACTGCATATAATGTTTTTGCAAGCGCAAAGTTTGATGCTTTGCCGACAACTGATACGTACACGGTAACAAAGGTCTGGAACGATGACGGATCAGAGGATAAACGCCCGTCGAAAATTGACATAGTTTTATACTGTGACGGTGAAGTGTATGACGAAATCTCGTTGCCTCACAACGGCAGCTGGAGATATGAATGGCAAGACCTTCCCTCCGAGCATACTTGGTGGGTTGAAGAAAAATCGGTTACCGACTATAAAGGCACTGTCAAGCAAAACGGCACGTCGTTCGTTATTACGAACACTTATACGGGAGAAAAGCCCGAAGAAGACGTACCTGCCACAGGTCAGCTCTGGTGGCCTGTTCCCGTGCTTGTATGCGCAGGACTTTTGCTTATTTCTCTAGGAGTTGTAAGAAGAACAAAGGCAAAATGAAAAACGGAACTGTATTGATCGTGGCGGGGATTTTGGTTATCCTTTCCGCGCTGGGACTTGTTGGGTACAATGTGTATACCGCCGATACGGCTTACCGCGATGCAACGTCCGCTCTCGGAAAATTGCAGGATATGATACCAAAGCAGGAAAATCCCACACCGTCCGTTGACGGAAATGATCAGTTTATTGACGGCGACAATGAGACAGCGACGGGCGAAGATGCAGAGCATAACGAAGACGTTATACCCGATGTCAAAGTACCCGCATATATTGAAAATCCCGAAATGGAGATGCCCGTGCAAACGGTTGACGGTCAGGATTATATAGGGATTTTGGAAATTCCCGAAATTTCTTCGGAGCTTCCCGTTATATCGCAGATGTCGTACCCTAAACTTAAAAAGGCACCGTGCCGTTACAGCGGTTCGGCATACACCGACGATCTTATAATCGGCGCGCACTGTTATGAGAAATTTTTCGGAAAACTCAAAAACTTATCAAACGGTGCAGAGGTTAGATTTACCGACGTTGAGGGAAACGTTTTTGTGTATAGACTCGTCTCAAAAGAAACGATCAACGAAAAAAATCCGCAAGATCTTAAAGCGGGTGAATGGGATCTTTCGCTTTTTACGTGTCCCGTAATGACGAATACCGATAAACGTGTGGTTTTGAGGTGCGAACGTATATATTCGTAATGGAAATACAGCTGTGAATAACGGCTGTATTTAATTTTTATAACTGCATATAAATATTGTGGAGGACAGATTACAAAATGAAAGACGGTAAATATAATATTCTGCTCGTTTTGACAGGCGGAACGATATGCTCGTTTGCGGATTCAAACGGCGAAAGAGCATCAAATACGGAAGCGGCGGAAGCTCTTATAGTAAAGAATTTCAGATGTGGTACATCTGCTTATAAAAGCGAGGACGTCGTTGAGTTTACACCGTGTTTTTTGCTTGATATATTAAGTGAAAATATGACGCTTGTCCATTGGAATACGTTTATAAAGGGATTGAAGGAATGTACTTTTACAGCTTATGACGGTGTTATAATACTCCACGGAACAGACACGCTTGCGTATACATCATCACTTTTGTCAATTTTGCTTGCAGGCATAAAGGTGCCCGTATTTCTCGTTTCAAGCCAGCTTCCGATATATGAAAGAGAAGCGAACGGAAACGATAATTTCAAAACGGCGGTAGAGCTGATAATAAACGGAATTTCCCCGAATATTTACGCTGTATATAAAAACAGTAGCGGTAAAATGTTTGTGCATTACGGCTGTCATTTGCTTCAGTGTGCAAATCATTCGAACGACTTTTTCAGCTGTGATATGACCGAGATCGATGAAAATTCACCGATGTTCGAAGGAAAAAAACAGACAGCGGAAGCGATGCTTCTTGATAAGCTTGAATCGCTTTCATCACGTGTTCTTAAAATCGAACCGTATGTCGGAATTGATTACAGCGCATTCAATCTTAACGGTGTTTCTGCTGTTTTGCACGGTACGTACCATTCAAGCACGTTATCGGTCGATCCGTATAAAAACAAAGATATATCGAATGACTCCGTTATGTATCTTAAAAAGATGTGTGACAGATCAACACCTGAAATCCCCATATTTATACAGCCGTGTGATAAAGATGCGTATTCTTATGAAACAACGGGAAAAGCCTTGCGCGAAGGTATTATACCGATAAACGGAATGACGTGCGCAACATCGTACGCCAAGCTCCTTATCGGCACCTCCCTCGGGTATCGTGGGGATGAGCTTGTAAAATTTGTAAACACCGATGTAAACGGAGAAACGGTTTTGAAATGAAAATAAGAGCTATTTCAAAATGTTCAGTTTCTTGGTTTGAGTTTTCATCGTAATTTATAGATTCAAAAACTTTGAAAGTTTTTAATCTGTTTCAGGTTAAAAAACTATAATCTTAATGAGATTATCTATAATTGATAATGATATAACCTGCAAAAGGAATAGATGGTATGTATAGGAGAGTACGGGATTTAAGAGAGGATAACGGATTAAATCAAACACAAGTAGCCGAATATTTGGGGATGTCGCAAACGGGATATTCAAAATATGAAACGGGTGAAAATGATATTCCGACGGCAATTCTGATAAAGCTTGCAAGATTCTACGATACAAGCGTTGATTATCTTCTCGGTGAAACAAACGAAAGAAAAAGATACACTAAATGATGATATTGTATTTTCAATATATACTTTATCCGAAGAAATGAACTTTAACTTCTTTTTCTTAAGCAGCATATAATCGGGTTCTGCTGTAAGGCATCCGATTATCAGTTCAAACTGAATGTGAGGTAAAATAATAATAATGGGTTCACTTGTTAAATCTGCATATAAAGCGACTGTACGATTTTTAAACAGAAATAAATACATAATAGGAAACAAAAATTTCCCGACTGTAAAAAATGAAGTAAATGTACACAGATACAGGCTCAATTCAGGTAAAGAAAATCTCGGAGATTATCTTCCCTGCGTAGTGGTGGACTATCTGAAGAATATGTACGGAATAAAGGGGAATGCCGCTGAAAAGACAAAGCATTTGTTTGCAATAGGATCCATATTGCATTTTTGCATTATGGATGCTACTGTATGGGGAAGCGGTTTTATGAATTATCCCGGTAAAACTTCGGACGTATATCTTATGCGTAAGCTGCATAAAATGGATATTCGTGCTGTACGAGGACCGAAAACAAGAACGATCTTGTTGGATTTAGGATTTAATTGTCCGGAATGTTACGGTGATCCTGCTGTTTTAATGCCGTTGATATATTCAAATGACAATATCTGTAAAACAAAGGAATTTTCTGTCATCAAGCATATGTCGGATAAGACGAAGTGTGCTAATGAAATAAATATTCTTACGGATGACTACAAAGGCTTTATTGATAAGATGCTTGAATCCAAATTGATTATCAGTAGTTCCTTGCACGGAATTATTTTGGCTGAAGCATACGGTGTACCCGCTGTTTTATATCTTCCGGGTGATACTACACTCTCCCTGCTGAAATATGAAGATTATTATTTCGGAACGGGACGATACGAGTTTCCTGTTGCAAGAACTATTGATGAGGCGTTGTCAATTACTCCTTGTCCGCTCCCGGATTTTACTTCCATGCAAAAGGCATTGATAGATTCTTTCCCTAAAGATATATGGAAATAAGTTTGTTTTCAATGTATCGGCAAGTATGATTTAAAATATATGCGATATTTTTTCTCGCTTTCTATTGACATTTTTACTCGGTTATGATATACTTCACGATAGATAATTAGGCTGTGATGAAGGCAGTAGGGCAGGATCAATGTTTACAGAGAACCGCATATCTGGTGTAAGTGCGGTAACAAATTTTACCTGAAGAACACTTCGGAGCTTGCGGAAGAAAGCCGAAAGGTTATTAGAACCGCACGTTGATCGCGTAAAGATTTAATGAAGCGGACCGTTTTGCGGTCAATTTGGGTGGTATCGCGGAAGTTTGCCTTTCGTCCCATGTTTGTGGGATGAAAGGCTTTTTGTTTTTCTTTCGCATAAACTACCGTAAACAGGAAAATATTTTACTTAAAAGGAGTACAATACACTATGCTTAGAACACACACTTGTAATGAACTCGGTATTGACAATATCGGACAAAAGGTAACACTTACAGGCTGGATGGATACTGTGCGTGACCACGGAGGCGTGCTCTTTATTGACCTTCGTGACCATTACGGAGTAACACAGATCGTCCTTTCCGACGATTCGCTCATCGCGGGCATCGCAAAGGAAACAGTTATCCTCGTTGAGGGTATCGTTTCAAAAAGAGATGAAGAAACGGTAAACCCCAAGATCGCAACAGGTCTTATCGAAGTAAAGGCTGAAAAGGTTGAGGTGCTCGGCCCCTGCCAGCTCGGACTTCCTTTCGAAATCGACTCATCAACACAGACAAGAGAAGAAGTAAGACTTAAATACAGATATCTTGACTTGCGTAACAGAAAGATTCACGACAACATCGTGCTTCGTTCGAAGATACTCAGCTATCTGCGTTCACAGATGGAGGATCTCGGATTTTTGGAAATACAGACACCTATTCTTACAGCTTCCTCTCCCGAGGGCGCAAGAGACTATCTCGTTCCCAGCCGTAAGCACAAGGGCAAGTTCTACGCTCTGCCTCAGGCACCCCAGCAGTTCAAACAGCTTCTTATGGCATCGGGATTTGACCGCTACTTCCAGATCGCTCCCTGTTTCCGCGACGAGGACGCACGTCAGGACAGATCCCCCGGTGAATTCTATCAGCTCGACTTTGAAATGTCCTTTGCAACACAGGAAGACGTATTTGCGGTTGCCGAAACTGTTGTGTACAACACATTCACAAAGTTCTCTGATAAAAAGGTATCAAAGCCCCCGTTCAGAAGAATCACATTTGCAGATGCAATGCTGAAGTACGGTACAGATAAACCCGACCTCCGCAACCCTCTTGAAATCAAGGACCTCACGGACTTCTTTGCAACACACGAATTCCTTGACATCAACGGCAGAACGGTTCCGTTCAAGAACAAGCTTGTACGCGGTATCGTTGCAAACTACCTTGTAAAGAAAGACGGCGAGGGCGACGGTAAAAAGGCATTTGAAAAGGCGATCGACACATATTCAAGAAGCATCGGAATGAAGTTCGGATGCGGATATATAACTCTTGAGGGCGGAGATTTCAAAGGCCCTATTGCAAAATTCCTTACAGACGAACAGAAAAAAGAGCTTTGTGAGCTTTGCGGTGTAAAGGAAGGCGATTCCATATTCTTCATCAGTGACAGTGCATCTGTCATCGACCGTCTTTCGGGCGAAATGAGAACTTGGATCGGTAACGAGCTTGGACTTATCAAGGACGATTCCTTTGAATTCTGCTTCATCGTTGACTTCCCGATGTATGAGCTTAATGCTGAAACGGGAAGAATTGACTTCACACACAACCCCTTCTCAATGCCTCAGGGCGGTATGGATGCGCTTCTTAACAAGGATCCGCTTGAAATATTCGCATATCAGTATGATATTGTTTGTAACGGCGTTGAGCTTTCTTCGGGTGCTGTACGTAACCACAACCCCGAAATAATGAGAAAGGCATTTGAAATCGCAGGCTACGGCGAGGAAGACCTCAAGGCGAAGTTCGGCGCGCTTTATACAGCGTTTGCTTACGGTGCTCCCCCTCACGCAGGTATGGCTCCCGGTGTTGACAGAATGATAATGCTTATCGCAGGTGAGGAAACAATAAGAGACGTTATCGCATTCCCGCTTAACGGAAATGCGCAGGACCTTATGATGGGTGCTCCCGGTGAAGTTACTGAGCAGCAGCTCCGTGAGGTTCACATAAAAGTAAGAGATTGATTTAAGGAGCGGAAATATGGACAGAGTTATACTCAGAAGACTTGAGCTTCTCAATCAGCTCAGTCTTACGGAAACACAGAAAGATGAAGTTATAGCATTTTTTGCAGACAGAGAAAATGATGCAAAAAACCTTGAAAATATAGATACTGAAAACACAGAACGTATGGTACACGTAATGCCCATTATGACGGTAGTGCGTGAGGATATTCCCTCACAGCCCTTTTCTCGCGATGATTTACAGAAGGGCGCACCCGAAACTGACGAGGGATACTGGTGCGTTCCCCGTGTCGTAGAATAAGTAAGGAGGGGACGGAAAATGATATACACAGCAAAAAAAGATGTTAATTCTGAACTTAAAATAGTAGCAGAAGATATGCTCCTTACAACTGATATGCCCACAGCCGCAGGCTCAAAAATGCTTGACGGTTATATGAGTCTTCTTGAAGCAGAAGCGCTTACACGCCTTAAAAATAAAGGATATGGCATATGCGGAAAAGCTGATGTCGGTGAATTTGCCATTGATTTGCTTGGTGAAACATCGTACAACGGCGCAAATACAAAAGACGGAAAGCTTTTGAATTCATCTGCTGAAATTTTGAAGGCAAATGAAGCCGATGCCGCTGTTGCGCTTGATGTAAACGGCGCACCCCGCCGTGCGGCAGCGCAAAACGGTCTTGTGAGTGTCAAACCCACATACGGTACTGTTTCCCGTTACGGTACTGTTCCCGTTGCTTGCTCGGGTGAAACTGTAAGCGTTATGGCAAAAGATGCTGAGATGTGCCGCAAGGTGCTTGATGATATTGCAGGTCACGATGACAAGGACGGCACAAGCCTTCCCGAAAGTGAAATTGCAAAAAAGGCTGATGCAAAGCCTGTTAAACGTATAGCAATCATAAACGATATGACAGCGGACGTTTCCGCTGACGTAAAGGCGAATATTGACTCTGTTTGCGCAAAGCTTGAAGCTCTCGGAGTTGAAGTTGTAAAAATTGACAGCTCAATCATCGCCGCATCGCGTCCCGCTTGGAATATTCTTATGAGCGCGGAGCTTTGCAATAACGTATCAAGATATGACGGTGTTAAGTACGGATACAGAGCAGAGAAGTTCTCGGGCATTGACGAGCTTTATACAAACAGCCGTACAGAAGCATTCGGCGAGCTTCTCAAAACAGCCATAATCTTCGGCTCGGAAACACTTTCGACCGAAAATTATATGAAGGTGTATGACAAAGCGCTTCGTACACGTCGTGTAATCGTTGAAGAATTTGCAAAGATATTTGCAGAATTTGACGCTGTGATGATTCCTGCTTCCTCAAAGGCTTTCTATACGGAAGAAGATGTAAAGGCAGACAAATACATTTCTTACAAAGAAAATTTCTATACAGCACCCGCATCAATTACGGGACTTCCCGCAGTTGTCGCAGGCGGTGTACAGCTTATAGGCAAGGCTTTTTCCGAAAATGCTCTGCTTGAGCTTGCATCAAAGATTTAAAAGGAGGTATAACGGCTATGAATTACGAAACAGTCATAGGACTTGAAGTACACGTTGAGCTTGCAACACAGTCCAAAATTTTCTGCTCCTGTTCGGCGCATTCTTACGGCGCTGAGCCTAATGCGCACGTATGCCCCGCTTGCTGCGGTATGCCGGGTATGCTTCCCGTTGTAAATAAGAGAGTTGTTGATTACGGTATGAAGGCGGGCCTTATGCTCGGATGTGACATCAACCGTGTTACGACTTTTGACAAAAAAAGCTACTATTATCCTGACCTTCCTGCCGCTTATCAGACAACACAGTGGTTTGCGCCCGTTGCGGTAAACGGTCTTGTTGAAATTGAAACTTCAAAGGGTAAAAAGGGAATCCGTATCAAGCAGATACACATGGAAGAGGATGCAGGTAAGCTTGTACACGATATAAGAGAAGATACAACACACGTTGACTTCAACCGTACAAGTGTTCCGCTTATCGAGATCGTAAGCCAGCCTGACCTTTCATCGGCTGAAGAAGTCGTTGCATACCTTGACAGACTTAAAAATCTGCTCCGCTATGCACGTGTTGCCGAATGTGAAATGGCGCACGGTACGATGCGTTGCGATGTAAACCTTTCTGTCCGTCCCGAGGGAAGCGACAAGCTCGGCGTACGTACGGAAATGAAAAATATGAACTCTATTGAGGCTATCAAGAGAGCTATCGAATACGAAACGGCAAGACATATCGATGCGATAGAAAATAATACAGAGGTGCTTGTTCAGGAAACAAGACGCTGGGATGACATCAAGGGCAAGAGCTTTGCAATGAGAACAAAGGAAACAGCGGGTGACTACCGTTATTTCCCCGATCCCAACGTAATGCCCGTTGTAATCGACGAGGCTTGGTTCGATGAAATCAAGTCATCGCTTCCCGAATTCCCCGAAGTAAAGCGTGCACGCTATACGGAAGAATTCGGACTTGGTGAATACGATACAGAGCAGATAACAAAGAGTATTGCGCTTTGCGAATGCTTCGAAGAAGCCGCAAAGACGTGCGGTGATGCTAAAAATGCCGCAAACTGGATCATTTCAGAGGTTATGAGCATACTCAACCTCCGTCAGATGACATACGATATGCTGACGGTAAGCGGAAAATCACTTGGTGAGCTTATTACGCTTGTATCGGGCGGTAAGGTCGGCCGTGCGAATGCGAAGAAGATACTTGCAGCTATGTTTGACGATGCAAGCATCAACCCCGAAGAATATGCAAACGCAAACGGATTTATAATTTCAAACGATACAGGTCTTATTGACAAGGTCGTTAAAGAGGTTGTTGAATCTGATCCCAAATCTGTTGCAGACTATAAGGGCGGTAAGGAAAAAGCGCTTATGGCTCTGTTCGGCAGATGTATGAAAGAGCTTAAAGGTAACTGCGACCCGCAGACACTTCGCAAAATACTCATCGATTATATCGATAAAATGTAAATTTAAAAGGTGTCGGCTTGGATTTAAACATTGGTCTAAATCCGAGCCGACTTATATATTTTAAGTGGTGTCTTAAATTTTCTGCTCTGCCTTTGGATTTCCTTGTAATAAACGTTCGTATAATATTTACCAAAAATTTAACATTAATATATATACATGTATATATATTAAGATAAAATGAAAATTAGTATACTTACTAATATGTAACATAAGAAAGGACAAAATGAAATGCGCAGAGCTATTAAATGTTCAATAAGTCTTGTGTTGGTATTAACCATAATATTTTGTATGATTCCTGCCAATACATTAGCGCTTGATTTCGAAAGCCGTGAATCTGTGAAGATGAAAGCATCGTACGATGTTACATTGCACGCAGGCACGTTTGATGAGCTGGTTTCGGCAATAAACACAGCAAACGAAAATGCAAGTGCACTCATCAATCTTACAGGTGACATAGCTGTAACAGCGACTTTTCCTGAAATAACGGGCAATATCACAATTAACGGCGCAAATTACACGCTTTTGCGCGCTGATACGTTTACGGGTAAATTCTTCGCGGTTAATGCAGGGAAGCTTACCCTTGGCGGCGGACTCGTTATCGATGGTAACAATTCGTGGCAAATGAATGAATCGCTTTATGCCGAGGAGTTGGCAAAGCATATGAAAAACAGTGCATCAACCGAGGATGCTTGGAATTTTGCAGTGCTTGAAACTGATGCCCCTGTAGCTACAGCAAGAATGTTTACGGTAACAAATGGCGACGTTGTTGTGAATGACGTTACCATTAAAAACCATGTGGGCGGTACTAATGGCAATTTCGGATACGGACTTTTTGAAATAAGTACCGCATCAAGCCTTGAAATAAATGACGGCGCACATTTTTATCATAACGCAACAAAAGGCGGCGTTACAATTTGTTACATAGTTGCTACAGATGCTACGGTTGTAATGAACGGCGGTGTGATCGAGGATAACTTCTTTGCAAACAAGGGCGGCATATTCTACGTTGCGCATGGATATCTCGAGATGAACGGCGGTACAATATACAATAACCGCGGTATAGGCTCAGACGGTACGGCGGTTATGATTAGAGGTAGTAGCTATCCGAAATTTGTAATGAACGGCGGTACTATTTGCAGTAACGTTTCATTGCAGGCGGGCCAGGGCGATGACTGTAATGCAGTCAATCTCAGCGGATCGAATTGTAACGGTATACTTGAAATACACGGCGGTAAGATCTGCCACAATACGGGACGCCGCGGTGGCGGTGTTACTGTGCGTAATACAAGTGATGGCAAGTGCACGATAACAGGCGGCGAGATAGTCGATAATATTGCGGTGTCGCTTCCTCCGATAAAGCCGAGTACTGCCATCGATGCCGAAGATATGAAAGACTTCATTATTGGTGAAGTTAATATGGACAACATTTCAATCGTAGGCGGTGTATTTTCACAGAATCTTTACCAAGAACCGGATTTGTTCAAGGAAACTATGCGCGATACAATTACCGATAGTGAAACGTACGGTCAACAATATGGTTTTGAGGTTATTTTCAGAGTTGTAGACGGTGAAAAAAAGCCTTATTTCCGCGTTGTTCCCGCGGTAGCGAAGAATGAACGCACGGGTGAAACGTTCGGTTATTTACAAGATGCTGTCGACGGCTCCGAGACCGGTGATGTGATAACACTTCTCTGTAATCAGGAAATAGTATATAACCCTTTGTTTGTAACTGAAAATCTCACGTTTGATATGAATGGATATACGATATACGGAAGTAAGTATGTCGGATACTATCGAGTTAGCAGCAGCTCATATGCAACGCTAACTTATGCTATAGATCCTATGATTATTGCTATGGCTGATGATATTACTTTTAAAAACGGAACTATCGATGCAGTCACAATTAATCATACGGGCGGTACGATGTTTTTTATGGGGGAACCGAATGAGGGGGTACCCGGTAACCTTACCATAGAAAGCGGTACTTACATTGCTGAAAGCAATATTGCGTTGGGATTTTACGGCAACTTGGAAATTGAAGGCGGCTACTTTGATATTAAAAACGTCAAGAGTGGTGTATACGGTCTTGACTGTAATGATAGTTTATATAACAGTGGTGAAACTTCCATATCTGTTTCCGGTGGTACGTTCAAAAACTTCGATCCCGAAGAAAACGGTGCAGAGGGCGAGAATACAGACTTCTGTGCTTATACGTATGTAACAACACAGCTTTCATCCGATACGTGGCAGGTAGTTACTTCTGTTTGCTGGAACATGCAGACAACTAAGCATTACGAAACTGTTGCAGAGGGCTTGTCAAAGGCAAAAGCGGGCGAAACGATTCAGCTTCTTGTATCAACAAAGGAGGAGGACTTGCAGCTTCTTCCCGACACGAAGCTTGATATAAACGGCCTTACGCTTATTGCCGATAACGTTATCGGTGTCAGCACAACACACGTTTATGACAGCACGAACAACGCGGCAAACGGATATAAGGCAAACGGTGTGCTTCGCGTGCTTGAAAATCTTCTTCTCGCAGATGACAACTGCGCAATACCCGTATATTCACCCGTTGACGGCGGTTATATATTCGTGGATATACTTTTCAACCAGGGACAGGATCAGTTTGGTGATATATCAAGAGTAAATGCGCTCGTTACTTCAAGAACAACAAAGATAATAACGCTGTTTAAAGACGGTGCATCAGACAACGATATACAGATAGGTGTACGCTTGACGGTTAACGGAACAGACAGCGCGACGTTCGTTTTCACGGACGTTACGATAGAAAACGTAATGAATTCCAACGGCGGAAAGTTCAATTTGTTTGACCGCATGTTCTATGCAAACTTCACAGGCTTTGAGGATTTTGACAGCATTGTCGCAGAAGTTCTCGTAATTGCGCACGGTAATGTCATCGATACGCACAAAGAAGCGATAGTTTTGAAATAAAACGGGGGAAATAAAATGAAAGAATATGTAAAACCTGAAGCGGAGCTTGTCGTCTTTGAATCGGAGGACGTTACAGCCATCGCCGATCTTTACAAAATAAATTTTGACGGCGGAGATATAAGCAATATTCTCAACCTCGGCGAGGAATGGTTCGTATAACGAACCGTTAAAGTAATAATTCACGCAGGCACTGTCTTTTCGGACGGCGCCTGCGTTTTGTTTTAATAAAAGTTGTGCGCAAGAAAAATAACACCCCGAAAACATCGGTTTTCGGGGTGAATATACTTTTGTGCAGATATTATTATCTTATTTCTTTTCTCATATCAGCCCAGGAACGTACTACCTTGAAGCCTGCAGATTCGTAAATGTTTCTTGCGGGGTTTGTTTCGCCTGTGAAAAGCGTCATAAACTCAGCGCCCATATCGTGAAGTCCTGCACAGAGAGATGAGAACAATGCACTGCCAAGACCGTATGTACGGTATTCCGTGTGTACGCCGATACCTGCAAAGTAACCGCGTCCGCTTTCCTGAACTGTAAGAGGACCTGTGAAGCCGATTACCTTTGCGCGGCCATCGCCTGCAGATGCATCTTCAGCAACCAAAAGGGGCAGGGGATTTTCTTTTGCTTCGTTGCCCATAATTGCCGCTTTCCAACCGGGATTCTTGAGGTTGTCAAAAAGTTCCTCGAGGTCGTAGTGGCGGTTCTTGTCGTAATACGTGATGGAAAGACCGTGTTCCTTTGCCTTTTCCATTTTAGCCTTGATCTTTTCGGAGAATTCAAATCCTTCAAGACATCTGTAATATGAATTCTGGTATGCAAAATCACGGTAGCCGATATTCTTCATAAATATGTAACCGCCCTGAAGCATATCAACACCGGGGATTCCGGGGTGGTCATGTCCGTCTGTGCCGGGAACGATCCATGAAAGACCTACGGGATTGTAGAATACAGCTTCGTACTTTGTAAGCGTAACGTCAGCAACCTCTTTAAGAAGCTTTTCAACTTCTGCTGCAAGTGTCTTACCGATCTTCTGACGGCGGCAGTCCTTGTCAACGAGAACGTACGTCATATAACCGACTTCCATTCCCGCTTTGTGCGTACCTGCGGCAAATCCGATAACTTTGTCACCGTCAACTGCGGCAACAGCAACCTTTTTTACACCCGTGTATTCTTCAAAGAAAAGACTCTGAAATTTTTCGGGTGAAAATTTTTTGATAACTATTTCGTTTTGAGCATATTCGTTCCAAAAAGCGGAAAGAACACTGACATCAAGTGTTTTTGCGTCAACTATTTTCATAACAAACCTCGCTAATATTTAATAAGTTCATTATAATATAAGCCTTACAGTTTGTCAATATTTATCCGTTTTAAAAGGAGAAAAAATAAATTTTGCAAACAATTTTATATAAATCGCTTGACAATTTTAATAAACTATGCTACTATAATTGTGCAGAAACGGAGTGATAAAATGCAAAAAAGCTTATACAGTCTGATACTTTCAGACTCTGTAATATCAAAAATAGATATGCTTGCGTTGAAGCAGGGAACAAACAGGTCGAATATGATAAATATGATCCTTGCCGATTACGTTTCTTTGACAACCCCCGAAATGCACATTGAAAATGTTTTCAGGCAAATGGAAAAAATGCTTTCGGTATACGATAATATCGTTCCGATAATGATACCGAACAGGGCAACGATGTCCGTTAAAAGCACACTTGAATACAAGTACAGGCCGACTGTAAAATACGATATACATTTGTACCGAAACATTGAAAAAGGTGCATTCGGTGAGCTGTCGGTTTCATTCCGCACACAGTCGGGCGCGCTTTTGTCGCTGACGGAGGAGTTTTTTAAGTTCTGGTGCAGACTTGAAAGTGCGTACGTGCAAAGGTATTTTAAAAATGACATAGGGTATTACTATACTGACGGAAGATTTGTTCGCACTCTTATGCACACCGAAGCGGAAACGACACCCGAGGCGATTGCTGAGGCGATATCCGCGTATGTCCGCACACTTGATGATATTATGAAAGGCACGGTGTCGGGCAGATATTCACTTGAAGATTCCGAAGAAATATACGTTTCATACCTTAAAAACGCGAAACTGATGATATAGGAGGAAAATATAATGCAAATGGACATATTTACGAAAAGATCGCTCAAAGCGCTTCAGGATGCGCAAAGCGTTGCAAGTGAAAACGGTAATTCGCAGGTAACGTCGGAGCATTTGTTTTATGCGCTCCTTTCTCCCGCCGACGGGCTGATACGCCAGCTTTTTGAAAAGTCGGGATTTGATACGGAAGCGGTCATTCTTTCGCTTAAAAGTGTTATTGAAAATATGCCGAGAGTCAGCGGCGGCAGAGAAGCCGACAAGATTTATATATCCCCGGACTGTGACCGTGTGCTTGCGAAAAGCGAGCAGACGGCGAACAGCCAGAAGGACGATTATATTTCCGTTGAGCATATTATGCTCGCAATTTTCGATGCTCCTACCGATAAAATAAAACGCATACTCGATGAAAATAAGATAGACAGAAAGACCTTTGAAAAATCGCTTTCTGCTGTTAAAAACAGCCGTGTCACGACTGATTCACCCGAGGAAACGTACGATGCGCTCAACAAATACGGCACGGATCTCGTTGCAAGGGCAAGAGAGCAAAAGCTTGATCCCGTCATCGGACGTGACAGCGAAATACGTGACGTTGTCCGTATTCTGTCAAGAAAAACGAAAAACAATCCCGTTCTGATAGGTGAACCGGGTGTCGGTAAAACAGCGATAGCCGAGGGACTTGCACAGCGTATAATGAGAGGCGACGTCCCCGAGGGGCTGAAAAACAAAACGGTATTTTCTCTTGATATGGGCTCGCTTATCGCAGGCGCAAAGTTCAGAGGTGAGTTCGAGGAACGTCTTAAAGCTGTACTGAATGAAATCAAAAATTCCGATGGCAAAATCATTCTTTTCATCGACGAACTTCATCTGATCGTCGGCGCAGGTAAGACCGACGGCGCTATGGATGCAGGCAACATTTTAAAGCCTATGCTTGCCAGAGGCGAGCTTCACTGTATCGGCGCGACCACGCTTGACGAGTACCGTAAGTATATCGAAAAGGATGCGGCGCTTGAACGCCGTTTTCAGCCCGTTCTGGTTGATGAACCGACGGTTGAGGACACAATTTCAATTCTCCGCGGACTTAAAGAAAAATACGAAATATTCCACGGTGTGCAGATACAGGACAGAGCGATCGTTGCCGCCGCAACGCTGTCAAACAGATATATAACCGACAGATTTCTCCCCGATAAGGCAATAGACCTTATCGACGAAGCGTGCGCTTGCATAAGAACCGAAATTGATTCTATGCCCGAGGAGCTTGACCTCTTGCGACGCAAGATAATACAGCTTGAAATTGAGGAAACGGCGCTCAAAAAGGAATCCGACAGTCTTTCAAAGGAACGGCTTGAAAAGCTCACCGAGGAGCTTTCTTCTGACAGAGAAAGATATAATGAACTCAAAAGCCGTTGGGAAAATGAGAAAACTTCCGTTGAAGATGTCAAAAAGCTGAAAGAGGAAATTGACCGTGTCAACGCACAGCTTGAAAAAGCGCAGATGAATTATGAGTATGAAACGGCATCACGCCTTCGCTATTCAACCCTGCCCGAGCTTGAAAACAAGCTGAAAACAGCACTTGAAAAGGCGGAAAAAACGAAGGGAGAAAAGCTCGTTACCGACACCGTGACAGAAGAGGAAATAACCGAGATAGTTTCAAGAAGAACGGGAATTCCCGTGTCAAAGCTTTCGGGCGGTGAACGTGAAAAAATTCTCAATCTTTCAAAAACACTTCACCAGCGTGTTGTAGGTCAGGACGAAGCGGTGGAAAAGGTGTCGGAGGCTATAATCCGTTCACGTGCGGGCATATCCGATCCCAACCGTCCTATCGGCTCGTTTATGTTCCTCGGCCCGACGGGCGTAGGTAAAACGGAGCTTGCAAAGGCGCTTGCCGAGGCGATGTTTGATGACGAAAGCAATATGGTGCGCATCGATATGGGCGAATATATGGAGAAATTCTCCGTTTCACGTCTTATCGGAGCGCCTCCCGGATATGTCGGATACGATGAGGGCGGTCAGCTTACCGAGGCTGTGAGAAGAAAGCCGTATTCCGTAATACTTTTTGACGAGATAGAAAAGGCGCACCCCGACGTTTTCAACATACTTTTGCAGGTGCTTGACGACGGAAGAATAACGGACAGCCAGGGAAGAACGGTGGATTTTAAAAACAGCGTTATCATTCTGACGTCCAATATCGGCTCGCAGTATCTGCTTGAATCGTCAAGCGACGGCGAAATATTACCCGAGGTGCGTGACGGTGTTATGGCACAGCTGCGTGCATCGTTCCGCCCCGAATTTTTGAACAGACTTGACGAAATAATCTTCTATAAGCCTTTAACACGTGAAAACATCGGTAAAATAGCCGATATACTGATGAAGCGTATAGAGCTTCGACTGAAAGAAAAGGGCTTGAGTCTTGAAATAACCGACGCGGCAAAGACGAAAATAATCAATTCGGGATATGATCCTGTGTACGGCGCAAGACCTATGAAAAGATATCTGCAGTCAAGTGTTGAAACGATACTTGCAAAGGCAATACTTTCCCGTGAGCTTAACATCGGCGACACACTGACGGTTGATGTTGACGGTATGGGTGAGTTATATGTGAAATAGAATTAAAAGAGTAAAACGCACGTCGTTTTACTCTTTTAATTATTTTAACTATAAGTGTACGAATTTAGAATAAATATGAACCGAATTTTCCTTTTTGTTAATAATAGATTTAAGAAAAGTTGATGATATAAAATGTACAATTTGATATTATATAAATGGATATTTTTTGTATATTATTTATAGACAAAGGAGAAAAAATGAAACGTTTACTTGCACATTTACTTTGTATCTGTATGGTATTCACGCTTGCGGCGGCTGTTATGCCGTATGAGGCTGATGCCGTATCGTATTCAGGTTCAGCGTCGTATATGTCAGGCCCTTACTATGCCGCATTGACGGGCGTTAAGCTTACGGGTAATGAAAGACGTGACATCGTCAACGTTGCCAAAACACAGATAGGTTACCAGGAGGGTAACAACTCTTCACAGCTTTCGGGTACGGTTCAGGGCTCGAACAACTATACGGAGTACGGCCGTTGGTACACAGCGCACAAGGGTACATCTTATAACCACATTTCTTCACAGTGGTGCGCGATGTTCGTTTCGTGGTGCGCATACAATGCGGGCATTCCGCAGAGCATCATTTCGTGTCAGCAGTACACGGAAGACCAGGTAAGACCGTTTAAAAACCAGGGCAGAGCGCACAGATGGTCTGAAATACAGTCCGGCGCATATTCTCCCCAAGCCGGCGACATCGTATTCTTCCTGTCATCAAGCGGTGCGGCAAGCGGTAGAACAGTTAACCACGTAGGTATCGTATCAGGCTGGGACGGCAGAACACTTTACACCATTGAAGGTAACACAAGCTCCGCTTACTTTACAACAAACGGCGGTTGTGCATCCGATAAGACATACGATATTACAAGTACATACATCGCATACATTTGCGAACCCGCTTACGTGAATTCCGATCCCATTCCCGAAGAAGTACGCACGGTGCTTTTCGATGCGGAATATTATGCGGATTATTACACAGACCTTCGCGAAAACATCGGTACTGACGCAGAAGCTCTTTACGACCACTTCATAATGAACGGTATGAAAGAGGGAAGACGTGCAAGCGCAATATTTGATGTAAGATATTATCTCAGCGCAAATGCTGACCTCAAGGCGGCATTCGGCGACAACTACGAAGCCGCATTCAATCACTTCATTGATTCGGGTTGTAAAGAACCCCGTTATACAGCCGAGGGCGAGGATATCGGAACAAAATTCTTTGCAAAGATAAATTATCCCTCCGCAGGACTTTGCGTAGCACCTGCAGGAGATAACGTAGTCACGGCAACACCTGTTTCGGGTACTGAACAGCTTTGGTTCTTCGAAAGAAACAGCGACGGAAGCTACGTTATAACAAGCTATTCGACGGGCAAGGTATTGACCGTTGAAAACAGCTCGTACGAAAAGGAAGCGAATATCGGCGTAACGACGAAAAACGGTTCAAGCGCTCAGAAGTCGGAGGCCAAGCGGT